>DASXQO010000165.1:0-9447 GCA_036507115.1 Candidatus Eiseniibacteriota bacterium | reverse complement strand
GTCACCGCCTCCGAACTCTCGGGGGAAAGCGTCCGCTTGACGGCGGCTGCCTTCTCCTTGCCTGCGACCAAGAAGAGCACGCGGCGGGCCGCGTTCAGGAGACGGTAGGTCGCGGTGGCCCGCATCGATTGAATCACGTCGATCCAGAGGGCGACCACGAGGCGAGGGGAATCCTCCGGGATCGTCACGCCGGGGAAGAGGGAAGCCGTGTGGCCGTCCTCGCCGAGCCCGAGAAAGACGAGATCGAACGCGGGATCCTCGGACGGGCGCACCGCGAAACGATTCCGGATGAGCGCCTCATAGCGCATTGCCGCCAGCGTCAGGTCCGAGGTCTCGCCGCGGATCCGGTACGTGCGCGGCGCCCGAAGCCCGAGCGGCTCGAGGAGCGTTTTCGACACCAGACCGTAGTTCGATTCCGGATGGTCGGGCGGGACCGGCCGCTCGTCCCCGAAGTAGCATTCGAGTGAATTCCAATCGACCCGGCTCCGGGTCGGCTCGGAGGCGAGGAGCCGGTACATCGGTTCGGGGGTTGTCCCCCCGGAGAGGAGAATTCGGATCGGTCTCTCGGGCGTGCCTTGGGAAGCGCACGTCACGAATTCCTCCGCGGCCGCGCGTGCGAGCTCCACCCGGTCGGACGTGATACGGACTTTAGGTTCGGTCTCCTTCATGGGCGTTTCCAGCAGCGCATCAATGCCTCCGCCGCGCGGGCCGCGGCTTCGAACGGAGGATTCGCGGCGTGGCGGTGGAGCTCCCCCACGATGCACGCGGCGAACTCGCGATACCCGAATGGCACTTCCATGCTGGAGGCGCGCGGCGCCCGGGTCGAGACCCTGGCCGTCGCGTCGCGTCCGCGGTGGACGATCTCCAGATCCAGCGGATGGGGTTCGTCCGATCGGAGCCCGATCCGCTCGAGCACGCGTCCTTCGCCGTAACCTAGCCCGCGCATCACGATCGTCACGGCTCCCGTTTCGGAGCGCAGGGTGAGGCCGGTTCGGTCGCCTCCCTCGGGCTTCCAGCCGAGACGCGACGCGAGCCAACCCACGAGCAGCCATACCGGAGGAGGAGGGAAGCCATCGGCCGCGCCCGTGAATCCGATCTCGATCCGCCGCAGTGTCCGGAGCGCCGGAAGGCAGTCCTTCCTGTCGAAGACTTCGGCGAGCGTTTCCCGCCACGGCGTGAGCCGCGCCCACGCGAGATCGTGGAACTTGCGGGAGCCTTCGCGCTCGAGAAGGTGCCAGACTTCGGGCTCCTTGCCGGGCTCCTTGAGGCAGCTATCCTCCAGGACGAGATCGGCCATGTCCATCAATTCGGAGACCCAGGGACGGTCGAGGCCGGGGTGAAAGTCGAGGAGCACCGTCGGCAGGTCCCCGATGAGAAGCGATCGGACCGCGCTCGGGATGAGCGAAGCCGATTCGGCGTCGGAATCGACGACGACCTGCTCGGAGCAGACAAGGCCCCCTCCGCTCTCACGACGATGGCAGAGCGCGCCGACGCGTGCGCGGAGTCCCGCCCCTCGCGGGGTCGAATCGGATTCGATCGAGAAGAGCCTCGAAGGATGCCTGCGCGTGACATCCACGAGAACGGGCGTCAGCTTGGCCGTGAGCTCGGGATCCACCGGCACGACCAGATTCGCGAGCGCAGCGCGGTAGATCGCCCCCGTCTTCGTCGAATCTGCTCCTCCGACGCGCTTCCACATGCTCCGAAGATCGTTCTCGAGCGCTGTTGCGTCGAAGGGCCGGCTCCCGTCGGGAGCCTCGAGGACGTAGGTCTCGTCCGGATGCGCGGAGGACGCCGAGGGTGTCGGGCCCGCTGGGTCCGCCGAGGATTTCGGGAGCGAGCTCACAACCGGTACCAGTGGTAGCTGCTCCGGTGCACCAGCTCGTCCGCCTCCGCCGGTCCCCACGTCCCGGCGGGGTAGGTGACGAGCGGCGGACCGTGGCCGGAGCGCCACGCGTTCAGGATGCCGTCCACGAACTCCCACGCCAGCTCGACTTCGTCGCGGCGCGCGAAGAGCGTCGAATCCCCGAGATTGCAGTCGAGGAGGAGCCGCTCGTAAGCATCGGGTGGGTCCTGGCCAAATGAGGTCAGGTAGAAGAAATCCATTTGGACCGGATCGATGTGGAGCGACTGGCCGGGGGACTTCGAGCCGAAGGACAGCGAAATCCCTTCATCCGGCTGGATCCGCAATCTGAGAATATTGTGCTCGAGCGATTCGCATCCGGCCGATCGGAAGAGGGCATAGGGCGGCTGACGGAACACGATCGCGATCTCGGTCGCCCGCTTCGCGAGGCGCTTTCCCGTGCGCAGGAAAAACGGCACCCCGGACCAGCGCCAGTTGTCCACCTGGATCCGGGCCGCGAGATAGGTCTCCGTCTGCGAACGGGGATTCACGCCGGGCTCCTGGCGGTATCCCGGAACGGGGGCTCCTCCGACGGGGCCCGCCACGTACTGCCCCCGGACCGTCTCTCTCGCGACCTCTTCGGGAGTCATGGGGTGCAGGGTGCGCAGGACCTTGGCCTTCTCGTCCCTCACCGAATCCGCCTCGAACCGGGCGGGGGGCTCCATCGCGGTGAGCGTCAGGAGTTGCATCATGTGATTCTGAAAGATGTCGCGCGAAATGCCTGCACTATCGAAATATGCGGCTCGGCCCTCGACGCCCACCGATTCCGCCACCGTGATCTGCACCTGCTCGACGTAGCGGTTGTTCCAGAGCGGCTCGAAGATTCCGTTCCCGAGCCGGAAGACCAGGATGTTCTGGACGGTCTCCTTTCCGAGGTAATGATCGATGCGGTAGATCTGGCGCTCGGCGAATACCGTGTGGACCAGCGCGTTCAGCTCCCGCGCCGAATGGAGATCGTGCCCGAAAGGCTTTTCGATGATGACCCGCGACCAGGGCGCCGTGCGCTCGTCGCGGAGGGCCCGCCGCGCGAGCCCGGCCGCGCCGATGTTCCGGATGAGCGCCTCGTATTCCGAGGGCGGGGTCGCGAAGTAGAAGATCCTGTTCCCGGGGATGCCGCGTTCTTCCTCGATGTCGCCGAGAAGCCGCCCGAGCGCGCGGAAGGCCTCGTGGTCTTCGAACACGCCCCTATGGTAGAAGAGCGAGCCCGCGAAGCGTTCCCACTCGGGAGTGGAGGCGGTTCCGCCCGCGGCGGCCGCGGCGGCTGTGCCGCCCGCTCCGCCCGGGCTGCCCGGGGCCGCGGCGCCCGCGCTGCCCGGGGCCGCGGCGCCCGCGCTGCCCGCGCCCATCACCGTGCGCCGCATGTCCTCGCGGAACGCCTCGGAGGTGAGCTCGCGCCGGGCGAAACCGACGATCGCGGTCCGTGGATGAAGGAGCTTCTGCTTCGAGAGGCGGAAGAGGGCGGGGATCAGCTTCCGGTGCGTGAGGTCGCCCGTCGCGCCGAAGACGACGAACGTGCAGGGATCGGCGGCCTTGAGCGTGACGCTCTCCTCGCGGAGCGGATTCACCCTGGGTTCGGGGGTGACCGCCAGGCCGCCGCGCGCGTTCACGTCGTCTTCACCGCGTGCCCGCCGAACTTGTGGCGCAGCGCCGCGAGCACCTTGCCCTGGAACGAGTCGCTCTGCCGCGAGCGGAACCGCGTTGCGAGCGCTAAGGTCAGGACCGGCGCGGGGACCTCGCGCTCGAGCGATTCCATCACGGTCCACCGGCCCTCGCCGGAATCTTCCACGTACCCGCGCACGCGTTCGAGATTCGGGTCCTCTTCGAACGCGCTCGCCGCGAGCTCGAGGAGCCAGGAGCGCACGACGCTCCCGTGATTCCAGAGGGCGGAGATCGACCGGAGGTCCAGGTTGTAGGGAGAGGATTTCAAGACCTCGAAGCCCTCGGCGTAGGCCTGCATGAGACCGTACTCGATCCCGTTGTGGATCATCTTGGTGTAGTGCCCGGCGCCGCTCCCCCCGACCCGCGCGTAGCCGTCCTTCGGGGCGAGCGTCCTGAAGAGCGGTTCGAGCCTTCTGCACTCGCCCTCGGGTCCGCCCACCATGAGGCAATACCCGACGGTGAGCCCCCAGACCCCGCCCGAAACCCCCGCGTCGATGAAGTGGATCTTCCGCTCGGCGAGCGAGGTGGCGCGCCGAACGGAATCCTTGTAGTAGGAGTTTCCGCCGTCGACGATCGTGTCCCCCGGCTCGAGCAGGGGAGCGAGGTCCCGGATGACCTGCTCGGTCGCCTCCCCCGCGGGAACCATGATCCATACCGCGCGCGGCTTCTCGAGCAGCTTCGCGATGAGGTCGGCGGAGCTCTTGGCTCCCGCGGCTCCCTTGGCCTCCACCTCGCGGACGATATCGGGGGAGCGGTCCCACGCCGCGATGCGGTGTTTTCCATCGAGCAGGCGGAAGACCATGTTCTTCCCCATCCGCCCGAGCCCAATGAACCCGAGTTCCATCAGAGCCTCCCTTGGGGTTTGGATCAGCGGCGCTGCAGCAGGGCGACGGAGCGTTCGCGGATCACGGCCATCATCTCCTCGAAGGACGTGGCGAAGGACTTGACTCCGTCCTCGAGCAATCGCTCGCAGTGCGATTGGAGCGAGATGCCCGCATCCGCGAGCGCCTGCCGCGTGCGGCGAGCCGATTCGATCTCGGGATCGAGGCGGTTGCCGATGACCTTGCCGTGATCCAGGAAGGCGTCGAGGGTTTCGCGCGGCATGGTGTTGATGGTGTCGGGGCCCTCCAGCTCCTCGACGTACTTCACGTCCGAATAAGCGGGATTCTTCGTGCCGGTGCTCGCCCAGAGCAGCCACTGCGGCTTGGCTCCGGCCCGAAGGCGATCTTCGAAGTTCGCGCCGAAGAACTGGGCGCGGTATTCCTCCCAGACGTGGAGCGCGTTCGCCACCGCCGCCTTGCCGCGGAGCGAGAGGAACCGCTCCTTCTCGGCGGGCGGGGCGTTCTTCGCTCTCTCCTCCAGCTCCTTGTCCACGGTGGTATCGAGCCGGCTCACGAAGAGGCTTGCGACCGAGTTGAGCCCTTCGAGCGAATGCCCCGCACCGATCCGCCGGTCGATTCCGCGCTTGAACGCCTCGGCCACGGTCACGTACTGCGGGGCCGAAAACGTGAGCGTCACGTTGATGCTGATCCCCTCCGCGATCAGGGCCTCGATGGCGGGAATGCCCGCCGGAGTGGCCGGCACCTTCACGAAGAGATTCGGACGCTTGATCTTTTTCCAGAGCCGCCTGGCTTCGACAATCGTGGCCTCGGTGTCGTAGGCGAGGGCCGGGGGCACTTCGAGACTCACGAAGCCGTCCCGGCCCGTCCCCTTCCGATACGTCTCGGCGAGCAGATCCGCGGTCCGCACGATGTCGCGCGCGGAAAGGTCGTCGAAGATCTCCTCGGCCGATTTCCCGGCGGTCGCCAGGCGGATGATCTCTCCGGGGTAGGAATACTTGTCGCCCGCGATCGCGTTCTTGAAGATCGTCGGGTTCGAGGTGACGCCGTAGACCGCCCCCGCGTCGATGAGCGACTTGAGCTCGCCCGACTGCAAGAGTCCATCATTGATCGTGTCGAGCCAGACGCTCTGGCCGAGCTCGTGCAACGCGACGCAGGGGGTTTTCTTCATTGTCCGTAGTTCGCCTGAAACCTCAGGCTCTCCGCTTCGTGGTGGCGAGCATCACGCGGCGGCCTTCCGGATCCAGGGTGCTCACGACACGATGGCCCCAGGGCATGTCCGCGGGCGGGCCCTCGAACTGGACGCCCTTCGCAGAAAGATCGGTGTAGGCGCGGTCCACATCCTTCACCATGAAATAGAGCACTGGTTCCTTGGTAGGGCTCGGCTCGCCCTGGCCCTGCATCGGCGGCATGAAACCGACGCTGGAGGAGTTGCCGGTCTGCACGTAGAGATAATTCATCTGAGGATCCTGCTCGAATCTGCGGAACCCCAGGAGATCGGTGTAGAAGCGTTTCACGTCGGCGAGGCGGTGCGTCGTGTAGTCCATGTGCTGGTTCAAGAGTCCGATCGCGCTCGGCGGGGCAGCCGGAACTTGCGGCCGCTTGGCAGGGCTCTTGGCGGCCTTCTTCGCGGCCGGCGTTCTGCGCGCGGGGGCGCGCTTCTTCGTCGCGGCCTTCTTGGTTGCCTTCTTCCGTGCTGGCATGGATTCCTCCTTAAACCTGAGAGAGAGGTGCTTGCCGATGAAAATGATGCCGCATGGCGAACTCGCGGGCAAGGGCGTCTCATTGACCCGCGCCCTTCCTGGAACATAAACTTTTTTTGGCGCCCGATGCAGGAAACAAACGGAAGGGGGACAGCGTGAATTCAATCAGACGAGCGGTTGGCGCGGTGCTGATGCTGGGACTACTCCTGTGTGGCTGCGCGACAACCGGACCGGAGGGGAAGAAAAGCGTCATCCTGATCGGGGAGTCCGAGGAGCGCGACATTGGCGCGAAAATGGCCGCTCAGGTCCGCGCCGAAAAGAGGATCTACACGGACCGGGTGGTCACGGACTACGTGAACCGTACGGGCCAAGACATTGCGAGATTGTCCGATCGGTCCGGCATTCCCTACCAGTTCACGGTCATCGAGGACAAGACCATGAACGCCTTCGCCCTCCCCGGCGGGTATGTCTACGTCCATACGGGGCTTCTGAGAGAGCTGGATTCGCAGGCGCAGCTGGCGGGGTTCTGGGACACGAGATCAGCCACATCGTCGCCCGCCACAGCGTGAAGCTCTTACAAGAGGGGCTCGGGCTCCAGATCCTGAGCTCGCTCGTGTTCGGGGGTTCGAGTCAAGCCACCCAGACGGCGGCGGGCGTGGGGATCGCCCTGATCCTGCGCGGCTACAGCCGCGGAGCGGAGGAGGAAGCGGACTCCTACGGAACGATCTACATGGCGCGGGCCGGGTACAATCCTGAGGGAATGGCTCAAGTGATGGACAAACTCGCCACCCTAAGCGCCGGGGGAGACGGTTTTTGGGAGAATCTCGCCTCCGATCATCCGCCTGCCGCAAAGCGGGCCGCGGCGGTGCGCGCGGAGATCAAGGCGAAGGGCCTGGACGCGGGGCTGCCCTTCGACCGCGAGCCCTACAGTGTGGTGAAGTCGAGAGTCCCGGCGCGCTGAGTCAAGCGGGGCCCAGGGCCCGGATCGGACCGGAGGCGAGGTCGGGGGGCGGATCTGCCGTCAGGCCGGGGCGATCGCGACGAGCGCCCGCTCGACCGCCTGCGCGATCGTGGCGAGCCCCTGCGTCACGCTCCCCGCGATGTGGAGCCTCAGCGTGGGCTTTCCGCGGGAGTCGAGCGAGCGCAGATCGCCGAGCGCCTGGGCCAACTGGAGTTTCCCGAACGTGACCCCGCTTTCGGGGATCGGCAGGTCCTGGCCGTCCGCGGATGTGATGATCAGAAACATGCCGCCCGCCGGGCCGCCCTTGTAGAGCTGCCCGATCGAGTGGAGATACCGCGGACCATATCCCTGGAGCACGGGGATCCGGACCGCGTCCCGGATTTCGCGCCTGAGCTGCGCGAACGCGCTCTCGCTCGCCGCGGTGCGCTGGAGATAGGCGAGGATCGCGAGGTAGTCGCCCGGCTTCTTGAGGGCGAGGAATCGGCCGATCAGCATCTCGAGGCTCGGGTGGCCCGGGGTGTTGGAGGTCAGCGTCCGCCAGAGTCCGTCCGTGAGATAGATCTCGACCCCTTCCTCCCGCGATCGCGGTTCTCCCGACGGAACCTCCCCGCTCTTCTCGATCTCAACTAGGATTGCGGCGGTGTTGTCCTTGCTCTCCTGGACGTTCGGTTCGTCGAAGGGATCGATCCGGAGCGCCGCCCCTGCGATCGCGGTCGCGGTCTCCCAGCGGAAAAATTCCGCCCCCAGCTCGATGCGCTCGGAGAGCGTGATGTCGATCCAGGGCGCGCCCGCTTGACGCAGCTCCGCTCCGAGCCCCGCGAGCTCGGAGGCAGGTTCCGATGCGAGGGTGATCGAGACGAAACACCGGTCCGGGGAGTAGTACCGCGCGAATCCCGGAGGCTCTCCTTCGACCGGGACGATCCCGCGTCCTTCCTTTCCGGTCGATTCCGCGACGAGCTGCTCGATCCAGTACCCGAGCGGCCGCAGCGACGGCGAGGTCAGGAGGGTCAGCTTGTCCTTGCCCGCAAGCGCCGCGGCGCCGAGGAAGGCGCCCAACCGGAGCGCATCGTTTAGCACGGGGTCCGAAGAGGTGCACGCCTCGGCCGCGCGCGACGCGCGCTCGGCGAGCGATTCCAGATCGTGGCCGAGGAGCGCCGCAGGGACCATCCCGAAATAGCTGAGCGCGGAGTAACGCCCGCCGATGTCGGCCGGATTCAGGAACACCCGGCGCATGCCTTCCTCGCGGGCCAACCGCTCGAGCGCGGAGCCGCCGTCGGTGATGGCGATGAACCGGCGCGCCGCGTCCGCGACCCTCATCTCCTCGAGACGGGTGCGGAAGTAGCGGTACTGGGAGAGCGTCTCGATCGTGCGTCCCGATTTGCTCGACACGAGGAAGAACGTGCGGTCCAGGCGGTGCGACGCTTCCGCCGCGCGGATCGCGGCCGGGTCGGTCGAATCCAGCACCTCGAGCGTGGGAGCGCCCGGTGCCGCCGTCAGGACTAGGGCGAGCACCTCGGCCGCGAGGCTCGAGCCGCCCATGCCGAGGAGCAGCACGCGGGTGAATCCCTCGGAGCGGACCTCCGAGGCGAAGGAGGTCAGCTCCTCGATCCTCTCTCCCAGCCAGTGGGGGGAATCGAGCCACCCGAGGCGGTTCAGGATGATGCTTCGGTGCTCGGCGTCCTCTTTCCAGAGGGTGGGGTCGCGGCGGAAGAGGCGCCTTACCGCGTCGTCCCGAACGAGCGAGTCGAGGGCGGCGCGGTAGGCTGTCTCGAGCCCGCCGGGAGCCTCACTGGTGCTGGTGCGTCCGCTCATATTCGGTGATCTGACCCACCCGCCGCGCGTGGCGCCCGCCATCGAAGGGGGACTCGAACCAGGCATCGAGGATCGGGGCGAGCGCTTCGGGAGCGGTGAAGGCCGAGGCCAGGACGAGGACGTTCGCGTCGTTGTGACGCCTGGCGAGCTCCGCCATCTTCACGTTCAGGCAGATCGTCGCGCGGATCCCGCCGACCTTGTTCGCGGCGATCGCGATCCCGTTTCCGGAGTCGCAGAGGAGCACACCGCGCTCGGCTTTTCCGTCGCGCACCGCTTCGCCGACGCGAAACGCGAACGGCGGATAGTCGGTCGATTCGGGAGAGTGGGTACCGAGGTCCTGGACTAAGTGGCCGCGGCTTTCGAGGTACTGCTTCACACGCTCTTTCATCTCGAAGCCGGCGTGGTCGGCTCCGATCGCGACGTTCATGGTCCCTCCGGCGGTGGCGCGATGCATTCGTCGTTGTTCCGGGCCCGCCGAGCGAGGCTAGAGCATGGCCGCGGAGCGGCGCAATAGCCGAGTTGACACGCCGGGCCGTACCGGCGAAACTCCGGGCTCATGAGCAGCGTACCCAC
>DASXQO010000164.1:0-6318 GCA_036507115.1 Candidatus Eiseniibacteriota bacterium | reverse complement strand
AGCCCGCTGACCTTGTACGGCATTGCCCAGTGGTCCTCGCGTTGTCGGTCGATTTCCAGGGCCTCTCGCGCCAGCGCGTCGGCCCGCTCGAGGTTCCCGAGTTGGCGCTCGACCATGCTGAGATTGCTGGCTTCCATACTGATTCCTGCGTAGCTTTTCATCTCCCGTAAGAGCGCCAGTCGCTCGTTCATGAAATCGCGTGCTTCGAGAAAATCTCCCGCCATCTGCGCCGCGACCCCGAGGACGTGGATCGCGTTCGAACGCCCCAATCGGTCGGCGGTGCCCTCGGTGACAGCGAGAGCCTCTCGGCAGAGCCTCCGCGCCTCGGCGATATCCGAGCGCAGCGCGATACGCGCCAGGCCCGTCAAGGCCTGCGCCGTGATGGTGGGATCCCCAATCTTGCGGCCAATCTCGAGGGCTCGGCTGTGGTGCGCGGACGCGCGATCGTCGGCACCCGTCCAGAAGACCAGAAGTCCCGCATGGAAGGAGGCTCGTCCGCGATGGGCGTCGTCTCCACCGGGCGGCGCAAGCGTTCGATCGAACCATGCGGAGCCCTCATCGAGGCGCTTCGTCGCCATCCAGAAGGGAGCGAGCGACGTCGCGAGACGGCGGGCCTCGTCGGTGCGCCCCTGATCGATAAACCATTGCATCGCCGCCAGCAGATCGCCGTACTGCTGCTCGAGCTGCCCGAACAAGGCCTTTGCGTCAAGACCCTTCAACCCGGAGCCGGCCCGTTCGGCAAGATCCAGAAGCGATTCGGCACCTCGTGCATCCATCAGCCGATTATGAAGGCCCTGCCGGCCGATGTCGATGTTCCCAGCTCAACTTCACCCCAATGAAGCCCGAGGTCCCCTTACCGGACCACCTCGCTCAGAGCACGCCTCAAGAAAACGTGGTAAGTTACTCGGCTCAGTGTCCTTGGGCCGACACAGCGCCCCTTGAGGGTAGGTCACTCAGAGGCGCTTTGCTGCGTCAGGGGCAGAACGATCGGAGGTTGCGTCATCGTGCGATCCAGCCACTTGGTCTCGTTCCTTTCGGTCGCCCTTCTCCTGGCCGGCGACGTGGCGGCACCGTCCCGAGTTCAGGCCGATTCAAGGCCGCGCGATGTACTGGACGCCGCCGAGCTGCAACTCGCGCTCAAGAAACTCCGGGTCGTGGGGAGCGTCCTCTACGTCGCCGCGCACCCCGATGACGAGAACACTTCCCTGATCACCTACCTGTCCAAGGGCCGCCTGCTCCGGGTCGGCTATCTCTCGATGACGCGGGGAAGCGGTGGCCAGAACCTCATCGGTTCCGAGACCGGCGACGCGCTCGGCGTGATCCGAACGCAGGAGCTCCTGGCGGCCCGCGGTGTGGACGGTGCCGAGCAGTACTTCACGCGCGCCGTCGACTTCGGATACTCCAAGACGGCCGACGAGACGATGGAGATTTGGGGGCGCGACAGGATTCTCTCCGACATCGTGTGGGTGATCCGGAACTTCAGACCCGACGTGATCGTGACGCGCTTCCCGACCGACACCCGCGGCGGGCACGGCCACCACCAGGCATCGGCTATCTTGGCCAAGGAGGCGTTCGCGGCCGCGGCCGATCCGAAGCGGTTCCAAGATCAATTGCGGACGGTGAAGCCGTGGCGAGCGAAGCGGATTTTCTGGAATATCTTCCGCCTCGACCCGGCGCCGCGCGATCCCAAGTTGCCGCCGCTCCTGACGGTCGACCTTGGCAAGTACAGCCCGCTTCTCGGCCAGAGCTACACCGAGATTTCGGCCGCGAGCCGGAGCATGCACAAGAGCCAGGGCTTCGGCGCCGCGGAGCGCCGAGGGCCGGCGCCGAACTATTTCGAGCTTCTCGACGGGCAGCCGGTGAGTCCGGAGAACACGGCGACTCAAGACCTGCTCGACGGCATCACCACCGACTGGTCGCGGATCCCCGGCGGCGAAAAGGTGGACGCGATTCTCGCCGAGGCTGAGCGCACCTTCGAGCCGGGCTCGCCGCACCGGATTCTTTCGGTCCTGGCGCGCGCCCGCGCCGCCATGCGCAGCCTGGGCGATGATCCGTGGGTCGCCCTGAAACTGCGGGAGCTCGACGAGACGATCCGCTCCTGCGCGGGCCTCTGGCTGGAGGCGGTCGCGCAACAACCATTCGCGCTCCCGGGAGGGCCAGTTCAGGTGAACGTCTCGATGCTCAACCGGAGCGAAGCATCGGTCACGGTCGCGGCGGTCAAAATGCCCCATGGCGCGACGATTCGATCGGCTGCCGACAGCAATGTGACGTTTCAAAACCGGCCGCTCCTGCCCAACGTGCCGCTCGACGGTGCGGCCACGGTGACGCTCCCGGCGCGGAGCGACATCACCCACCCCTTCTGGCTGCGCGGCCGCTCAACCGAAGGGGCGAACGACATCGCGACGCCTGCGCTTCTGCTCCGGGCCGAGAATCCGCCGGCGCTCACGGTCGGGTTAGATCTGGAAATCGCGGCGGAGCGGATCGAGTACGACGTGCCCGTTCTTTATCGGTGGACTGACCGCGTGGCGGGGGAACGCTACCGGCCCCTGGAGGTCTCGCCGCCCGTGGCGCTGCGATTCGAGCGGGGCGCCTACCTGTTCGCCGACGAATCGTCGAGGGAAGTGCGCGTGGTCGTCGAATCGCCCGGAGGCGCCGTGAAGGGACCCGTCCGTCTCGGCCTGCCGCGTGGTTGGCGCGCGACGCCCGCCGAAACGACGGTCACGGTCAACGGGCCGGACGCGCCGGCGGTGCTGCGATTCTGGGTGAGGCCCGGGGCGGGCGAGATGTCATCCGCGCCTCTCGCGATGACCGCTTCGATGGCGACCGGAGCCTCGCGTCAGACGCGAAGCCGGACGATGATCAACTATCCCCACATCCCCGTGATGACCCTCTTTCCGAGGGCGGAGGCGCATCTCGTTCGCGCAGACGTGAAGCGGGCCGGCTCGCGTGTGGGATACGTCATGGGCTCAGGGGACGACGTGCCGTCCGCGCTCGAGCAGATGGGATATCAGGTGACGCTTCTCTCGGACGACGACATTGAGTCGACACCGCTCGCGTCCTACGACGCCATCGTCATGGGGATTCGCGCCTACAACACGCGTCCACGCCTTCGCACGATGCAGGATCATCTTATCGACTACGTCTCGAACGGCGGCACGCTCGTGGTCCAGTACAACACGGTCGAGGATGCGCTTCAAGAAAGGCTCGGTCCATATCCGTTCAAGATATCGCGCGACCGAGTGACGGTGGAGGGCTCGCCGGTGCGATTCGCTTCGCCCGAACACCCGCTCCTCCGGGCGCCGAACCGGATCGGCCCCGCCGACTTCGAAGGCTGGGTCCAGGAGCGCGGCCTTTACTTCGCGAATCCGTGGGATCCGAAATTCGAGACTCCGCTCTCGATGAACGACCCGGGAGAGCCGCCGACCAGCGGGAGTCTCCTGGTCGCGCGTCACGGCAGGGGAACCTACATCTACACGGGGATCTCGTGGTTCCGCCAGCTCCCGGCCGGCGTCCCTGGGGCCTACCGCCTCTTCGCAAACCTCGTCGGGGGCGGAAGGGAATGACGGACGAGAAGCCGCCCTTCGGCGGCTCCTGGCCGCGGCTCTACGCCCTGGTCCTCCTGAACCTCGCGGCGCTCATTGCCCTGTTCACCTGGTTCACGAAGGCGTTCGAGTGACCTCTCTCGACTGGAGCGTCCTCGGCGCCTCCCTCGTGGGAATCGTTATCTACGGCGTCTGGCGGGGACGCCGAAATCGCGATCTGGGCGGTTACCTCCTGGCCGACCGCACGGTGCGCTGGCCCATGATCACCCTCTCCATCATGGCCACGCAGGCGAGCGCCATCACGTTTCTCTCGACTCCCGGACAGGGATTCGCCGACGGCATGCGTTTTCTCCAGTTCTACTTCGGTCTCCCGCTCGCGATGGTTGTCTTGGCGGCGACCGCCGTGCCGATCTACCACCGGCTGAAAGTCTTCACCGCCTACGAGTACCTTGAGCGCCGCTTCGACGTGAAGACGCGCACCCTCGCCTCGGCCCTCTTCCTGATCCAGCGGGGCCTGGCGGCGGGCCTGACCATCTACGCGCCCTCGCTCATCCTCTCCGTCCTCCTCGGCTGGAACATCTACGTAACGAATCTGGTGACCGGCGCGCTCGTCGTGATCTACACCGCGTCGGGAGGCTCGAAGGCGGTGAACCACACGCAATTCCTCCAGATGATGATCATCTTTTTCGGATTCGGCGTGGCCCTGGTCTACATCCTCGGCTCGCTCCCGTCAGGAATCACCCTGGCGGACGCGGTCGTGGTAGCGGGGAAGATGGGGAAGCTGAACGTGGTGGACTTCTCATTCGATTTCCAGAATCGCTACAACTTCTGGTCGGGGCTGATCGGTGGATTCTTCGTGGCGCTCTCGTACTTCGGTACCGATCAGTCGCAAGTGGGGCGTTACCTGACCGGCCGCTCCATCGCGGAGAGCCGCACGGGGCTCCTGGCGAACGGGATTCTGAAAATCCCCATGCAGTTCGTGATCCTCTTCCTCGGCGCCATGGTCTTCGTCTTCTTTCTCTTCTCGGCCCCTCCGGTCTTCTTCAACCCCGTGGAAGTAGAGCGCGTTCGCTCGAGCGCTCACGGCGCCGAGTTTCGGAGCGTGGAGGAGCGCTACGAGGCGGCGGCCGAGGCGCGTCGCGCCCGGGCCGTGGAATATGTGGAGGTGCGCCGCAACAGGGGAGGGGCCGCGGCGGCTGCGGCCGAGAGCGCGCTTCGCGAGGCCGACGCCGGCACCAAGGCGGTGCGGGACGATGCGATTGCGGTCATCCGGAAGAACGATCCCCAGGCGCAGACGAGCGACACGAACTACGTCTTCCTGAGCTTCGTGCTCCGGCACCTTCCCGCCGGAATTGTGGGGCTGGTTCTGGCCACGATCTTCGCCGCCTCCATGTCCTCCACGTCCGCCGAGTTGAATGCCCTCTCATCGACGACCTCGGTCGATTACTACAAGCGATTCGTGGATCGGACCCCGGACGATGCCGATCCGGTCACCGCGCGCCGCGACGTTCTGGTATCGAAGGGGGCCACAGTCTTTTGGGGACTCTTCGCGATCGGCTTCGCGGAGTACGCGAGCCGACTCGGCTCCTTGATCGAGGCTGTGAATATCCTCGGTTCCCTGGTCTACGGGACGATCCTCGGGATCTTCCTCGTGGCGTTCTACCTGAAGCGGGTAGGAGGGACTGCCGTCTTCGCGGCAGCCCTCGTATCGGAAGCGGCCGTAGTGGCCTGCTTCCTGTTCACCGATATCTCATTCCTCTGGTACAACGTCGTCGGCTGTCTCGGGGTGATCGCGATCGCACTTCTCCTGGCCCCGTTGGGACGCGCGACCCGCGTTACGGCTTAGCTCTTCTTGGCCTTCCACTCCGATAGCTTGCTCTCGAGGGAGCGCGTGTCGGGCTTGTCCGGATCTTCCTTTCCGATCTTGAGCGCCCGCTCCGCAGCGGCGATCGCCTCCTTCGTGTTCCCAGCCTTCATCTTCATGTCCGCGAGAAGGCTCAGGTTGAAGAGACCCGGCTTCCTGGCCACCGACTGCTCGGCCCACGTCATCGCCTCGTCCAGGTTGACGCCGGCATTGAAGAGGTACTGGGCGGCGCGGTAGGGCGTCTGCGAGTCGTCGGCCTTCAACTCCGCCATCGCCGCGCGGATGCTCGCCATCGCCTGGTCGTGCGTGGCCACTTCGATCGGGATCGTAAGCTGGAGTTTCTCCCAGTGGAGAACGAGATCGCCCGACGAAGGGGTCAGATTCTCGAACGAGAAGCGCATCCACTCTTCGTGGGGCGCCGCGGCCGGCTTCACGGTGAGGCGAGTGGCATCCTTCTTCTTGTCATAGGTGAAGGACCCCCACGCGCCCTTCTCGGTGCTGACGATCACCGTCCAGTCGGCTTCTGTCGGAAGGGTGTAGAGGCTGTACTCTCCGGCCGGGAGTTTCTTGCCGGCGATGGTCGCCTCGCCGGTAGTAACGAAGGACGTCGCCTCGTTGGCGCCGGTCCGCCAGACCTCGCCGTATGGAACCAGACCGCCCCAGATCTTCCTGCCCTTTACGCCCGGACGGCTGTAGGTGACCGTGAAATCGGTCAGGCCGATCCTCTGAGAGACGACCGCCTTCGGGCTGGGTCGAGGGAGCGTCAGTTCGGCGCGGGCCGGCATTGCCGTGAACCCGGGCACGACGCCCGCCAGGAAGGCGGCGGCGACGGCCTTGCGGACGAATGATTGAATCATGGTGGCTCCTATCTTGAACGGGTGGATTCGGCGCGGAGCATTGAGCCTGCGCCAG
>DASXQO010000163.1:0-33079 GCA_036507115.1 Candidatus Eiseniibacteriota bacterium | reverse complement strand
CCCTGATGTCAGCCCGAATACGGCCCCGACCAAGAACAGAGTCGTGAGAAGCCGTTTGAGCATGGTGTGAAACCTCCGACGAATCGGAACATCGAAGTTGCGAAGGGCTCGCCTCTCCTACTCCGAGGCCCCTTCCTTCCGCGCCCGGCCCATCCGGGTCGCGGGTGTTGCAGGAACGAGACGCCGCCCTTGCGGGCGCTGCAACGGTGCTACATACAACTTCGCTTCCTGCGTACCCCTTCGGCCTACCACCCCCCTTCTATCTTGCGGACTTTGCGGTTGTGGTCGATGAAACTTAGAAACGAACTACTTGATCAGAGCGAGGCGCCCCGAACCGCTTTCGCCTCGAGTCCGAATTTGCGCGTAGTACACCCCCGACGCTGCGTCGGCCCCGGCCGTGCTCTTTCCGTTCCAACGGATCCGGTAGACCCCGGGGCTCATCGCCTGGTCGACGAGTGTGGCCACGCTCCTCCCGTGAATATCAAAAATGCCGAGCCGCACGGGTCCGGATCTCGGCACCGAAAACTCGATCGTCGTCATGGGATTGAATGGATTGGGGAACGCTTTCTGGATCTTCGGCCTCGAAGCGGCCGGCACGCTGCTCACATTCTCGATGCCGCTGATGGTGTAGATGTAGTAGACGCCCAGGTTATCGACGTACATGCCTTCCGTGGTGAAGCCCAGCCGGAGCGGCCCGCCGCAGTCGCTCCCGCAGATCGCCTTCTCGTCGCGAATGCGAATCCCGAGCCGGATGTAGCGCTTGTTCGGCCCGAAACCGGTGCGGGTGCTGTCGTACGGATTGAAGTCTTTGGTAAGACCCTCCGTGCATTGTGGACTCCCGCCCGCGAACGCGAACGACCCGAGAGCATTTCTCCACGGGGTCCACACGATCTTGTCGCTCGACCCCGTGATCCAGAGAGACCAGTACACGAAGTTGTCCGGAGGCATGTTCATCCACTGGTCGAATTGAAGCTTGAGGGATGTGGTGGGTGTCGCCGCGCTGAAGACACCGGCAAGGTCCATCGGCGGCGTTATCACCATCTGATCCGCGAAATCGGGAACCACACCAAAACCGGATCCCTGGAACGGGACCCAGACGTTCGTGTTGAGGAAGAAGCAGGTGGCGGGTTGCGATGTTTGGGGGTTGGTTTCCGTGTGCCAGAGGAGGCCGGGATTGGGCGAGCTGGCGACCCACTTGGAAGAGCCGGTCTCCATGTCGTCGAAGAAATGCGTCGTGGCGCCGGATTTGACCGCGATGTCGTCCAGGGTCCATCCGGTGTAGGCTCCGGCCGAATCTTCCGCCGAAACTAACAGGTCCGAGCCGAAGAGGAATTGGAGGGTGATCGGCTGCGTGGCGGAGTTGAAGCTGGCGGGAATATTAAGAGTTTGAATACCGCATGAAGATCCGAAATCCCCGCTGTACGAAGCGAGCGTATCCCAGTGCGCGCCGGCGGCGGCGCTCTTGACGAGGACCCAGCCGAAGTCGAAGTCCCACTCGCTCTGATGCCGCATCTTGAACGTGACCTGGGTGTTGCTGAAGCCGCCGATGTTGATCGGGACATTCGTGGTCAGGGTCTGGATCCAGGCGTTCCCGTATCCGTCGCCTCGCGGAAGGCCGGTTTGGCCGCACCACCAGGAATTCCCGGTGCAGGCGTGAGCGCCCGAAACGATGTTCCAGCCGAGCGGCATTCCGGCGCGGTAGTTCACCGTGGACCATCCCGCCGTACCGGCCTCCAGGTCGCTGAAGTAGACCTGATGACGGATCGTGGTCTCGACGACCGCGGGGGTGCCGCGGCCCGGCGTGTAGGTGAGCGGCGTGCTTTGGTAGAAATAGTCCCACTGGTTCTTTCGTTCCGTGTAGCCGAACGCGGTCGCGGCAGCCGAAAGAATTCCGAGGGAGAGAAGAATGGCGGTGGTGACGGGACGGGAGACTCGTGATCGGAGGCGGCGAATCACTTGGGGGACCTCTTTCCTTGGATGTCGACCCGGAGGTGCTCGAGGTTTACGAGTTCAGTGCCCCTCTGAACGAGTCAGGGTGCGTGGTCCGAAGAAAAAAACAAACGAGACAACCGGCCGACAGCCTAAGCGGCTCTCAGGCGATTGCCTCGAAGCAGAATCCGAGTTCGACTGCGAAACGGGGAGCTTTCGCCATTACCTTTTCACGATGTAGGGCCAGGGCCCAAGTGCGATATGGATTTTGCCTCGCCGAAGGGTTATCCCTTCGAGGCAGAAATGATTATAACACTATTTGTTAACGTCGTCAACCGAGAACAGTGGCCACCCGACCGCCTCAGGGCCGAATCCACGCCCCTCCGATCCGATGCAATCCACTGTCATTTAACAAGATTGACGGTTCGAGACAGATAGGTCCCGCCACCCTGCAGCCGGACGAAATAGGTTCCGGATGCCAGGGTCCGGCCGCGGTCATCACGTCCGTCCCATACTACAACTCTACTTCCCGCAGTGAGATAGCTATCGAATAGGGTCCGCACCGTCCGGCCCTGGACATCGAAAACCCGGAGCGACACCTGGGCGCTCCGATCGAGAACGAACTGGATCTTGGTGGCGGGATTGAAGGGATTGGGGTAATTACGGAGGAGCCGGGCCAGCCCGGGCCTCTCGGAAACCGGGACCGCCGTGACGACGTTGGTCCCTACCTTATAGTAGACATCCTTGTTCTTACCGATGGATGCCGGGAGCCGCTCGTCGGTCCACGCCACGTACGCGGTGCCGAAATCGTCGTGGACGATGCCGGGGAAACGCTGCACGGAATTGGTCGTGTCCGTCGCAGCCCAGACGAGCGCGGTATTGCCGACCCATGTGCCGGCTTGACGGGTGTCGTAGAAAATATCGGGGTTGCCCGCGCCGTTCCTCAGATCCGTCCAAACCGTGTACACGTTCCCCTTGGGGTCCGCGTCCACGTACGGCTGGATCTGGGAGAAGCTGTTCGTCGTGACGCGCGAGTCGCTCGCGGCCCAGCCGGTTCCCGGAACGTACTCCTTGTAGTAGACCTCGTTGTTCCCGTCCCGCGTGTCCACCCATACCAGGTGCATATGGTTGTGGTAGTCCGCCGTGATCGAAGGCGCCGAGGACGAAGTCGCGCTGAAGACGAGCTGCTGCTCCGCGGTCCATCCACTCCCCGGCACGAAACGCCGGGTCCACACCTGTTGCGAGCCCGACCGCGTGTCGACCCAGACCAGATGCACGACACCGTCACGTGAAGCGGCGATCGAGGCGCTTCCCGCGAAGACGACACCCGGCGTGAGCTGCTGGATCGGATCGAGAACCGCGGTATTCGAGTGATACACCCGTGAAAAGAGCGCCGTGCTCCCTGTGCCGTCGTTGGGCCTCTGCCAGACCATCCAGACGCGGTTCGAGTCGCCGACCGTGACCACCGGAAGCGTGGCGCCGTTTATCGAGTCGTAGGGGGATACCTGGATCTCGGGGCCGAACGCGGTGCCGCCCATCGAGCGGAACGTCCGCATGAAGATCGTGTACGACTTGGGCTCGCCGGCGTTGGGAATGGAGAAGAGCCGCGCGTCCTGCCAGACGATGTAGACGCGCCCGCTGTCCTGCTGCGTGTCGTAATCCCCCGCTCCCCAGTTCCGGATCGCGATCGCGGGAAACTTGGACATGTTCGAGGCGTTGGTGACACGCGTGATGAACGGCGAGCCGAAGCCGTAGATGAAGCGGCGGATGAAGATCTCGAAATTGTTGTCGTCGGGCGTACCGGTCGTCTTGAACCGGTTGTCGAAGAACGTGACGTAGAGATTGTTGCTGTCGTCGACGGCCATGAAGTGCTGGCCATTGTTCGAGGTGAAGGTCTCGTTCACCTCGCCGTCGGAGATGTTCTGATCCCCGCCCCAGGAGGGAACCGCGGAGGCGCTTCCGGCATGGAACAACGCTGCGGCGCCGAACAGGAGAAGAACGAGCGAGAATCCGAAGCGCCGGCTGGAAGACATGGAATGCCTCCGGGGGGGTCTCATCCGAGCGGAATACAACGATTCGCCTTGGAAAGCGGGGCCAGGGAAACGTGGCGTGAAACCATACTTTGTCTCAAACGCCCTCGATGCAAAGCCATGGTGACTGTATCAGAGAGGACCTGGAATCGCTCATTCGGAGGACGGAGCACTCTCCATCCGATGCGGCATTATACTCCGAATCCTCGCGAGACGCAAGGAGTTCCGCCATTTCCCCAGCGTACGCCCAATCCCCGTAAAAATCGGGATGGAGCGGAGGCTGCCCCCGCTCCATCCCTTGAGATCCCTTGAATCTTGTTACCGAGCGAGCACGACCCGGGTCGTCGAAGACTCGGTGCCTTGCTTGACGCTCACGAAGTAGATGCCCGATGGTGCTACGCGGCCGGCGTTATCCTTGCCGTTCCAGCGGACTTCGTAGGCTCCCGGCGTCGCGTAATCCTCGCGGAGCGACCGAACGAGTTGGCCGTTCACCGAGAAGATCCGGATCGAGACGGGACCGACGTCACGAACCGCGTACTTGATGTTCGTTTCCGGCTTGAACGGATTCGGAGCCGCGGCCGAAGTGACGGCACCGCCGCCCGACTTGGTCAGGCTGATCGAGCCACGCAGCAAAACGTTGTCGCCGCTGGTATGCGCCGTGAATATGAGCTCGACCAGAGTGCCGTTCGGGACGTTACTGAGCAGCGGCCGGACCACCGAGGCCCGGACAAAGAAGTCCAGATCGGCGAAGGAGTTCCCGTTGATGTCGCCGACCTTGAAGCCCTTGCCCCCCGGCACGGAAATCTCGGACACGGTGCCCGCGTTGGGAAAGGTCGTGCTGATCTTGATCGACGACTGATCGATGTCGGTCACCGGCCGGGAGGTGCACTCGATCCCGAACTTATTGGGACCGTTACCGTTCGTCTTGATGATCGGAAGAGCCCCGGAAGGCTGGACGACGGTGATCGGAATGAAGTCCACGATCGTCGCGAGCGTGGTGCCCGTGTCGTCCAGGACCGGCGAGCCGTCGTCGGTGACCGTGAGGCTCACGATGAAGTTCCCCTCGGCAGCGTAGGTGTGGCTGGGGGTCGGCCCCGAGCCCGAACCGCCGTCTCCGAAGTTCCACGAGAAGGTCAGGGTCTGGCCGGCGTCAGGATCCGACGAGCCGGTGCCATTGAACGTGAGCGGTTGCCCCGTGACTCCGCCGTACGGGCCGCCCGGATCCGCCGTCGGCGGATTGTTGGTCGACGTGACGTTGACCGTGAAGTTAGCCGGCGTGCTGGCTACTCCGTCCGTCACCGTGATCGTCATGGGATGGCTCCCGGCATCCGAGGAGTTCGGGGTCCAGTGCAGCTCGGCTGTGCTGTCGCTGGTTGCGCCGAACGTCGCTCCGACCGGGAGTCCCGAGATCGAGAAGAAGAGGCCGTCCCGCTCCGCATCATCTGCTTGCACGCTGAGCGTGAACGGAACGAACGCTTGCGCCGCGTAGGAGCTGTTGACCGCCGGATTGAAGAACGGAGCGGTGTTCGAGACGCCCGTGAGAAGAACCGGGAAATTCCCGTTGGTCGCGTTGCTCACGATCGTGACCTGGTCCGACCGTGGGCCGCTGCCGGACGGCGAGAAGCTGGTCGTGAGGGTGGCCGTGCTGCCCGGAGTAATCGACCTCGGCAAAGTGCCGATCGACGCCGAGAACCCCGCGCCCGCGTCACTGTGCGTCAGAGCGGTAATGTTGAGCGTGGCATCGCCGGTGTTCGAGACCGTGAACAGGAAGTTCCCGGAATTCGTACCGGAGTTCACCCGTCCGAAATTATGCGATGTCGGGGAAACGTTGATGACCGGACCGCTGACCGCCGTTGCGCGTTCCGCGGCACTCGAGGCGAGCATCCCCGTCAGGTCCTGTCCCTGGCTAGCGGCGCCGGCAAGGCCGGGCACGAATGCGAAGGTCAAAAGCCCTAGGAGAACGACTTTAAGAAAAGCTCGGTTGCGCATTGCTTGTCCTCCCTCAAACGAAACTCAAAACAGAGAAGTGGACCCACTTGATTCGAGCTTCAACCCTATCGATAAAAACGACGTGACCGGGTGCTCACCTCCTCTCGATCCTGACACTTGGTATGGTGGTCAGCAGTTTTTCCTATCCTCGTATTGGGAATCTTCATTGCGCCAACTTCGCGAGCATGGCACGCGCGCGATCGGAGCGCGGGTTGCGCTCCAACGCTTGCACGAGCCAGGACCGCGCCTCGACCGGGTC
Source organism: Candidatus Eiseniibacteriota bacterium (assembly GCA_036507115.1). Taxonomy (GTDB): domain Bacteria; phylum Eisenbacteria; class RBG-16-71-46; order SZUA-252; family SZUA-252; genus WS-7. The sequence goes on along the minus strand of DASXQO010000163.1, from coordinate 26,872 downwards.
CCCCGCCTCGATCGCGAGGGCAGCCAGGTTCAGGAGCGGATCGACGAACTCGCGCCGGCCCTGCGCCGCGCGCTCGAAGGCCCGACGCGCTTCGTCGCGGTCCCCCGCGCGGAGGAGCGCGACGCCGAGATCGTTCTGAATTTCGGCGTAGTACGGGTTCTGCGCCAGCGCCAGGCGAAGCTGCTCGAGCGCGCGTTCCGTGCCCGGATCCCCCCACACATCCGGGTGCGCCAGATAGAGACGCGCGAGCTCCTGGCGCGTCACCGGGTCGGACCCGTTGATCGCGATCGCGCGCAGGTAGGCTGCCTCCGCCTCCCGGAGCGCCCGCGCCCCAGCCCCCTGCCGGGCCCAAGCCTCGGCCTGCTTCGCGTGCGCGACGGCAAGGTCATCGCGCCAGGGCGCCAAGTCGGAGGCCGCCCGGAATCCGGCAACGGCCCGATCCGTCCGCCCGAGGCGCACCTCCGAGGAAGCCGCCTGGGCTTCCCGGGACGAACCAAAGCTCGCGGCCGAAACGCCCATCGCAAGAATCGCCGCGAGCACGGCCAACCGGCTCGTCCACGCCGATCTCCAACCCTCACGGCGTTCCGCTCGAGGAGCCGCAGCGAGAAGGCCGAGGTTCGCGAAGAAGACGGTCCCGTGGGGAACGAGAGACAGGTTGTCGTCCACGAGACCATGCGCCAGGAACGCCACCACCGACCCGGCCAGGCCGGCCACCAGAACGCGTCCCATCGCCGGCGTCCCGGAAGCCATGGCCGTGGCCGCCGCGCCGAGTGCCAGCGCGGTCAGAACGGCGAACGCGGCGAGACCCAGAACGCCACGCTCCGCCAGAATTCCAAGGTAGTGGTTGTGAGCCTGATCGGCGGTGCGCCCCCCTTCCGCCTCGAGCCGCTTCATCGTGGAACTCTTCGAGCGGTCGAACGTCTCGCGAAACGTGCCAATTCCCGACCCGAGCAACGGCCGGTGCGCGGCGGCGGCGAGCGCCCCCGACCAGATCGCGCGGCGCATCGCGCCGCTGCCTTCGCGTTCGGGGTCGATCGGTAAATTCCAAGCAGGAGCGGCGGACGGCCGCGATTCGACGCGTGAGAGCACGGAGGGCAGGAGGAGCAGAACCGGGAGGGTGACGCACGCCAGCGAGACCGCGAGAAGCCAGGGCCGCGGTGCCAGATCCGGCCAGCGAAGGAACGCCATCGCAAGGACCGCGACACCCGCCGCCAGTCCGAGCCACGCGCCGCGTGAATACGTGGCGACGAGGCACAGCATGAGGCCGAACGTCGCGATCAAGAGACCTGCGCGAAGCGCGCGATCCTGCGCGACGAGTGCCAGGGCGAGCGCGACCGGGATCGCGGCGACGATGTAGCCGCCCATCCGATTCGGCTGTCCGAACGGCCCCAGAGCGCGCCCGGGGTAGGAATTCGCTGCGGGAAGGAGCTCGGGACGGAAATGCTGCAGGAGCCCGAGCGCCGCGACAGGGATCGCGGCGAGCACCTCGAGAATCGCCACGCCCCGGAGCATGCCTGTCCCGCGCCCGAGCGTGGCGGCCGTCAGGAAGAGCCCGGCGATGGCGAGTAAGTTCAGCATGGCTTCGAGACTCTTGCCCCTGTGGATCGAGAACACAGCGGATAGCGCGGACACGAGCACGAGAACGAGCATCGCGCGCGTCGCACGGGCCTCCCACACGCTGCGTGCGGACGAATCCGAATGCCCCAATGAAACTGCCAAAAGCGCCGTGAGGCCGAGAACCCGAAATACGAACTGAGCCCACGGAACCCCGGCCCCCCAGGCCCAGGGTGTGAAACCAATCGCCGCAGCCAGTGTAATCAACGCTAGGAGTCTGGAACGTGAACTTCCGAACGGCGGAACCAGCCCTCGACCGGAAGTTGCCACCATCCCTCCATTCTCGGACCGCCTGCGCTAAGTGTGCTCTGAGCGCGGATTTATTGCTCAAGCAGTATAGCAACGGTGGTCCTCAGAGTCAACTAAAAAAGCTTTACACACTATGCCCTGCCATATTTTAGCCTGTCACTGTCGTCAGTTTTTTCACTTTACCCCTACTCCCTGGTACCTCCCAGGCCCCTGAAATCGGCCGGGCCGACCTTTGCCCGCATCGCGTAAAATCCGCCAAGGAGAACGAGCGGTACGATTTGGGTAAGGTGGTAGAGGACCCCGTAGGCCAGCCCGCGGGCGGCATCCACTCCGATCAGCGAAAGACCCACGACGCAGGATCCCTCCAGCACGCCCACAAATCCCGGCGAGGAGGGGACCATGATGGCGACGCACACTACAAAGGAGAGGAGCAGCGGGGACCAGACGGGCAGCGAAAGCCCCATGCTCCGGCCGACCAGCAGAAAGACGGCTCCGGTCACCGTCCACATGACCACCGTCAGGAGCGCGGCGAACGCCACGGTCGAGGGTTTCCCCAGGACACGCAGCCCCGCTGAAAACGACGCCACCGGCCGCTCGAGGGGCGCCCTGATCCGGGCCGGAACGAGGCGCCGCAGCCGGGACGCCAACGAATTCGTGTCGTAATGCCCGGCGTGGAGAAACCAGAGGCCGGCGGTCACGGCGGCGCTCAGCCCGAGCGTCAGGTAACCGCTCCACCGAAACCAGGCCGGATAGGGCGCAAACAGAAGCGACAACGCCCAGAAGCCCGCCAGCGCCGCCAGATCGAAGATCCTCTCGATGGCGACCGAGCCCAGCACGGTCCCCGTCTTGATCCGCTCGGACCGCGCCAGCGCGTACGCGCGGACGAGCTCGCCCAGGCGGGCGGGAAGCGTGTTGATCGCGAGAAAGCCGACCATGGTCGTGGCGAAGAGCCTTCCGATCGGGACCTTCGCCTCCGGGGAGAGGATCTCGCCCCAACGCCAGGCCCGCAGCCAGTAGCCCACCACGGTGAGAACGCAGGCGGCGACGAGCCACATCGGATCCGCCCGGCGGAGATTCAGGGCGAGCTCCTCCGTGCTGACCTGCCGCAAGAGCACGATGACCGCGGCCGCGCTCAGCGCGATTCCGAGCGCGGCCAGCGCAATTCTGGCCTTCACGCCCGGATCACGGCGCCCCTTCGCTCATTCTCGCGATGAAGAGCGTGGCGAGGAGCGGAATCCAAAGCTCATGCGGCCCGACGAAGGAAAGGCCCTGCCCTCCCTCCCGGAGCGGCCGCTCGAGGATGTTCTTCTCGGGGCGGTAGTGGCGGATCTGGTCGAAGTTCGCGGCGGTGAAGGCTCCCGCTTCGTGCCCGAGGTTCCGCACGAGGGAGAGCGATTTCAAGAATACCTCGGGCATCATCACGGCCGATCCGAAATTCAGGACCACCCCGCCGGAAAGCCCGCGCATGCAAGCCGCGAGGATTTTGAAATCGCGGTGCGTCGCGAGGCCGGTCTTGGCGCCGTCGAAGGACGCGTGCTGATGAAGCGTGTCGGTCCCGATCGCCACGTGGACGGTCAACGGCAGCGATCGTTCCGCGGCGCGGGCGAGAAGGCTCAGCTCCGCGTTCGGGGCGTGGTTGTCCAGGAGAAAACGCCCGAGCGCTTCTCCGATCCCCAGACCGCGCGTGGCCCCTTCGTTCACGGCGCGATTCATGAGCGCGGGCGTCTCCTCCACCATTCCGAAACGCCCGGACCCGAGCGTCTCTTCCACGGGCTCCGAAGTATTCCCCCACATCGCGATCTCGAAATCGTGGATCGCCCCCGCGCCGTTCATGGCGAGCGCGCTGAAGGCGTCCCGTTCGATCAGCGCGAGGAGCGGCCGCTGCACGCCCGTCTTGATGACGTGTCCGCCGAGCATGCCGAGGACCGTGCGGCGCCGCCGCACCGCCTCGGTCCAGGCGGAGATCAGGGCGCGGAGCGAGGTGCCGGTCAGGATGTCGGGCAGGAACCGGTCGAAGGAGCCCTGCGGCGCCTTCGGGTCGGGTGCCAAGGCGAACTGATCGATTCGAACCTTGGTCGGCCGGTCGGCCACCGGGATCGTGCGGACCAAGGTGAGGTCGATCTCCTCCCGGGGGCTCAGGGCTTTCCCTCGAAGGCGAGCCGCATGTCGGTCAAGCTCACCGAGATCGATCCGATCGGGACCTTGCTCTTTACCTGAACGGGAATCCGCCGCTCGTCGTCGCTCAGCCAGACGAACATCTGCCCCTTGGATTTGAAGATGCCCTCGGACTTGAGCATGGGTTCCACGAGGACGCAATCGAACTTACCCGCCGGCACCTCGATCCGCTCGCGCCGGATCACCTTGACCACCATGTCGTAGCTCTTCTCGTTGTCGTGCGTCGGGATCGAGACGGTACCCCCCTCGGGAAGCGGACAGGTCCTCACGTAGTAGAACGCGGAGAGAACGTCGTGCACCCGGGGAGGAACCTCGAACGACCGGCCGTCGTCGTAAATCGCCTTACGGGCCTTTTGGTCGAACCGCACCGAGAGGTCTTTCTTGTACGTGCCCTCGCGCAGGTGCTTTTCGAATCGACGGGTGTAGAGCGATTCGGCGTCGATGAAGGTCTCCGCCCGGTCGCGCACCTTGTAGAATTTGGAGACGAACGAGTTCGACTCCGCCTTGGTGACGACCCGCCAGGCGCGCCGTCCGTCGACGGTCTGCATGTTCTGGACCTGCATCAACGCGTTGCCGCCGTTCAAGCCGCTCCAGTCGATGGAGAACTGGAAGTACTCGCCGATCTTCCAGGGCACCTTGGCGTGCCGTCGCCCGCGCGCCGCGAGATAGGGGCTGAGGTCGACGGTGTCGCGGGCGGAGCCGGCCGCGTCGCGGACCGCCAGCGTGTCGCGGGCGGAGCCGGCCGCGTCGCGGACCGCCAGGGTGTCGCGACCGGACCCGGCGTCGCCGGCGCCGAGAGCGACGAACCCGAGCGCCAGAACGGCGCCCGAGCGGATCCTTCGCATCATCGCCCGCTGTGCCCGAATCCGCCGTCTCCCCGCGCGGTCTCCTCGAGATCCGCAGCGACCGTCAGCGACGCCCGCGCGACCTTCGCGAACACGAGCTGTGCCACGCGGTCTCCCCGCTGGACGGCGTACGGCTCGGCCCCGAAGTTGATGAGCAGGACCTTGAGCTCGCCCCGGTAGTCGGCGTCGATCGTCCCCGGCCCGTTCGGGATTCCGATCGCGTGCTTGAGCGCCAATCCGCTCCTCGGACGCACCTGGGCCTCGTAACCGGGCGGGATCTCCAGACGCACGCCCGTGGGGACCTGCACCACCTGCCCGGGCGCGATCGTCAGCGGCGAGGGGACGGCCGCGTAGACATCGAGCCCCGCGGCGCGGTCCGTCTGGTAGGCGGGGGGTGCGAAGGCGTGCGGGAGGAGCGCGACCCGCACGGGGATCCGCTCGGCCCCGGAAGCGGCGGGATCCTCCCCGGTCTCGACACCGTAACGCGGCGGGCGCTCGCTCACGCGGCGTCCCATAGCAGGAGGTCTCCGGGCTCGAAGGCCGACCCCGCGCTCGGCCCGAGCGCCACCAGCGAGAGCCGATCGCGCGAGACGAGCTCCGTTGCGATTCGCTGAACGTCCTCGGACCGGACCTGATCCACGCGCGCCACGAGCTCATCGAGCGGCACGAAGCGCCCCTCGTAGAGCTCGTTTCGCGCGATCCGGTGCATCCGGTTCGAAGTGCTCTCGAGCCCCAGGAGGAGACTCCCCTTGAGCTGCGCCTTGACCGAGCCGAGCTCGCTCCCGGGCACTCCCTCACGGATGACGCGCTCGAATTCCTCGAGCGTGAGCGCGAGGGCGCGCCGCCCGTGCTCGGGCTGGACGTTCATCCCTGCGCAGAAGATCCCCGCGTCGCGGTAGAAATCGGCGTACGTGTAGACCGAATACGCGAGCCCTTCCTGTTCCCGGACCCGCTGGAAGAGCCGCGAGCTCATGCCGCCTCCGAGAAGCGTCGAGAGCACGACGAGCGCGTGGCGGTCCTTGTGCTGCGACGGAAGACCGCGCGCTCCGATGCAGAGGTATTGCTGGGCCAGATCCTTCACGTGGTGGACGACGTCGCGTCCGTTCAGCTCGACCCCGCTGGGCTCGGGAGAAACCCCCGGGGATGCGCTCCCGAAGCGCAACGAAACCTGTTCCAGGAAGCGGTCCCAATCGAAGCTCCCCGCGATCGCGATCAACAGATTCGAGGTGCCGTACCGCCGCTGGTGGTACCGCGCGACATCCTCCCTCGAGAACGCCTGCACCGACTCGCGGGTGCCGAGGATCCGGTTCCCCAGAGGGTGCCCGGCCCACACCACGTCCGCGAAGAGGTCGTGGATCCGCTCGTCGGGCGTGTCCTCGTAGGTGTGGATCTCGTCCAGGATGACCTTCTTCTCCTTCTCCACGTCGCGGGGATCGAGCTTGGGATTCAGCACGAGGTCCGCGAGCACCTCGACCGCGAGGTCCAGGTGCTCATCCAAGGCGCGCGCGTCGAAGCAGGTCACCTCGCGCCCGGTGAAGGCGTCGAGGTGGCCGCCGACGGATTCCAGGCTCAAGGCCAGCTCGTAGGCGTCGCGCGCATGTGTTCCTTTGAACACCATGTGCTCGAGAAAGTGCGACATGCCGGCCTCGCCGGGCGCTTCATGGCGCGCTCCGACCCGGACCCAGACCCCGATCGAGACGGAACGCACGGAGTCCACGTGCTCGCCGATCACGGTCAGACCGGACGGAAGCACCTGGCGGCGGAACCGGACGTTCTCCTCCAAAGAAACCTCCTCAATGCCAGAACGGAGGCCCGAGGCCTCCGCTGGAACGTGCTCGATTCGCGTGCCCTTGACCCCGCTACCGGCGCGAGTGCTCCGGCCTGCGCCGGGGGCGATCCCCGCCCCCGCCCGGTGGCCGGCCCGAGGATGCCGGTTCCCCGGTATCCACGTAGCCGGGAAGCGCCTGCTTGCGGCTCAGCTTGATCTTGCCCTCGCGATCGATCCCAATCACCTTGACGAGGACGGTGTCTCCCTCGTTGATCACGTCCTCGACCCGCTCGACGCGATGCGTCTCGAGCTCCGAGATGTGGACCAGGCCGTCCTTGCCCGGCGAGATCTCCACGAAGGCGCCGAACGGCACGACGCGGCGCACCGTCCCCGAATAGATTCGTCCCACCTCGGGGTCTTCGGTGATCCCTCGGATGATTTCCCGCGCGCGGTCCCCGTCCGCCCCGCTGAAGGCGGCGATGCGGACCTCGCCGGAATCCTCGATGTCGATCTGGGTGCCGGTCTCGGCGCTGATCTTCTTGATCATCTTGCCGCCGGGTCCGATGACCTCGCGGATCTTGTCCGGATCGATCATCATGATGTAGATCCGAGGCGCGTAGGGCGAAAGCTCGGGCCTCGGCTTGGAGATCGCCTCTTCCATCTTACTCAAGACATGCATCCGCGCGACCCGGGCCTTCTCGAGCGCGCGGGACATGATGTCCATCGAGAGCCCTTCGATCTTCATGTCCATCTGGAACGCCGTGATGCCCTCGCGCGTGCCGGTCACCTTGAAGTCCATGTCGCCCAGGTGATCTTCGACGCCCAGGATGTCGGTCAGGACCGCGATGTCGTTCCCTTCCTTGATCAGACCCATCGCGATCCCCGCGACGTGGGTCTTGATCGGGACGCCCGCGTCCATCAAGGAGAGACTGCCCCCGCACACCGTCGCCATCGACGAGCTGCCGTTTGACTCGAGAATGTCCGAGACGACGCGTATGGTGTAGGGGAAGTCGATATCGGTGGGAATCAGGGGTTCGATGGCGCGCTCCGCGAGCGCGCCGTGGCCGATTTCGCGGCGGCCGGGCCCGCGCATCGGCCTCACTTCGCCGACGCTGAACGGCGGGAAGTTGTAGTGGAGCATGTAGCTCTTCCAGGACTGCCCTTCCAGCTCCTCGACGCGCTGCTCGTCCACTTTCGTTCCAAGCGTCGTCGCGACGAGGCTCTGGGTCTGTCCGCGTGTGAAAAGCGCGGATCCGTGCGTGCGCGGGAGCACGCCCACTTCGCACGTGATCGCACGGATGTCGTCCGGGCCGCGGCCATCGGCGCGGCGATTATCCTTTAAGATCCGCCGGCGCAGATCCTGGCTTTCGATGTGCTCGAGGATCTGCGCGATCTGCTTCCCCATCTCGGGATGCGACTCCTCGAACTTGGCGAGCGCTTCCTCCTTCACGCGGTCGAGCTCCGCCTGGCGCTCTTCTTTCGTCTGGATCTCGTTCGCCTTGCGAATGCGGACTCCGAACTCACGCTCCACGGCCGATTCGAGGCTCGGGTCCTTCTGCGGCACGGCGAACTCGCGCTTCGGCTTGCCGATGCGCTTCCGGAGCTCGATCTGGATCTTGTTCAGCTCCACGATGTGCTTGTGGGCGAACTGAAGCGCCTCGACGACGGTCGCTTCCGGCACCTCGCGCGCGCCCCCCTCGACCATCACGATGGAGGAATCGGTGCCCGCCACGACCATGTCCAGAGCGGACTGCTCCAGCTCCTGGAACGTCGGGTTCAGGACCATCTTCCCATCCACCAGCCCGACCCGCACGCCGGAGACCGGCTCGGGGAACGGGATGTCGGAAACCATGAGCGCGACCGACGCGCCCGTGATGCCCAGGATGTCCGAGTCGTTCGCCTGATCGGAGGACAGGACGGTCGCCGAAATCTGGATCTCGTTCCGGAACCCTTCCGGGAAGAGCGGGCGTAGAGGCCGGTCGATCAGGCGGCTGCTCAGGATCTCCTTTTCGGTGGGGCGACCCTCGCGTTTGAAGAACCCGCCGGGAATCTTGCCGGCGGCGTAGGTCTTCTCGCGATACTCCACGCTGAGGGGAAAGAAGTCCTTGTCGATCGGGTATTTGGATGCGACCACGGCGACCAGAACCACCGTGTCTCCGTAGCGCACCCAGGCTGACCCGGAGGCTTGCTTGGCGACCTTGCCGACCTCGATGCTGAAGGTGCGTCCTCCCAGGTCAAGGCTTACTGTTTCGGGCATTTCTCTTCTCCTTCCATCTCTCAATTTGCTCTGACGCTTCGACACACAAGGATGCGCTCGCACGGCGGCCATGTGGCCGGGCGAAGGCGCAGGGAGTTTTCGGGGGATTAGTCAGGATTTGCGTGAAGCGAGCGTGCTGCTTGCTCGGGCAGGAGCTTACTTGCGGAGCCCCAGCTCTTTTACCACCATCCGGTAACGCTCGACGTTGGAGGTCTTCAGATAGTCGAGCAGCCTACGCCGTTGACCGACCATGCGGAGCAGGCCGCGCCGACTGTGATGGTCGCGCTTGTGCACCTTGAAATGCTCCGTCAGGTATTTGATGCGTTCGGTCAGGAGCGCGATCTGGACCTCCGCCGACCCCGAGTCCGTCTCGTGGGTCCGGAAGTGATCGATGACTTCGCGCTTCTTCTCAGGTGTCAACGGCACCGGTGGTACCCTCCATGACTTTCCCTTTCTCTCTGGACGTGCCGCACTCTACACCAGAGTCGAAGCGGGTTGCAACGGGCAATCTAGAGAGCGCCCGCTAGGAGCGGCCGCCGGCCTTCGTCTCGGAACTCCAGAATTCGACCGCCCTTGCGCGATCCTGATCCATGGCCCGGACGAGCGCCTCGGGGGTCTCGAACACCTGGTCCCCCCGGAGCCTCCGGACGAGGCTCGTGACGAGCCGCTGCCCTCGGAGCGACTCCCGCCCGGGGTGGTCCAGGAGGTGCACTTCCACCCTGACGGGACCCGGTCCGAACGTGGCGGCGCTCCCGACGTAGGTGAGGCCGTGCCTGGAAATTCCGAGAAACTCGTTGTCGGAAAGGTAGATGCCCGGGTCGGGCAGGAGCTTCTCGGGATGGACTTCGAGGTTCGCGGTCGGAAACCCAAGCTGCGTCCCCCGCCCGGCGCCGGAGCCGATCCGGCCCCGCAACGCGTAGGGACGGCCCAGCATCCTGGAAGCCTCCTCCACGGACCCCTCCGACAGAAGCTTTCTCAACGTCGTGCTCGAGAGCTTTCCGCCGATTTCCTGAGCCAGAAGCGGCACCTCGCGCACCTCGAACCCGCGTCGCTTACCGAGCGCTTCGAGGTACGCGCGGTCGCCGACCCGGTCTCTTCCCATCCGAAAATCGGGACCGATGACGAGAACGTTTAGAGGAGCCCCCACACCGAGCACCCGGTCGAGGAATCCCTCGGGCGGCAGAGCCTGGACGCTCCTGTCGAAGCGCTCCACGTGGACCCGGTCGACGCCCAGGGCGTGGAGCAGCTCCTCACGCTCCTCCGGCGGCGTGATCCAGGGACGCGGAGACGCGCCGCGCACGATCGTGTCGGGATGCGGATCGAATGTGGTGACCCAGGCGATCCCGCCACGCTCTCGCGCGGCATCCACCGTGGCGGCGATCACGCGCTGGTGCCCTCGGTGGAGTCCGTCGAAGACGCCGATCGTCATGGCGATCGGGCGCGCGGTCAGCGTCATGGAAACACGCGGAGAAGCGAAACGGGACGGGCGGCCGAAGAAGCTCCCGCTTCAGTTGCGGCGGAGGGCCCGGGCGCGCCGGGAGCCTCCGCGAGGGCGAGAAGCTCTCCTTCCGGCGTGAAAAGCGCGAGCGGCCATCGCGTCTCGTCCGGTGGAACCGGGTAGATCAAGGGCGCGGGTTCGATACGCCCGAGTGCCAGGATTGGCGCCCGCCCGTGCCGGAGCTTCGAGGATTCCTCGTGCGTGAGCGTCGCGCGGGGAAGATGCGCGATCGCTTCGGCGGGGGGCTTGGCCCGGGCGCGGAATTCGGGCTCCTCGGTCCCCAGGGTGGGTTCGGGCGAAAGCGCGTCATCGACCAGGAAGGGCCCCGAGGCGATCCGGCGCAAGGAGACGAGATGGGCGCCGCATCCGAGCGCCTCCCCCAGGTCGTGGGCAAGCGTGCGCACGTAGGTGCCGCGGCTCACCGTGAGGTCGAGCTCCAGGTCCGGTAATGCCCCGTACTTCGCGGTGAGGTGATAGATCCGGATCGCGCGCTCCTCCGGCTCCGGGGTCTCTCCCCGGCGCGCCGCGAGGTAGAGCCGTTCGCCGCGCACCTTCACGGCCGAATAGAGCGGGGGGCGCTGCCGCGTCAGACCGCGCAGGCGCTCGACCTTGGCCTCGATCTCGCTTTCGGCGGGGAGATCGCGCGACGTGCGGATGGGAACCCCCGTTCGATCCTGCGTGTCGGTCGCGACGCCCAGGCGGGCCTTCGCCCGGTAGCGCTTGGGGAGAAGGCTCAGGCAGCCCAGGAGCGCGGTCGCGCGCCCCTCCGCCACGAGGAGCAGTCCGGTCGCGAAGGGGTCGAGCGTCCCCGCGTGCCCGATGCGGCGTTCGCCCAGGACGCGGCGCATGCGCGCAACGACGTCGTGTGAGGTCCAGCCCTCAGGCTTGTCCAGCAGGTGGAGGAGATCCGCCATTCATCCGGGTGGAGGGGTACTACCGTTCATCGCGCGCTCGAGCGCCTGGAAGAGATCGTTCCGGACCCGCTCGAGGTCCCCGCGCACCCGGAGGCCCGCCGCGTTCCGGTGTCCTCCGCCGCCGAACAGAGACGCCACCTGGTTCACGTCCACCGTACCGTCACTCCTGAGTGAAGCCCGGATCTCGTTCGGCGCCACCTCCTGCACGAGGAGGCCGACCCGGGCCCCGGCGAGCGCCTTCGCGTACTGGACAATCCCGTCGGCGTCCTCGGGTTTGGCGCCCGCCCTCTCGAACATGTCCCTCGAGATCGTCATCGCGCCGATCCTGCCCTCGCTCTTGGTCTCGAGCGAGGCGAGCGCCATGCCCAGAATGCGAAGGCTCGGGGCGGTCTTCGTGGCGTAGAGCTCCTCGGCGACCCGCGAGGCGCGCGCACCGCGCTCCACCAGCCTCGCCGCGACGCGGAGGGTGCGCGAGGACGTGTTCGCGTAGCGGAACCCGCCGGTGTCGGAGAGGATGCCGGTGTAGAGACACTCGGCGATTTCGGGGGTGATGGGAATCCGGAGCTGCTCGATCAGGTCGTAAACCAGCTCCGCGGTCGCGCTGGCCTCGGGGTTCACCATGCGGACGCCCCCGAATCCTTCGTTTCCCCAGTGATGGTCGATCACCGCGAGCTTCGCCCCGGGGGCGAGGCAGCGTTCCGCCACGGTGCCGACCCGGTCGAGCGCGGAGCTGTCGAGGATGAAGGCCGCCTCGTAACGCTTCGGCGCCTCCTCCGGGCGGCGGATCGTCTCCGCGGCGGGAAGGAATCGAAGCGTTTCAGGGAGCGGCGAGTCGAGCACCACGTCCGCCGTCTTTCCGAGGTGGCGCAGCGCGAGCGCCAGGCCGAGGCTGGATCCCACCGCGTCTCCGTCGGGATCGACGTGGGCGGTGATCAGGAATTCCCGCCTGTCCGCGATGAAGGATTCGAATCCCTCGAATGGGGCCTCACTCATCGCGCGGCTCCTGGATCTCGCGCAGGAGCTGGTCGATTCGCGCTCCGGCTTCGATCGAGCGGTCCACCTGGAAATGAAGCGCCGGGACGATCCGCAGCTTGAGCCGGGGCGCCAGGAGGCTCCGGAAATAGGGGGCCGCGCGTTCGAGCGCCCGGAGCACCTGGGGCTCCTCTTCCTGGGAGAGCGTCCCCGAGACCCAGACGCGCGCCACCGAGAGGTCCCGGCTCACTTCGGCTCCCGTCACCGTGAGCGTGCGAAGCCGGGGATCCTCGGTTCGCGTGGTCAGGATTTCCCCCAATTCGACCTGGATGCGGTCGGCCACGCGGCGTGTGCGGGGGCTCTGTCTGCGTGAAGGCATCGTGGGGAGATCTCAGTCGATCCGGATCTGGTAATCCAGGACTTGGAGGCGGTCTTCCCGCTCCACACAGGCGAGGATGTCTCGGAGCACGCGGTCGAGCCCGCCCGGCTCCCCGCTGACGACCGCCACGCCCAGCGTCGCGCGCTGCCAGGTATCCTGGTAACCCACTTCCGCGACGGACGCGTTGAAGCGCGTCCGCAGCCGCTCCTTGACGTGGTTCACGACCGAGCGCTTCGCCTTGAGGGAGTGGGAGGCGGGGAGGTGAAGCTCCATGTGGAGCAGACCGACCACCATCTCACGACAACCTGCGCGCGAACTCCTCGAGGACGTAGGCTTCGATGACGTCGTTCACCTTCACGTCGTCGCGCCCCTCGAGTCCGATGCCACACTCCAGCGGGGACGCCACCTCGCGCACGTCGTCCTTGAATCGCCGCAAGGAGTCGATCTTGCCGTCCCAGACCTGCGAGCCCTCCCGCATCAGGCGCGCGCGCGCGCTCCGCGTGATGCTCCCCGAAACGACCTTGCACCCGGCGATCGCGCCCGCCTTCGTGGTGACGAAGACCTGGCGCACTTCCGCCGAGCCGGTCACGGTCTCGCGGATCTCCGGTTTCAGGAGCCCCGACATCGCGTCCTTCACGTCGGCCACCGCCTCGTAGATGATCTCGTAGAGGCGGACGTCCACTTTCTCCTTGGCCGCAAGTTCCGCCGCCTTGGGGTCCGGCTTCACGTGGAAACCGATGATGACCGCGTTGCTGGCGGCTGCCAGGAGCACGTCCGACTCGCTGATCTGGCCGACGCCGCGATGGATGACGCGAAGCTTGACCTCTTCGGTGGTGAGCTTCGTCATGGAGTCCTCGAGCGCCTCGACCGAGCCGTCCACGTCCGCCTTGAGCACGACCAGAAGCTCGCCCACGTTGCCCGCCTTGATCTGGGAGTAGAGGTCGGTCAGCGTGACGTGCTTGTGGAGCCGGAATTCCTGCTCGCGCTGGAGCTGCCCGCGCTTCGCCGCCAGCTCGCGCGCCTCGCGCTCGTCGGCCATCGCCGCGAACGTGTCGCCTGCCTGGGGCGCGCCGCTCCATCCCAGGATCTCGACCGGCGTCGAGGGTCCTGCCGTCGCGACGCGGCCGCCGCGCTCGTTGTTCATCGCGCGGACCTTGCCCGACTGCGCCCCCGCGACGAACGCGTCCCCCACGCGCAGCGTCCCTTTCTGGACGAGCACGGTCGCGACGATGCCGCGCCCCTGCTCGACGCGCGACTCGATCACCACCCCGCGCGCGTGCTTCTGGGGGTCCGCCTTCAATTCCAAGATCTCCGATTGGAGCAGGATCATCTCGAGGAGACGGTCGACGCCGGTCCCGAGCTTGGCCGAGATCGGCACGGCGATCGTCTTTCCGCCCCACTCTTCGGGGAGGAGATTCTGCTTCGACAGGTCCTGCCTCACGAGATCCACGTTCGCCCCGGGAAGATCGATCTTGTTGATCGCGACGAGGATCGGAACGTTGGCGGCCCGCGCGTGGTCGATCGCCTCGACCGTCTGCGGCATGACGCGGTCGTCCGCCGCCACCACCACGACGACGAGGTCGGTCGCCTGAGCGCCGCGGGCCCGCATCGCGGTGAACGCTTCATGGCCGGGCGTGTCGAGGAAGGTGATCTTCTGCCCGCGCGGCAGCTCGACCTCGTAGGCTCCGATGTGCTGCGTGATTCCGCCGGCCTCGCCTGCGATCACGTTCGTCTTGCGGATGTAGTCGAGAAGCGACGTCTTGCCGTGGTCCACGTGCCCCATGATCGTGACCACCGGCGGGCGCGCCAGGAGAACGCCCGCTTCCTCGGCGACCGGTTCCTCTTCCTCGCCGAGCTCGCTCACGAACTCGACTCCGTAGCCGAATTCGTCCGCGACCGCCATGATCGAGTCCTTGTCGAGCCGGCGGTTGATGTTGGCCATGATCCCGAGCTGCAGGCAGACCTGGATCACTTCCTGGGGCTTCACCTCGAGCTGTCCGGCGAGTTCCGCGACCGAGATGAACTCGCTCACGCGGATGAGACGCGGCGCCTCCTCCACCCCGACCGCGGCCCCTTCCTCGCGCTCGCGGCGGTGATGGCGGCGCTTGCTGCCTTCCATCTCGGCGAGGGTGCGCTTCACGCTGGCGCGGATGAGCTTCTCGTCGACCGCGCGCTTCTTCTTCTTGCCCGGCTTCCCCCCGAGCTTGAATGCCGCGGTCGGGCCGCGTCCGGGAGGCGAGCCGCGCCGCTCGGCCTCGGCCTTCGCGGCCAGGATCGCCTTCTCCCGCTTGCGCGCTTCCTCCTCCTTGACGGCCTCCTTCTCGCGCGCGAGCTTCGAGCGCACCTGCTCGATCACGTCATCGCTGACCGAGCTCATGTGGCTCTTCACTTCGACGGAGAGGGATTTCAAGATATGTACGAGCGCCTCGCTGGACATACCCATGTCCTTGGCGACCTCGTAGACCCGACGTTTCTTAACTGGCATCGCTCCTCGTTTCGTCTTGCGTGTCCCCTTCCAATTCCTCCGACTCGGCACTCTCCGCGGGCTCCGGTTCCGCCTCCGCGAGCGCGCGCTCCTTCGCGGCGGCCTCCTCCAGCTCCGCGATCTCGCGCTCCCTCACGGCCGCCTCTTCGGGCGCCAGGTCCTCCTCGAGCTCCACGCGCTCCGCGATCTCAGGATCCTCCTCCAGCTCGGCGCCTTTCCGAAGCCGCGCGCTCTCCTCGAGCAGGGCGCCCTCCTTCTTGGGCGCTCCCTCGACGATCGTGACGCCTTCCGGTTGGTCCGCCGATGCCGGCACCTCGGTCTCTTCGGTTTCGACCGAGTCCATGAGCCTCGGTTCGGCCGCCGCGCGGGCCGCCTCTTCGGCCAGCTCGCGGCCGCGCTTCTGTTGCAGCGCGGTCGCCTCCTCGATCAGCTTCTCGGCGGTCTTCTCGCCGATCCCCTGGATCGCGAGAATCTCATCCATCGGAGTGCGGAGCAAATCCTGAACCGTCTCGATCCCGGCGCGGATCAGCTTTTCGCGCAGCTTGGGACCGGCCCCATCCAGATCCTCGATATCGATGCGCGAGCGCCGCTCGAGGTCCTTCTGCCGGTCGCGCTCGCTCTTCGAGATCAGGTCGATCTTCCAGCCGGTCAGCTTCGCCGCGAGCCTCGCGTTCTGCCCGCCTTTTCCGATGGCGAGCGAGAGCTGATCGTCCGCGACGGTCACCAGAATTTTCTGCTCGTTGTCCACGATCTGCGCCTCGAGCACCTTGGCCGGCGAAAGCGAGCGGGTCACGAAGACCACGGCATCCTGGCTCCAGGGCACGATGTCGATCTTCTCGCCGCCCAGCTCCCGGACGATGGCCTGGACGCGCGAGCCCTTGATCCCCACGCACGCGCCCACCGCGTCGATCTTGTCGTCGTTGCTGACGACCGAGACCTTGGCGCGGGAGCCCGGTTCGCGCGCGATGCCCTTGAGCTCGATGATCTTCTCCGCCACCTCGGGCACCTCGGCCTCGAACAGGCGGCGCAGGAACTCGGGGTGCGTCCGCGAGAGAATGATCTGCGGGCCGCGCGCGAGCTTGTCCACCGCGATGATGTACGCCTTGATGTGGTCGCCCTGGTGGTAGCGGTCGCGCGCGATCTGCTCCCGCGGAGGGAGAATCGCCTCCGACCGGTCGAGCTTCACGTAGATGTTCCCGCGATCGACCTGCTGCACCGTGCCGCGGACCATCTCGCCCACACGGTCGTGGTAGTCCTCGTAGATCCGCTCGCGCTCCGCCTCGCGCACCCGCTGCACGAGCACCTGCTTGGCGGCCGCGATCGCGTTCCGTCCGAGGTCCTCGAGCGTCAGCTCCTGGACGAAGTTCTGGCCCACGCGGGCTTCGGCGTCGTACTGCTGCGCCTCCTCCAGATCGATTTCCTGGGCCGGATCCTCGGCGTCCTCCACGATGCGGCGCGTGAGTCTCATGAGAATTCGGCCGCTCGGCTCGTCGAACTTCACCTGGATATCCGCGGTCTGACCGAATCGCTTGCGACCGGCCGAGAGAAGCCCCGCCTCGAGCGTCTCGATCAGGATGGCCTTGTCGACGCTCTTCTCGCGCGCGATCTGGGCCATCGCTTCCATAAGCTCGTAGTTGACGCCCCGAGTATGTGTTTCTTTCGCCACTGCTTTCATCCCTTCGGCCGCCGCTCCTTCGCGCGCAGTCCTTCCCACGGATCGGCGACGATGTGCGAGTGTTTGATCGCCGTATACGGCAACGACACGACCCCCGCGTCCGGATCGTCCAACAAGATCGTATCGTCTCCCGCCTGGCGCAGTTCCCCGCGATACGTGCGCCGGCCCTGATGGAGGTCGTGCAGCTTGACCGCCACGCTGCGGCCGACAAATCGCGCGAAATGCTCGGGGCGCGAAAGGCTCCGCTCGATCCCGGGCGACCCGACCTCCAACACGTAGCTGCCGGGCACCACGTTTTCGGCCTCGAGGTACCGGCCGATCTTCTTATTCCAGTATGCGCAATCGGCTATCGTGACGCCGGTCGGACGGTCCAGTGCAATCCGAACCACCGTCCGACCCGCCTGGGAGGCCAGATCCAGGTCCCAGAGGTCGAACATTTCCTCGCCGAGGAGGGCCTGGAGGCGTCGGGTGAGCTCTTCCCTCAGTTGTCCACGATCCATGCGGTCCGTCCCGGGCTCGACCCATGTCCGGGCCAGCGCCTAAAAAGTTCGAGTGGACTGCGGGTCCACTCGGACCTGTCAAATTAGCCCGCGAGGAACCGTCCGAGCAAGCGGAAATTTCAGCGGGAGAGGAAACTAGCCTTGGTTGCGAGGCTTACGAGAACCGCCCCGACCGCCTCGAGGCTCTTGGCCGAGCAGATAGCGGGGACGTCCCCGGTCGTGTGCCACTCCGGAAACTCGAAATCGACGAGATCGATGGCCGGAATCGAGGCATGCAGGAAGGGAATGTGGTCGTCGAACACCCTCGGGCCGGGGACGGACTTGAAGTTCCGGATCCCCAGCTCGCGCGCTTCCTGCCATACCATATCTACTATATTAGACGCCTGCTCCATCGAATTGGCTTCCCACGGGATTTCGAGGTCTTTCCTCCCCACCATGTCGATCACGATGACGAAGAGGGGGCGTTGGTCCCCCAACTGTTCGACGTAGCGGCTCGAACCGCGGAAATACCCGCTCGGGTTTTCCTCCGTCCCGAGGTCCTCCCCGTCGAAAATGGCGAGATCCACCCCGATCGGGGTCCCCGACTTCTGGAGCACCCGGGCCACCTCGAGCAGCACGGCCACACCCGAGGCGCCGTCGTTCGCACCCAGCACGGGCCGTGTCCGCCGGGCCGGATTGGGGTCGCGATCCGCCCAGGGGCGGCTGTCCCAATGGGCCCCGAAGAGGATCCGCTCCTTCGCCTTCGGCCGGAAGCGCGCCACGGCGTTCATGAGCCGGACTTCCCTTCCGAGATCCGGCGAATCGTAGGTGAAGGTATCCGTCTCGACGACCGGAGCCAGGGCGCGGAAGCGGTTCACGATCCAGGCGAAGCAGGTGTCGTGCGCCGCGGTGCCCGGCACCCGGGGGCCGAACGCGCACTGGCGCTCCAGCATCGCGAAGGCCGATTTCCCGTCGAAGACGGCCGCCGCGGCCTCTTGCCGGCAGGAGGGAAGGGAAAACGCGAGAAGGACCGCGCTCAGGGCGCGGATTCTAGAAGCGGAACTGCCCGTTGACGGCAATCGTGATCCCGCGCTGCGTGAGCGCCGCCTTGTAATCCTTCGTCTGGCGGAAAGCGAGGTCGAATCCCCCGGTGATCGACGGCGTGAAATTGTAGGTCGTCCCGCTCCCCACGTTGAGGCGCTGCGTATCGGTCTCGACCAAGGTCTCGAAACCCACGCGGTCGGTCACCTGCTTGTCCCGCGCGATTCCCATCGTGAGGTTCAGGTTGACGTCGTTGGGAAGCTTGACACGCTGCTTGCTCCAGGGGAAGCGGATTCCCTTGCTCGCGGGATAGATCTTGGTCAGGCGGATATCGTGGTTCGTCGAGGTGCGCGTCCGGATCACGCCTCCGAGCCGCTCGTCCAGCGCCTCGCTCTTCGCGATCGCGGTGTTCACGTCGGCGCGGATCCCGTTCTTGAACGACGCCTCCCAGCGGATGAGGGGTGCCCAGTTGGTCGTCTTGACGTGCGTCTCGACCGCCTTCCCCGCCGGGCCCTGATCCTCGCTCTTCAACGAATAGTGGGAACTCACCGCGAGCGAGCTCAGCATTTCCTCCAGACCGAGCGACTGCTGGAGCTGGAGCCAGCGCCCGTTCAGATCGGGCCAGTTGAGGGTGTAGATCCTGCGAGCGCCGAGATACGCGTTCGTGAACTGAAGCCTGTGATCCGCGCGCACGTCGACCGTGAGGCGCGTCACGGGCTGGATGCTCGTGCTGGCCGTCGAGACGTACTGGCGGTTCTGGACGATGTTCGAGTTCGGCGCGCGGTAGAGCGTCGGATCGAGTTTCTGCGTGAAGCCCGTGATGTAGGCGAAGCCGGGCTTGCCGGCCACGCGCGAGGCGGAGGAGGAACGCTCGAACGAGAAGGAGGTCTGGATGTCCTGGACGCGGCTCAGGAGGAACCGGAGCGGAGCCGTGAGCGGGTTCGATCCGCTCGAGTCTCTCGCCGAGCCGGGCGACTTGAACCGCTGCGCGAACCGCGTGAGCGGAATCGCGGTCGTCGCCCGCGCCGAGCCGCGATTGCTGATGTTCTTCAGCCCGAACGGATCGTTCGAGTTGAGGCGCACTCCCGCGCCCGCGAACTCATGGTAGCCGCCCGTGAGCGTGATGTTCGGGTTCAGGAAGAGGACCCGCCGCGGCGCCCAGTTGAGCTCCATGGACTGGGTGTGCTCCACCTCGGTTCCGACGTTGGAGCCGAGGAGAAATCCCTCCTTCCGGAGCAGCATGTCGCGCCGCGAGGAGAGCGAGTAGCGCGTCGTGACGCCGTTGATCGGGAGGTAGGAGGCGTTGGTGCGCAGGGTCAGGAGCCGGCTCAGCGCGTTCGAGCGGAGGGCGGAGGAGTCCTGGGTGCCCTGGATGAAGCGACTGTAGGAGGTGCTCCGCGACGCGCTCCAGTCCATTCCGAACGACACGACATCGGGTAGATATTTGAGCCGGAGGTTTCGCGACAACGGGATGCCCTTGCCTCCCCCGACCGGGATATCGTAGTTCCCGCCGGCGGAGAACGCCCACGAGGAGTCGGTGGACTGAGGATCGACGTTCGTCGCGCGCGTGTAGGCCATCGCCCCGCTGATCGCGTCGATGGTCCACTTGGTCCATCCCTTCCTCGGCCCCGTGCGCCGGTACGAGAAGTCGATCGCCTGGCGGTCCGAACGTCTCGTCTCGACAGCGGACCGTGCCTCGTCGAGCACCACGTCCGACCCGGTCCGGTATTTCGGCACGTCGGTCGAATGGGCGACGGTGAGGCGCACCGGGAGCTGGAGCCCGCTCAAGGGAAGCATCCGGTCGAGCTGGAGGGTGCTCGAGAATCCGATCGCGGTGTGGTTCAGCCCCGTCCCCTGATTCACACCCGAACCGACCCGGAAGAAGTCCTGATCCTGTTTCGAGTAGCTCCCGTTCACGGCGAGCACGTCCGCGAAATTCGCCTGGATGGCGACGTTTCCGGTCTTACCGACCTCCTTCCGCACGCCGTCGAGCCTCAGCTCGTCGATCCAGACCTCGCCCGGAGACTCGACGGCGGGGCTGCCGAACACCGTGATGCCGAAGCTGATCCGGTTCACCCGCGTGAAGGTGGGATTGCCGACCACGGTGTAGACAGCGCCGATATCCGCTCCGGTCAGGGAGTCGACCTTCACGCGGTCGTTGCTCGCCTCCTTGAGGCGGGAGAGCACTTCCATGGGGATGCGGACGTCCTGCCATTCCGTGCGCACGGGGAGGCTGTACTCGTAGTAGTTGACCGTGTCCGGGCCGAAGCGGGCAAGCATTCGGAGGTTCTGGAGAGCGACCCCGGCATCGCCGTGCACGTAGAAACGGATGTCGCGGTACTGCGTGTAGCCGACGCCGCTTCCGGCGTCCGAGTAGGTCTTGAACGCGAAGACGGAGTCCTGGGGTTGGAGATTGTCGTAGGCCAGGGCGAGCGACTGCTCCCGGCGCGTGGCGTTCCCCCCCACCGCGTTGGGCACGTCGAAGGGAGCCGTGTAGATCAAGGCGTCGTCCTTGTTGTTCCGCACCTTGACGTCGAACACCACGTTGCGCGCCTTGAGGGAATCGGGGAGCGGTTTCGCCAGCCACCGGCTTCCGACCAGCTCGATGCCGCCGATCTGGATGTTCGTGGGCCCGGTCATCTCGTCGAGCCAGAGTCTCGCGTGCTTGATGTCGTCCCAGCTCGGGCCGCCGTAGGACCGGAAGGCGGGGCTGTCGAGCGGAATCCGGAACAGTCGCCAGCCGTTGTTGAGGTTATTCGTCACGACGGGATGGCCGGCGTAGTCGCGCGCGACGTCGACCGCGACGTACGCCGTGTCCGAAAGATCGAGGGTCGCCTCGAAATAGGAATTCAGGAAGTCGGGGCGGCAGTTCAGGTCGAGATCTTCGGTGTCCGGACGTAGAATGCCGAGCGCTTGGCCATTTCCCTCCGTGCCGTTGATCTTGGAATAGTCTTCTGGGTTTTCCAGTTTGTAGCCGTAGTCGTCGCCGTTTCGGTCGTCGGTCGTTCCCGTGGAACCGGGCTCCAGCTCGTTCGGGATCCCGTCGAGCCCGGTGTCCTCGCCGTCGTCGAGCTTCGTGTCGCAGTTCACGTCCTCGGTGTCCAGCTCGTTGTTGGGGAGCGAGTCCGTTTGCCAGAAAGCATCCTCGCTCACGCGCCCGAAATCGATGTGGAGCCGGGCGCGCGTCTGGGAATGGTTCTGGGTCCTGTCGTTGACCCAGATCTCGATGTAGCGCGTCCGGGAAAGATCCTGTCCGGTCCTCGAAAGGGGCTGCGTGACGCCGGTCCAGGTGATCGGAGAGAACATCGTGGTGTCCTGGGCCGTGACGTTCAGCTCGAGCACCGTGTGCTCGTTGTCCGAGCCCTCCTCTTTCGTGAGGATGGGCTTCAAGTCGCGCTCTTTCGCTCCGCCGTGTTCGGAAGTGGGGTTGTACCACTCGATCCGGGCGTGATTCCCAACGAGTTGGGAGATCGGTTGAAGGGACGAGTCGACCGGAATGCTGCTCCACATCCAGGCCAACCGCCCCAGGGGGACCAAATTCGACTCGCGGTTCCCTTCCATATCCTCCACGTAGGCCTCCCCCTTGGTGTTCGGGTTCGGCATGCTCACGGCGACGTTGCCCTGGAGGTTGAGGGTGGACGGAGCGGAGGTGTGGACCCCCGGGAGCAGGTTCGCGAACTGGGTCATGAAGGATGGGCGGAACGTCATGACCGAGGCGAGGTCCCCCACCATGGAGCGGGCCGGCTCCTCGCCCAGCTTCGGGTTCAGCTCCGCGGCTCCCCGGCTCTCGTAGAGCATGCTCGAGGTCACGCTGAGGTCCGCGCTCGGGCTATAAGATGTGGAGAATCCCATGAGGGTCCGCTGGACCTGGCTGATCCCCGGAGCGAAGGAATAATCCACGGAGATCACCGCCTCCGGGCCAGGCGGACGGGTGAAGGTGAGCTGCCCCGTGTTGTAGTCCAGATTGTAGTCGGTTCCGCTCTTCTGGAGGATGTTGTCGACTTTCACCTGCTCTGAGTTTTCCAGGATGTTGAAGCGCCCCAGGAAGTACCCCTGCTGGCTGCTCTTGAACTCCGCGTCGAGGTAATACCGGGTTTGATCTGTGACGTTGGGAGTCTTGGTGTAGTAGACGTGGGGGTTTGCGGAATCGCCGGCCAGGAAGTTCCGATTCGTGTCGTCGAGACAGAGAAACCCCGGGTTTATCGTGCACCCCGGCGCGAAAGGGTGGAGATCGGGGAAGAAGACGATCCCGTTCTCCGTGTCGAGGAAGTTGTCGTCGATCCTGCCGTCGGGGTCGGTATCCACCGTGATACCGTGCTGGTCCAGCCCCAGGATCTCCACGAGTGCCTTGCCGCTGAGAGCGTCCGGGTCCACGGACTGGCCGGCGTTCAAGCGGCGCACCTTGAGCGTCAAGGTCTCGCGCGCAATGTTCCGCGCGGTCAGGTCGTAGAAATTTCTCAGTTCATAGGCCAGCGCGCGGAACCACTTGTCCGCGGGGTCGAATGCACCTCCGGGGAGAGTCCCGAGCCCCTCGAAGCTCGGTTTGATCATCTTGAGAAGGACTGTATCGTCCGGCTTGCCAAGAATCGGGTCCTCGCCAGCGCGCTGGGGGTTGCCGATTTCGAGGTCGCCACCCGGCGTATTCTCGACATAGGTCACCGCCAGCACATCATTTGGATTCAGCGGATAGCGGAGCTTGATGACCGGAATCTCGGTCCCGGGCCGCACGCCGGGAGTCGTGACTAGGTAGGGAGAGGGTGTGACCAGGTCGTAGTCGATCCCCTGTGTAAGGATATCGAAGCTCCCGTGGGCCTGCGGATTTGCAACCGCGTCGGTGCTGTCCGCCGTGGGATCGAATCGAACGATGCCGGGCACAGCTGTGTTGTTGATGTTGGGTAGCCCATCATCGCGCCAGACCTGGAGCGATCCGTGATCCCAGACCATGGCGCTGTCGTTGATGAAGAAATACTGCCGCTTGATGTACTCGAGATCGCGGATCGTGACGCGGCGCTTCTCGCCCGAGGGGGTAAATCGCGATGTCTCGGTTTTCCCTTCCTGCTTGCTCGCGATGGCGACCACGTCCACGTTCCCGAGCTTGGCCACGGTCTTCACGCCGAAGAGCCCTTCCTGACGGATCGAAGCTCCTTGAAGCGAGAGGTTCGTGTTCCCGAGATCGATCGACTTGATCATGTCGTCCTCGTCCCCCTCGTAGCGGAGCTTGACCTTGTTGTCGAGCGACGTCTGGACGTTGCTCGACTGGTCCACGTCGACCTTGATCTTGTCGCCGATCGAGCCCGTGAGGTTGACTTGGAGATCCTGCTTCATCTCGAGCGAGGGAAAGGCGCTCTGGCGTTTGCGCTCGGAGTCGAAGGCGCCCTTCGGCCTCACCGTCCAGTCGCTCACCCCGCTCAGCGTGATCGTCTCGCTTCCCGACACGTCGATATTGGGGGCGCCGCTTCCCAGGAGCCCGCGGAACACCTTGGGAATCTGGATCGGGATATCGTAATGAAAGAGTCCTTGCGGTTTCTTCGCGGCACCGCGCGCGATCGAGCGGCTCTGCTTCGCGTGATCCCGCCAGAGCCGCCGGTAAGTCCGTGCGGTGAGGACGTTCGAGTACTCGTCCAGATCCGAGACCATGGGGGGCTGCGTTTCGACACCCCCTTCGGTGTAGGTCTCCCGGACGTGGCCGGCCGTGGGGTCGAAGCTGACGGAGGGGTCGCCGGTCGCTGGACCCATCTGTCCGGCCGGGCCCCAACGTTCCATGACCCATCCCGGCGGGACTTCGCTATGGCGGTCTCCGAGCGGACGATCTCCCAGGATCGGATCCGTGGCCGCGCGATACCCCCAGAGGGCAGCCTTCGCACCTCCGCCGGAAAGAAGACCGGCGGCTAAGGCGATGCAAAAACAGAGAATGGTGCCCAGCTTGGGGTTCTGAGTCATGAACGCGACGGTCGCTCTGGGATCAAAGGGGTCAGACCGGGTCCTGGGCCCCCGTCACACGAGAAATTGAACCCCTGGAACGGGCGGCGGTTCGGCCTGAAATGTGTTAAAAGGTAGGGCCATATGAGAATACTCGAACGATACGTGCTGCGCGAGCATCTCTTCCCGTTCTTCATCGGCTTCAGTGTCGTGGTGTTCCTGCTCACGCTGGACTTCCTCTTCGACCTGGTGGATCTGGCGATCGGCAAAGGGATTTCGGCCGGAATCGTCCTCGAGCTCTTCGCCCTGTCCATGGGCTGGATGCTGGCGCTGGCCGTCCCGTGCGCCGTCCTGATCGCCACGCTGGCCACGTTCGGGCGCCTGGCGCAGGACAACGAAATCGCGGCCATGCGGGCCAACGGCATCAACCTGCTCCGCATCATCGGGGCGCCGCTCCTGGCCGCTTCCTTCCTGGCGGGCGGGCTCGTGCTCTTCAACAACCACGTGCTCCCCGAGACGAATCACGCGCTCGCCAACCTCATGGTGGACGTGAGCCGGAAACGGCCCACCACTGCGATCAGCGAAGGGGTGTTCATCGACGGCTTCGAGGGATACAACATCTTCGTCGAGAAGGTGAACAACCGAACGAACGAGATCCGCGGCGTCAAGATCTACCAGCTCAACTCGAGCGCGCGGCCGACCACGATCCTCGCGGACTGGGGGGTCTTCCACAGCTCTCCCGACGGCCGCATCGTGACCCTCGAGCTTCACGACGGCGAGATCCACGAAATGCCGCCCAACGACCAGGAACGGGTCTACCGGCGGCTCATGTTCAAGACCCACGTCATCAATATTCGGAACACGGGGGCCGATCTGGAGAGGTCTGATTCGAGCGCCCGGGGGGACCGCGAGATGAACCTGGGCATGATGCGCAAGCAGATCCGCAACTTGGGAAAGGAGTTGGCCGTCTCAGAGGCCGCCCGAGACGCGCTCATCCACCAAGCCGGCTACAAGGATTACGACGATTTCCTGAAGGCGGCGGTCCCGAGACAATCTCCGCGCGGATTCTGGGGGTCCGTCCGAAACCTGCTCCGGGCCATCTCGCCGATCCGTCCGCCCGCCACGCTGCCGCCCGGAAAGCCCCCGAGGCTTTTCATCAATCCGGTCACGATGGACCTGATCCAGATGCGGCAGGTCGAAGTCGACGCTTTCGACAGGCGAATGAACAGCCTCAACGTCGAGGTCCAGAAGAAGTTCTCGATACCCGCGGCGTGCGTCGTGTTCGTCCTCGTCGGCGCGCCCCTCGGCATCCGCGCGCGAAAGAGCGGGATCGGTGTCGCCTTCATCTCGATTCTCTTTTTCGTCTTCTACTATCTGTGCCTCGCCGGAGGCGAGGAGCTTGCGGACCGGCGATTCCTGGATCCTGCCGTAGCGATGTGGACGCCGAACATCGTGATCGGTCTGATCGGACTCTTTCTCACGCTCCAGGCCGCCGAGATCATCCGCCGGCCCGTGCGCCGCCCCCGCCGGGTCCACAGCGCGCACCCGGTTTCCGCGGCGTGAGGCTCCTCGACCGCTACCTCGTCCGGGAACAGGTCCTCTCCCTCGTCACGGGACTCCTCTTCTTCGTCGCCATCTTCATCGTCGTCGACATGTTCGAGAAGCTCGACTCTTTTCTCGACAACAAGGTCCCGCTGCCCGTGGTCGTGCACTTCTACATCGTCTCGATTCCCGGAATCGTGACGATGGTGCTGCCGATGTCGATGCTCCTCTCCTGCCTGCTCGCGTTGGGCCAGATCGGCCGAAACAACGAGCTGACGGCCATGCAGGCGGCAGGGATCGGACTGACCCGGATCGTCGCACCGCTCTATCTCTTCGCCCTTTTCGTGTGCATCGCGGTGTTCGCCACGAACGAGACCGTGATGCCGCGGCTGAACGCGATCCGGAACAAGATCTACCGCGGAGACATCAAGAAGGAGAATCTGGATGGGGCGGCGGTCCGGACCAATCTCGCGTACATGGGGAGCGACGGCCGCACGTTCCTGATCCGGAGCTACAACATCCCCCAGCGGACGATGCGCGAGGTGGTGATCCAGGAGATCAAGAAACACACGCTGAGCGGGCGCATCGACGCGGAATCGGCACGGTGGGAGAACGGACACTGGGTGTTCCGCCAGGGCTTCGTCAGGCGGTTCGACCGCGAGGGGGAGCACGCGGCGCACTTCAACGAGCTCGTGCTCCCGGGATTGAAGGAGCGGCCGGAGAACTTCGAACGGGCCGAGGAAGACCCGAAGGCGCTCTCCTACTGGGAGCTCGAGAGGTACATCCAGAGGCTCCGGCAGAGCGGGAGCCGCGTGCAGAAGTATCTGGTGGAGCTCTATCTCAAGATCTCGTTCCCGCTGACGAACCTCATCGTCGTCCTGATCGGAACGGCCCTCGCGATCCGGTCCCGCCGCGGCGGGCTCGCGATCAGCTTCGGGCTCGCCGTCTTCATCAGCTTCGTCTACTACGCGATCATCCGCACGGGACAGGCGCTCGGCCACAGCGGAACCCTGCCCCCCTTGATCGGCGCGTGGCTCGGGAACATCGTCTTCGGGGTGCT
>DASXQO010000162.1:0-6916 GCA_036507115.1 Candidatus Eiseniibacteriota bacterium | reverse complement strand
GCGAAGGCGATCTTGCCGCCGGGGAGAGGCAGCACGTCGAAATAGTCTCCTCCGACCTCGGTCGCGGCCCACTGCTCGCCGTCGATCACGAACTCGCCGGCGACGGTCTGCTTGGAAGGAAGGAGCGAGCGCTGGATTTCCCGAGCCAGCTCCATCTCGTGCGCGAGACGCGCGCGCTCCACCATCTCCCCCTGCGCCCTCCCCAATTCCGAGGACATCTCGTTGATCGCGTCCGCGAGGAGGCCGAACTCGGTCCGGTCCGTAAGCGCGACGGGCGTGCTCAAATCTCCGTGTCCGATCCGCTCGATCCCGGCGCGGAGTGCGCCGATCGGGCGGAGCAGGACCGACATGAGAACGAACGACGCCGCCACCCCGGCCAGGAGAAAGGCGGCGAGGACGAGATACTGCTGCCTGCTGACGCGGCTCACGGCCTGTTCGATGTGGCCGCGCCGCAAGCCGACGTGCGCGTTGCCGAGTACCCGTCCGTTGGGATCGAGGATGGGAACCGAGACCAGGAGCATCGCGGCGTTCTCGGTCAGCGACTCCCCCCGTCCCCGGGAAACCGTGGAGGCCACGGGCCGCAAGTCTTGGGGCAAGGCGAACGCGGCCCCGATCTGGCGGACGTCGGGATGGCCCTGGACGATTCCGGAGCGATCCACGACGGCGATGAAGGTGAGCTCGGACTGTCCGGAGTGCATCTCCTTCACCAGAGGCGCCAGCAGGAGCTCCGGATAATCCGTGAGCAGAGCCCGGGTGCTCGCCAGGGCGAGGTTTCTCGCCTCGGCCAGGAGCCGCGCCTCGATTTCATCCCGCAGCACGCTTCTCGTCCGGCGCTCCATGACGCCGGTGACACCGAGCACGACGAGCGTGGTCAGGACGGCCGCCGCAATCGCGACGATCCAGCGGATGCTGAGGACGGATCTCCTGGACGCACTCTTCGGCGCGCTCTTGGTCGCTTTCGCCATCACCGGCTCCCGCTCATGATTTCCTTCGTCCGCGCCTGCTGGGTGCGGGCGCGCGTGATATAGCTCGCGGCGCGCGGGTCGTTCGGATCCACCTGGAGCGCCTTCTCCCAGTACGCGAGCGCCTGGTCGAGCTTGCCCGAGGCGAAGGAATCCATGCCCCGGATGAGGTATTCGCGTTTCAAGTATTCGGCGAGCCGTTTGTAGCCGGGCGCCATGGACCACGCGAGCTCCCAGTAGCGCAAGGCGTCATCCAGCCGCCGCTCCGCCATGGCTCCGAGGCCGGAACGGTAGAGCTGCTCCACCATCCGCTGCTGTTCGGCGGTCAATTGCGGGACGAGCGCCGGCGCTGGTGTCCCGCCGCGCGGCGTGGTGGCCGCCCCGGCCCGCGGCGCGGGTGTCGGGGGTTTCTGGGCAATCTCGGCGGCCTTCGGCGCCGGCGTCTTCACGGCGGCCGCGCGCTTCTGCGCGAGCGCAATCGAATCCGCGGCGAGACGGACGCGAAGGCTATCGGCCGCGAGCCGTTTCGCCCGCTCGCGCAGCGAGATCGCCTCCAGCGCCCGGGCGTCGGCCTGGTTGGGATCGAGGATCGAGATCGTCGCGAGGACCTCCAGCGCTTTCTCGTGATCTCCTTCGGCCTGCGCGCTGCGCACCCGCGCGAGCAGATCCTCGAGCTGCTCCACCTGGCGCTTCTGGAACGCTTCGTCCAAGGCTGTCTGAAGTGCCGCTTCCCGGGCCTTCACCGCGGCCTCGCGCTGCTGGGAGACGGTGCGGCCGAGGACGCGGGAGAGCCCCACACGGTGGATACCCGCGAGATCTCCGCCGGCGAAGGCGTAGTCGACCGTGAAGTCGCGCCACGCAACACCCATTCCGGCCGTCAGGCGGCCCGCGTTCATGCCTGCCCGGATTCCAAGAAGCGCGTGGATCCGCACATCGAGACCGGCGCGCAGCTTCATACCTACGCCGGGCGATTTTTCGAGATCGACCGCGAGGAGCACGGGGCGCCCGCCGATGGACGGCTGCTCGTAGGCGAGCCCGGCTCGCAGCACGCTCGGGTCCGGTACGCTCTCCTGGTCTAGGCGGATCGCCGGCTGGATCGCGTTTCGGACCGCGACACCCCAAGTAAGGCGGTTGGCCCATGCGGCGCGGGAGCGCAGAGAGGCAGGGGCGCGTCCCAGCACTCCGAGATCCGCGCCGAGGCCGCTGCCGCTGAATCCCGCGAGGCTCTGGCGCTGGAGCTTCACGGCGCCGCCGAAGCTCATCGATCCGGAAATGGGTCGCCCGAAGCCTAGGGCAATCTCCATCTCCGAATTCGAGAGGTCGCTGCCGAGAAGAAGGTTTCCATCGTCGCGGTTCTCGATGCCGTCGATGCCGTAGTAGCGAACGGCCAGGCCCGCCGCACCCCAGCGCCAGTCGGGGAGAACGACCGAGAGGTAGTCCTCGCGCGAGCCGAAGTCGCCGTAGGCGGCGTGCGTGGCTTGAAGCTCCAGCCGCTCCAGCCGGCCCAGTCCCCCCGCGTTCCAGATCATGGCGCTCGCGTCGTCGGCGACTCCGACGAAGGCGCCTCCCATGCCGAGCGCCCGGTTGCCGGCGCCCGAGGCGAAGACGCTCCGGGTGCCGCCGTCCTCCGCCGCGTGCGCAATGGAAGCGGCGCCGGGGACTCCGAGCGCCACAAGGGTCGCGAGGGCCGAGGCGAGGGTCACGAGGGCCGAGGCGAGCCCCGCCATCGGATGTTTGATGGCCTTCATCGGACGACCGCCACCTTTCGGCGCGCCCGATCCCGGGAGCCGTCCGCGAAGTCGACTGTCAGCTCCGCGATGTAGACGCCGTTTCGGACGACGCTCCCCTTCCCGTTCCGGCCATCCCAGAGATCGCTCTGGTTCATTCCCGCGGGGCGCGCCCCGTCCAAGACCAAGGTCGCGACACCGTCGCCGCCGGGCGTGTAGATCCGCAGTGTCACGCGGCCCGCGTCGCGGAGGTAGTAGGCGAAGGCGGTCGAGACCCGCCCCGCGGCGAAGGGGTTCGGGAAGTTCGTGTAGCTCTCCCCGAGCGCGATGCTGCCGAAGACTCCCGCGGCGCTCCAGAGCGGGAACACCTTGCCCTGCGCCGGCACGACGCCCACTTGCAGGAGCGCGCTCGAGGGCTGGACTACTCCGATCCCCGCGGCGTCGCAGCCCAGGCGGAACGCGGCGGGAATCTGCGCGAGCGCCGTGTTCCATCTCAGCTCGAGCGCGACCGGATTTCCCGGAGGCACCCGAAAGGGCGGCGCGAAGGAAACGGCGGCCGTGACCGAGTCGCGCGAGAGCGGCGCGCTCTGCCCCACGAGGACACCCTGCCTGAAAACATCCACCCGGGTTGCCGCATGTCCGACCGGGGCCAGGTTCTCGAGCTTGTCAGCCCCGGACAGCACCAGGTGATCGACGAGGATCGAGTCCGCGCCCGGTTGGGCCGTGTTCGAAAGGGTGAGCAGGCCGGCCACGACCGGACGCCCGTCCGGCGCGAGCGCCGCGGGCATGCGGCTCTCGAGATCCACGACGAGCTCCCGGGGCGGCGTCTCGAGGCGGCAGAGGCCGGAGACGAGGGGAAGCTCGGCGCCGGACTCCGCGGCGAGCGTGACCGCTGTCGCGAGATTCGCGTCCTCCGCCGCGAGATCGCCGCTGAAGACCATGAGCTCGATCGAACCGACGGGCGCCGCCGCCGAGAAATCGACGACCACGTCGACGGAATCGCTCTCCGCGGGCTCGAGCAGGGGACGAGGGAGCGGGATCGTGACGCTCCCTCCGCTCGACGGCGGAGCGACGTTCTCGGCCATCAAGGCGCCGTTCCACATCACGGCGACCCGGCTCAGATAGGTCGACGGCACAAGGGGCCTGCGCGCCTCATCGCGGCATTGAACGGTCACGGCGTTCAGCGCGATCCTCCCCGTGCCGACCGGGCCGGGGTGGCGCAGCGACATCCGGAGCGCCGTCACGCCGGTGGCGCCGACGGTCGATCGCTGCGGGAAGAGTGGCGTGCCGGCGACACGGAGCGTGTCCGCGCGGGCTTCCACGACGATCGTGTTCCCCACGATGACGCTCGGGCTGTACACGACCGGTACCGGGTCGTGCGTATTCTCGTCCCGTGCGTCCACGCTCGGGGGATCGAGGAGGCGAAGCCGGACGGGACCGAGCTGGCTCGTGCTCGAGAGATCCCCCAGCACCCGCAGATCCACCGGTGTGCTCGCGGGAACGCTGAGCGGAAGGCTGAGGGTCAGGACCATAGCCGGTCCCTCGGCCGCCGAGACCGACCGTGCCACGAGCGTCTGGGTTCCCGACTCCACGCGGATGAAGCTCAGGAAGTCCGCGGGCCGCGGCACCGTCGCGCCGTTCGTGTCCTCGAGCACCGCGGTGAAGCTGTAGAGGCGGACGTCCGACGTGATTCCCGCGATCCCGGGGCTCTGAAGCTGAAATCCAAGAAGCGGGATTCCGTTCTGTCCCCGCCCGACGCGGTTCACCGAGGGCGCGGCGGACACGAAGTCGAGCTCGGTGGCGGGCGCGACCACCGACGCCACGGACGTCCGGACCGGATAGCTCCCCGACTGCGTGACGGAGACCGGTGCACCGCTCAACGCGTCCTCCGCGGAGAAGACGGTGCTGTCGGTGATCGAGAGCCGGAATTCAGGGACGGTCGTCGCGGAGAGCACGTCGAGGGACACGGTGAGCGTCACGCTCGCCCCAGCGGCGATCGAAGCGGGCGAAGAGAAGCTCAAGTCGATCACGCTGCCCGACGTCTCGAGCGAGGTCTTCTGGAGCAGCGTGTTCCCTCCCTCGCCCACCGCGACCGCACCCAGGAGGTCGGAGGGGACGATCCCCCCGCCGGCGCCGTCCTCGAGCCGGACGCGAAAACCGAGAAGACGGACCGTCGAGGATTGGGCGCCTCCCGGGTTCGTGAACTCGAGCGACACCGCCGCCACGTTCTGCTGACCGCGGTTCACCGCTTGGGGCAAGGACGAGGCGGCCGCGAAGGTCACGCTCTGGGTTTGCGTGAACACCTGGTGCGTGTTCGATGCCGAGGGGAGTGCGTTTCGCGGAGAGCCGCTCGGCGACCCCGTCCCGCCCGCGCTTCCCGTTAGCCTGACGTCCCCCGCGGTCGCGGAGGTATAGACCCACCGGAACGAGTCCGCCGCTCCGGGCGCCAGGTCGAAGGACGGCGGCGCTGGTCCTGAGACGTACGTGAAACTCCCGGCGCCGCTCGGGACGAGCGAGGAGGGGCTGATGCCGTTGACCGTCTCGCCACCGGCGTTCCGCACGATCATGGTCGCGGAGAGCGACTGCCCCACCGTGCTCGCTTGTGGCGAGATCTCGATCGACGCGAGGAGCGGCGCGTTGCTCAGGAGCGTCGTGTTCGGGGCTGTGATCGAGGCATCGAGCGGGCCGTCGTTCCCGGAAGCGTTCACGACGCCTCCCACGGGAATCGCGAGACGGACGGTGGATGAATCGACGGGCGAGCCGGACACTCTGAGCGAGACGAAGAACCGCCCTCCCGCACCGGCGAGAGGCTCGACCAAGGCGCCGCTCTGCCAGTGGTCCACCTGCCAGGCCATCGGTCCGAGATCGCTGTCGTCGCCGGATCCCGGCGTGAACTGGCCGTCTCCCCCGTCGCGCCAGAGTCTCAACTCCGCGACGTCCGCGGTGCCGGCCGTGCCGAGGTTCACGACACTGAGACCGTTCAGCTCGTCGTCGTCGTACCCATTCCGTGGAAGGAGGAAGTCGAAGACGAGAGCCGGTCCTTCGTTCTTCCCGAGCGTGAGCGCGGGCGTCGTGAGGACCGCGATCTGCGCCGCGATCATGCCGTTCACGGTGACCCGCGCGCCGGAGTCGATTGGCCACGCCGCGAGGACGCGCGTCGAGTCGTCGAACCGGACCTGCGAGGGTCCCTGGATCGACGCGGCGAGCTGATCGCCGTCCCGGGCTCCACTCAGGGATAAATCCGCGGTCAGGAACAGCCGCCGGCTCTGCCCGGCCGCCAGGGGCCACGAGAATCCTGTGAAGCGCACCTCCTCGTTCTGAAAGCGCGCGGTGCGGAGGAGGGAGTCCTGGGCACCCAAGACGCCGTCGCCGTTTACGTCGTGCCACAGCGAGAGCCGGTCCGGCTCGAAGTCGAGCTGGGTGCTGGATCCCGGTCCTGTCGTTCCGTTTGTGAAGGCGATCTCGGAGAGCGTCTTCGCGATCGTGTAGGAATTCGTGAGAACGACGTCCGCGAGCGCGATCCCCGCCTGCCCGGGCGTGGCGGACGGGGACGGAAGAGCGGTCGCTGCAAGTGTGACCCGATCGGAGGTGCTCACCGTGAGGAAGTTCGGATTGCGCACGACCCCGTCGAGCGGACCGTCGTTCGTGCTGGTCACTCCGACGCCCACATCGGGCTGCGTCGGGAGGGCGAAGCGGACCGTGTGGCCGTCGGTCGCAAAGTCCCTGAGATCGACCGAGAAGAAGACCCGGAGGCCGCCGAGCGGAATGTTCTCCGTGAGTCCAGTGAGCTGCCAGCGGTCGCCCGTGAAGGAGAGAGTTCCGAGCGGGGGATCGGCCGCGGGGTTGAAGAGCCCGTTACCGTCATCCACCCACGCGCGAACTGCGGCGATGTCGGGGCCGATCGTCGCGTTCCCCTCGTTCATGACGGCCAGCTTCGTCAGCTGGTCCGTCTGGTAGCCGTTGGCCGGAATCCGCACGTCGAGCGCCAGGTTGTCGTTCGAGCCCGCGAGGATGTTCGCTGGACCTACGGCCGTGACCGAGAACTGCGCCGCGG
Source organism: Candidatus Eiseniibacteriota bacterium (assembly GCA_036507115.1). Taxonomy (GTDB): domain Bacteria; phylum Eisenbacteria; class RBG-16-71-46; order SZUA-252; family SZUA-252; genus WS-7. Next base: position 173 of record DASXQO010000162.1, on the reverse strand, counting down.
AGGCGCCGTCGAGCGCGATCGACCCAGCGGGATCCACCGGGAACGCGTTGGTTGCGACGCCGGCGTTGAATGTGAGATCGGATGCCGCCTGGATGGAGAGATCGAGGTTGTCGCCGTCCCGAACCGCCGTGGGAATGTCGGTCACCACGAACAGCCTGACCGTGCCCAGGGCG
>DASXQO010000161.1:0-2739 GCA_036507115.1 Candidatus Eiseniibacteriota bacterium | reverse complement strand
TGGGTGTCGCCTTCTTCCTTGGGCGCCGCGTACAACTCTCCGACCGTGAACTTCTTCGGCTGCTTCACGTAGATGTAGGCGGTGTTCGCCGCCGCCGCGCCCTCGCTGCAGGCCGTGATCAGGAGCTTGTACTTCCCCGGGTAGGTCGCGATGTCTCCGCACGAGAGCACGCCCTTGATGTTCGTGTTCATGACGTTGTCGACCTTGATCTGGTTCCCCTCGAGGTCGAGCCCCCACGAGCGGATCACCTTCGTGTCCATCAGGAATCCGATGTTGATGGAAACCAGGTCGATCGGCAGCTCCTGCGTCTCCTCGGTCTTCTTGTTCTTCACGACCACGGTCTGAACCTTGCCGTCCCCCCGGATCTCCACCGTCTCCGTCTCGAGCATGGTGCGGATCTTGGATTCCTTGATCTCCTCGACGTAGGTGTCCATGCCCTGCCACTTGTCGAGCATGTGGATCATGGTCACGTCGGCCACGTCCTTCACCGAGAGCGCCGATTCGAGCGCCGAGTCGCCGCCGCCGATGATGAGAACGCGTTTCCCTTTGCTCTCCTCCACGTCGGGCATGCCATAGAAGAGCCCCTTGCCCTTGAGCTCGACCTCGCCCGGCTTGTTGATCTTGCGCGGCTCGAAGGCGCCCCCTCCCGTCGCGACGAGCACGCTCCGGGCCTCGTATTCCCCCTTGGTGGAGGTCACGCGGATCAGGTTCTGTTCTTCGTCGCGGCGGATCATCGTCACGTGCTCGCGCTCGCGGATTTCGGCGCCCATGTGGTTCGCCTGGTCGACGAAGTTCTTTCCGAGGTCTTCGCCCATCACGTAGGTGTAGGAGGGGTAGTCGTGGACCGGCTTCTTGGGGTAGAGCGAGGCGAGCTGCCCGCCGGCCACGGCCGTGTCCAGGAGAAGGGTCGACATCCGGCGCATCCGCGTGAAGAGCGCCGCCGAAAGTCCGGCGGGTCCCGCTCCGATGATGAGGACGTCCCAGATCACGATCGCTTCATTCTCTCCGATTCCACGCGGATGGCGAAGGGCACGCGAGCATACCACAGGGGGGCCGTTGGACGCAGGATCGGGCGCGTGATACGCTTCGCCGCCCATGGCTCTCCATCGCAGATCAATCCACAGGGGGCTGACCCGTTAACGCGACGACCGTCCTGCTCCGCGACCCCGACCTCGAAGGACCGCTCGCGTTCCTGGGCGGGCTCTACAGCAATCACCTGGCGATCCGCGCTGCGGCCGGGGACGCGCGCCGCCGGGGTGCGAAGCGCATCTTCTGCCTCGGCGATCTCGGCGGATTCGGTCCAAATCCAGGCAAGGTCTATCCGATCCTCGACGAGTTTCGCGTCGTCACGATCGCGGGGAACTACGACGAGGCGCTCGCGAAGAGGCTGCCCGATTGCGGGTGTGGCTACACGCATCCGTCCGACAACTTCTTCGCGCAGCTCTCCTACGACTACACGAACCGGCACACGACCGACGACGAGCGAAGGAGGCTCCTGGCGCTGCCCGGATCGATCCGATTCACCCGGGGAGGGCGCCGTTTTCTCCTCTGCCACGGCTCCCCCCGGAAGATCAACGAGTTCCTCTGGGAGTCGGCCTGCTCCGACGCGTTTCTCATGAGGCTCCTGCGCGAAGCCGAGGCCGAGACGGTCCTCTGCGCGCACACCGGAATCCACTGGCAGCGGACGCTGCCCGACGGCGGTCTGCTCGTGAACGCCGGCGCTGTCGGGAGGCCGGCGAACGACGGCGCGCCCTCGGTGTGGTACGCGTTTCTCGCCGCGGGACGGAAGGAAGCCGAGTTCATTCCGGTGACCTACGATTTCGAATCCCTTGCGCGCGAAATGGAGGAGGAGGCGCTCCCTGCCGAATTCGTCGAGACGATAAGGACCGGATGGTGGACGACGTGTCTCGAGATCCTGCCCGCCAAGGAGCGCGCGCGGGGAAAGTTCTGACGGAGGCGCTCTGCCGCGGCGGTTGATCGGAGAGTACGTCCGGGAGGTCCGGGGCGCGGGAGTGAACGCGCGGTTCTACCTCTACGGGCTTTTTCTCTGCGGGCTCGGCGCATCCGTCTTCTCGCTTCTCTTCAACCTCTACCTCCGCGAGCTGGGGCTGGGCGATGCGGCGATCGGGCAGATCCTCTCCAAGATTTCGCTCGGCGCCGCGATCGCGACGCTCCCGGTGGCGTTCCTCTTCCACCGCGTCTCTCCCCGGAGAGTTCTGGTATCCGCGGGCGCGCTCACGGCGGTCACCTACCTTTTACAAGGGATTCTCATCGCTCCGGAGCTCCTGCTCCCCGCGGCGTTCCTCTCGGGCATGGTCGTGACCACCTTCCGCCTGTCGATCGCTCCGGTCGTGATGCGCGAGGTGCGTGCGGAATCGAGGCCCTACCTCTTCAGCGCCGCGTTCACGGCGCTCTTTCTCGCCTCGATCATGGGGTCGATCCTGGGGGGCGTCTTGCCCCATGCCTTTCACGCACTGACCGAAAGCGCACGGCTCGCCCTGCGCTGGTCGCTCTGGGCCGCCTGCGCGCTGACGTTTCTCTCCGCGATCCCCTTCTATAGGATGTCGGCGGCGGGCTCGGCCTCCGCGGAGGGAGCGGCCGGCACCCCGTGGGATCAAATCCAAAAATTGGCCGAGGTGGACTGGGGGCTCCAGCTCAAGCTCGCGCTGCCCGCCACGCTGATCGGTCTCGGCGCGGGGCTCATCATTCCCTTTCTCAATCTCTACTTCCGCGACCGCT
>DASXQO010000160.1:0-6619 GCA_036507115.1 Candidatus Eiseniibacteriota bacterium | reverse complement strand
CTGAACCGCTTCTCCTCCGGGGCCCGCGGCGCCGAAGCGCGTGCCTTCGTCCAGGGCGGGCATCGGACGATACCCGCGTCGGGCGGCAGCAATCTCTGCATCCAGCTCGAGCCGAGCCACGGCTCGTACACGAACGAACAGGTGGACGTGACGTCGCTCACATTGGCCTCCGAGGGCACGGGATCCGTGAGCGAGATCCACTCCGTCGCGGTGAAAAAGACCGTAGTGGGCGACACGGACCGTAACGGGATCGCGGAAATAGGGACGTTCTTCTCTCGATCGGATCTAGCAGCTCTTTTCGATCAGATCCAGGGCCGCACGACCACGACGGCGCGGCTCACCGGGTCGCTCACGGACGGCAGGATGTTTTGCGCTGGGGTCGAGCTGAACATCGTTGGGTCTCCGACAGCGCCGCACGCGTCCTTCGCGCCGAACCCTCTGAATCCACAGAGCAAATTGACCTTCACGACGGCCCGCGCGGGCCCGGCGAAGGCGCGGATCTTCGACATCCAGGGCCGGCTGGTGCGGACCCTGCTCGACGTCCCGCATCTAGCGCCGGGAACGCACGAATATTCATTCGACGGAAGGACGGGCCGCGGGAGCCAGCTCTCGTCGGGCGTTTACTTCTACCGCGTGGAGTCGGCGGAGGAAACGATCGAGGGACAGCTCGTGATCTTGAAGTAGCCTCACCCTCCCAACCCGCGAAGGTAGGCGGGATCCACCTTCGCACCCAACCGCTCCGCCTCGCGCGCGTCGGCCAGCGCGCGGCCCCGGTCGCGCAGGGCCCACCAGGCCTGGCTCCTCGCGAGGTAATACCCGCCGATCCGCTGATCCCCCGCGCGCGCCGTCCCGATCGCCTTGTCAATCTCGGCGATCGCCTCCTGGTGGCGGTTCAGCCGCTGGAGCGCATCGGCGAGCAGGGCGTGCTCCTGAGCCTTCGCCGGATTCCCCGGATCGAGCTCGATCCCGCGCCTGCGGTCGGCGATGGACTTCTCGTATTCGCGCATGTCGTAGAGGACGGTCGCTCGATTCAAATAGGCGTCCCGGTATCTCGGGTTCAGCTCCATCGCGCGGGTGAAGTCCGCGGCCGCGCCGGCGAGGTCCCCCGTACGGTACTTCATGGCGCCCCGGTTGTTCCAGGCGTCGACATGTTTGGGAGAGAGCTTGACGGCGTGGTCGAAGTCCACGAGCGCCGAGTCGTTATGCCCGAGCTGGGAGAACAAGAGCCCCCGGTTGTACCAAATGCGAGTAACCCCGGAATTCAGCGCGAGCGCCTGTTTGTAATCCGCCAGAGCCTCCTGGGGCCTCCCCGTCCTCCCGTAGTAATTCCCGCGGTTGTAATACGCTTCCACGATCTGCCGGGGATATTTCTGAATCGTGTCGTTCCAGAAGGTCAAGGGATCTCGCCACACGCGGCAGCGATTCCAGGTCTGGACTATGGAGATGGGAAGCAGCACGAGGAAGATCCCCGCGATCAGCGGCTTCACGGGAAAGGGCACCCGCGCGGAGGGCTCGTCCAGCCACCAGGCCAGCGCGAAGAAGAGGCCGATGTAGGGTACGTAGGTATAGCGATCGGCCATGAGAGCCGCGCCCACGGTGACGAGCTGGAGCACGAGGACGATATTGATGAAAAAGAACGCGAGTCCGAAGAGGACCGGACGGACGCGCCGGCACAGAAATGCGATCGTGGGAAGCAGCACCGCGAGAATCACGGGCGCCGCGTAGTACTCGCTTCCGAACCGGGCCGCTCCGGTGCTCGGCAGCGGATAGACGGCGGAGAGGTGAAAGGGGAGGAACAGCTTCACGAGGTACATGACGGTGCCGAACGAAGCGAAGAGCACGCGTTGAAAGGGGTCCCACAGCTTGGCATCGGCCACGGCGCCGACCGACTGCTGCGCCTTGAAGGTGAGGAGTCCGACCGCCATCGAGATCGCGAAGAACGGGACCTTTTCCCACACGACCCGGGCGCTGAACGGGCGCCGGCGGAAATAGTCGATCGCGAGGAGCGAGAGGGGCAACACGACCGCCGCGGGTTTCGACGCCGCCGACAGGACGAACGCGAGCAGGGTCGCGAGAAGCCACAGTATCCGCCGTTTCTCGAGATATCTCAGATATGTAAGGAGCGCGATCAGGTAGAAAAGGGCGTACAGGACGTCCTTGCGCTCGGAGATCCAGGCGACCGACTCGACGTGCGTGGGATGAATCCCGAAGAAGAGCGCAGTCGCGGCCGTCGTCCAGAGCCGCCCTCCCGAGAGCGCTCGGACGAAGAAGAAGACGAGCGCCACGTTCGCCAGGTGCAGGAGCAGGTTGAGCCAGTGATAGGAAGCCGCATTCAGACCGGAGAGCTTGTAGTTCAGCACGAGCGAGGCCATCGTGAGCGGGTGGTAGTTGCCGCCCAGATTGGTCGTGAGCAGGGCGCCGAGCGTGGGGCGCGCCATGAGAGGATTCTCGGTCACGTAGAAATTGTCGTCCCAGTTGATGAACCCATTGCTCAAGCTGGGAATGTAGCTGACGAAGGTCAGGGCAAGGATGGCGCCGAGCCAGAGGAGCCATGGCGCGCGGCGCGTTGCTCGTTTCGCCTTGGCTTGCGGCCGTGGCTGCGTCTGGGAACGCTTGGCTCGGTTCATCCTCTTCGCCGAATCTGGGTAAGCTCTCGCAGGATTTCCGCACTCTCGGAATCCCCCGGCGCGACCTCTTGCAATCTACGCGCGAAGTGAACGGCATGTGGAACGAACCGGCTCGCGTAGAACAGCTCCATGAGGTGGCGCAGGGCCGCTGGATCCGAGGACGATACCCCGAATGCCGCATAGGCGCATGAGTCGAAATGCGCCCGCCCGGTCGGCTCCGCCATCACCCTTGCCAATCCATGCAGCGCGAACGCACGCGAAATCGGCGGCGCCTTCGCGAGGATCTGCTCTGCGCGCGCACGATCCCGGGCCGCGAGAAACGCCATGGCGGCGATCCTCAAGTCGTAGGATCGGAGCGAGTCTTCGTCCTGGCCGGACAACCGCTCCAGAATCCGGACCGCGCGGTCGGTTTCACCGGATGCGGCGAGGCCGCGGGCATAGGTGCGGGTGATCGCGCGGATCTCCCCCGCTCCGGCGCTCCCGCCGCTCGAGCGATACCGACCCTGCTCGGGATCGATCTCCACGACGCCGCGCGTGGCCGTGATCCGATAGAGGAACTCCGCGCGCGGATGCGGAAGGCGGCGCTCGGGCCGGAGCGTGCGGATCGTCGGGTCGCGATACCAGACCCGTATCGCCTGCCCGTCGTGCATCGACGCATCGATCCCCAAGGAACCGCTCGAGGCGACAGAGACCAGGACCTGAGCTTCGCGCGGAAACATCGGGCGGAGCTTTCGAAAACCACTCTCGACCTGCCGCGTGGCCCGGCTCGCCTCGACGAAATGGCGCTCCGTCAAGCCATCCGACGGCTCGGTGCACCGACGCAGCAGGCCCAGGCCGACGAACGCGCCGATCGCAAGTGCTGCGACCGCGAGGGGGGTACGCGACAGGAATACCCCGATGAAAATCGAGGTGCCGATTGCCGGCAGGCAGACGAAGTAGGCGGCCCACTGCTGGATCAGGAGCGCAGGGAGCGCGATCCCGGGCGCGGCGATGAGAACCGCGAGCGCGGCGGCGCGCGCGATCGAGAGCCGGCCACCGGAACGTTCATCCGGGGTGCCGCGCCGGGACGCGAGCCACACACCGGAAATCGTAAGGGCGAGCGCCGCGACCCCGATCCCGATACGGCCGGGCGTCCACGTCATCGCGGCGGGCGCGTCCGGTACGTTGAAGAGTGCCAGAAGATAACGGCCCGCGTGGGACTGGGAGAGAGCGAGGTTGGTGAACCCGACGTGTTCGAGAGGCCCGCTCCCGAAACCGCGGGAAGCGAGCCCGCGAATGCCCGGATGGATGAGAACCCAGGCGAGCGCCAGCCCTCCGTAGCCGAGCCCGAGAGCCCCCATTCGCGCCGGCCGCCTCCCGAGGATCCAATCCCAGAGAATGAGTACGGGAAGGGCTCCCGCCACCGTTTCCTTGGAGAGCAGCCCCGCTCCCGCGGCGATCCCCGCCCCGACATTCCGTCCGGAATTTCGCAGATGGAACGCCGCCAACGTACATGTGATCGCGAGGAGATCCTGCGATCCGCTGGCCCAAGCGACGAGGCTCGGCAGGGGGGCAAGGGCGGCGAAGGTGAGCCCGGCGAACATTCCCGCCCGGGCGCCAGCGAGATTCCTGACGAGCGAAGCGAGGAGCGTGATGGAGACCGCGAGAAGAGCGAGATTGACGAGGTGCGCGACGATCGCCCCCGAGGAGCCAAGCCATGCGAGGGGCCAGAAGTAGACCGTCCGGGAAAGCGGGCGGTAGAAGGCCGCTCCTTCCGGACCGAGAGCCGCTATCGGATCGGCCTGCACCCGGGTCAGGAAGGCAAAATCGTCCCAGAAGTAGCCCAGACCGAGGCACGGAAGGGAGAGGACGACTGCCACGAGGATGGGTGGAACGGCGATCCACGCGATCGAGGCAGTCCGCGAGAGACGCTTGGTGGCCCGGCCGCGGTCGGGTAGCATCGACGAATACTAGGATCTCGGATCGAACCTGGACAGGCCGCAATTCACCGAGAGAGGCATGAAGACGCCATCGGCGCCGCAGCCCCCGGTAACCTACCCACCGCTTGCGTATGAGGACCCCCAATTCCTCGAAAGCGAGGAGGGCCGTCCGCTGCGCATCCTTGCCGAGTACCTCCAGCCGCTCCACGCGTTCCGGCGGCATCGGGTACACGACACGATCGTGTTCTTCGGCTCCGCGCGCGCGGGGGAGGACGGCCCCCTCGGCCATTTCTACCGTGACGCCCGCGAGCTCGCGCGCCTGGTGACCGTGTGGTCGCAGGGCTTCGAGAGCCCGGCGCACCGCTTCCTGGTCTGCACCGGCGGTGGGCCCGGGATCATGGAGGCCGCGAACCGGGGCGCCGCCGACGCGGGGGGACGCACGATCGGGTTGAACATCGGGCTGCCGCACGAGCAGCGTCCCAATCCATTCATCACGCCCGGACTGTGCTTTCAATTCCACTACTTCTTCATGCGCAAACTGTGGTTCGCGCACCTCGCCCGCGCTCTCGTGGTATTTCCCGGCGGATTCGGCACCCTGGACGAACTCTTCGAAATCCTGACGTCTCGCAGACGCGGAAGCTGGATCGCAGGGTTCCCGTCCTCCTCTACGGCTCGGAATATTGGCATCGGCTGGTCGACTTCGACGCGCTCGTCAGTGCCGGAATGATCGACGCCAGAGACCTCGAGCTGTTCCGATTCGTGGACGCCCCCGCCGAGGCGCTCCAGCTCTTGCAGAAGATGCTCGGCCCGGAGGACAAGCCGCAGATCCCAGCGATCGCCAAATCGAAGACACCCGACGACCCGGCTCCCAGGCCATGAGCGCATTCCGATTGACACTTGCCGCCCTTCTGCTCCCGGCTGGCACCGCCCTCCTCCTTGCGGTGGGAGGTTGCTCCAACCCGGGCGGCGGCGCGGGTGATCGTGCCTCCCTCCCCTACCAGATATACGTGGGTAACGAAGGCTCGGGCGACGTGACGATCCTGGACGGCATCACACGCAAGAAGGTCGGAGCAATCCCCGTGGGACAAGGGCCGCGGGGGATTCAGGCGAGCCCCGATGGGAGGTATCTCTACGTCGCGCTGAGCGGCGTGGACGACATCGCCGTCATCGATCTTGAAGCCCGACGGAAGCTTCGGACGATCCGGATCGGCGCGGATCCGGACGAGATCGCGGTGAGCCCGGACGGAACGAGGCTCTTCGTCTCGAACGGCAAGGCCGAAACGGTGACCGCCGTGAACGCGGCCACGGGCTCGGTCGAACGGGTGATCCCGGTGAGCGGAGAACCCCGGGGGATCCGCTTCACACCGGACGCGCGGCTCGTATACGTGGCGTGCGAGGTGGGTGGCGAGGTGGCCGTCCTCGATGCGGACGACGGGCACGTCCGCGAACGGTTCGCCGTGGGACGCCGCCCCCGGTCGGTCGCGTTCAGCCCCGATGGTGCGCGCGCGATCATCCTCTCCGAGTCAACCGGCGAATTGCTCCTCCTGGACACGCAATCCGGAAGCGTCCGTGCGGCCGTCAGGCTCCCGCAGGGATCGCGCCCGACGGACGTGGCGGTCAGAAGGGATGGAAGGCGGATCTTCGTGACGAATGGCCGGGCAGGGACGGTCACGGTCCACGACCCCAGTGGCGCCCTGCTGCGCGTAATTCGCGTAGGGCCCCGGCCCTGGGGCCTCGCGCTCTCCCCCGACCAGAAGGTGCTCTATGTCGCGAACGGGCCTTCGAACGAGGTCTCGGTCGTGGATCTCTCCAACTATCGGGAGATCGATCGCATCGCGGTGGGCCAGGGTCCGCGGGGAGTCGCCGCCGCGCGAACGCCCGACAGGAATCCCTGAGCCGGCGGCCCCGCCCCCAAAAACCCACAGAGCGATCGGCCCGCGGGTGTAGGGGTACAAACCCTGTCCGCAATAGGTACACCCCGGGCGCCCCGATCGACTCGCTCGGCATTGGATCCCCCGGAAAATGAGTCCTCCACACCTGCCCCAACACGGCGGCACGAGACATGCGAACCAC
>DASXQO010000159.1:0-7009 GCA_036507115.1 Candidatus Eiseniibacteriota bacterium | reverse complement strand
AGGAGGAGCAGAACCAGACGCCACGACTTGGGGGAGGAACGCACCATGGAACCCTCCGGGCGCTAAGGTGAAGAGGGATGAGGCGGTTGCGAGCCTCGCGGGCAGATGACGAGGCAAAGCCGGGATTATAGCATGCAATGGGTCCCCGGACAATTCGATAATTCCTCATGTTCGTCTTTCCGTGGAAAGACGAACGTTGGCACCGATCCAGCTATTTGCCCACTAGCAAGCAAACTTCCGGCGCTTCATTGGGCTCCCCAGCGACAGCCCTAACGAGGCTACTAACGAAGAATGAGAACCGACCGTGCCGCCTCGCGCGCTCCCGCGCGCACACGCAGCCAGTAGCGGCCGGAGCCCAGCCGTCGGCCGCGGTCGTCCCGGCCGTCCCAACGAAGGCGGACGAGACTGACGCTCGAGCCGCCCGCCGCGGCACTCGCCCCGCGGATCCTCCGAACCAGCCTTCCCTGCACGTCGAAGATCTCCACCTCGACGGCGCCGGCACCGGGCGCACCGACGGCACCCACCCGCGCGGAGGCATCGAACACCCGAATCTCGGCGCTCGATCCCATCGGATTCGGCGTCACGGAAACCGCGAGCGGCACGGCGCGCGGGGGCGCCGGTCCTTCCTCCACCGCGACGATGGTCGCGGCGCCGGGGCGCAGCAAGAGAGCGCGCGCCCCATCCGCCACGAGTAGATCCGGGATCGGCCCGGCGGTGCCCAGGAACTTCAGTGAAGTCGCCGACGAGCTGGGCGTCCGGTGGAAGGCCACCTCGAGCGCGCGCCCTTCGGTCCACGTCTGGCCCCGCGCGAGCGTGACCGGCGCGGTGTAGGGAGGCGCCCCCGCGGGCGCGATCTTGTTCAGCTCCGCGCCCCCCGGCGCGCGCATCAACGCCACGCCCCCATAGCCGAGAGCCAGGGCCACGTTTCCCGTCCAGGCTCCGGTAAGTCCGATTGCCGGGGCCGGCGGCTGTTGCGACATCACGAGGGACGGCGCGCTCCCCAGGGGCGCGCGCACGATCTGCATTCCTCCGGCCGACGCCGCGACCGCGAGATACACGCTGTCGCGCGTGTTCGGGATCCAGCCGACGTCGCGGGCGTAGGGCGGCCCCCACGCCGAGGAGAGCGCGACCGACCCGAGCGGCGTGAAGGTGACGATGGCGGGCGCTCCGGCCCCCGCGCTCAGGCGGTACACCGACACACCCGAGCTCCCGTCCGCGATCGCGAGATCGGGGGAGCCGCCGCCCGCCCGGCGCAGCTCGAGATCGAGCACGCTCCCCGGCGTCGCGAGCGACCCTGCATCGAAGGGAACGCCGCCGAGTGAATCGAAGGCCGCCGTCACGTCGATCGCGACCACGCCCGCGCCCGTCCCGGCCGCCACCGAGTCCGGATCGTAGGCGACCGCGACCGGTATCGAGCCGATGTCCGCGTCCGCGACGAGCGCGACGATGCGCCCCGTGGACGCCCGGAACCACGTGACGTCGGTCGCGAACCCTGAAAGAGGAATCGACTGCAAGATTCGATCGTCGATTCCGTTTCCGTCCTGGTCGAAGAAGTCTTCCCAGGTGCCGTTCGGCGGGTCGACGACGGTGCGCAGGTCGAGGAGCATCAGCCCCGCGCTTCCCGCCGCGAGCAATCCGAGATCGAGCGTGTCTCCGGTGGGACCGACGAACCCCGGCACGACCGCGACCGCGGCGGCGTACGATGGGATGCGCACTTGCCCCACCAGGCGGTCGTCCGTTCCGTTCCCGTCCGTGTCGATCGCGCCGATCCGCGCGAGGGAAGAGCCAGCGCTGAGGACGCGCACGCCGTCGGCTCCAGATGCGACGAGCCACACGCCGCGCGCCGCAAGCTCGAGAGGACCGTCACGTCCGGCGGCGGGCTCACCCATCGGCGCCAAGCCCACCGGATAGAGCGCGGTCGGAAGCGACTCCGGAAGCGCTGCGGAGGAGAGCGCGTGGCCGATCGCGGTCGAGATGCCCGCGGCGCTCGTGATGCTGCATTGCACCGCGTTGGCGTTCCCGCCGTAGGCGCTCCCCGCGATGGTGGTCGGGGCGCTGATCGTGACCGTGGCGCCCCCCGGCAGGTTCACGTCCACCGGGGGCGGGCTTCCCGGAAAGAGGGCGTCGGCGTTGTTGGGATCGGGATTGGTCCGGCCGTTCGTGACGACGAGGGACTCGGCGCCCGCCACCGTGCTGTGGATCCGAAAGGAAACCACTCCCGACGTGTTCGACGGTGCCGACCAGGAGGAAGGGGACGGCCAGACCTCGGGCATCCCTCCGCTCGCCGAGAAGATCGCTGAGACCACCTTCGCCACGTGCCCGCCGCCGATCTGATCGGTGAGCTCCACGGACAGGGACGCGGCGCCGAGCGCGAGCGCGGGCACGGTCACCGAGAGCGTGACGCGCCGGACGCTGTCCGGCGGCACCGCGATCGACCCGTTCAGAGGCGAGACGCCGAGCGCGAAGGACCCTCCCGCGGTGGCCGCCCAGTTCAGGTTCGCGGGCGCTCCGTTCCCGCGCAGGGTCATCTCGATGGAGTGGGTCGAGCCGGGAGCAAAGGCGGCGCTCGGCAGGAGCGCCGTCACCGAGCGCGGAGGGATCCAGCCGGTCCCCGCCCATGCCGGAGTGTGGATCGCCCCCGCGAGCAGCGGGACGAGCGCGAGGGTCAGCGCGGGATGTGGGAATCGTGCTCGCATGTACCTCGGTTGAAACGAAGCGGGGGCCGGTAGACCCCGCCGGCCCCCGACTTCGCGTGCTTCGAACCTTGGGCGACTACTTGAGAATCGTAATGCCTACTTTCTGCGAGAACGTCCCGGCATCGATCCGGGCGAAATAGTGTCCCGACGCGACACCGCGGCCCAGGTCATCCGTTCCGTTCCAGACCGCGACGTGCGGACCCGCCGGCTGATTGCCGTCCACGAGCTTGCGGACGAGGCGGCCGTTCACATCGTAGATCCGGAGCTTCACACCGTAGCTCGCCCCGCCGCTTCTCGGCAGCACATAGAGGAGCTTCGCTTGCGGATTCGCGGGATTCGGCCCCGTGTTCTTGAAGGCGAACCCGTCCTCTCCGACCAAGCCGCCGATCCGCCCGGCCAGCGCCGGCGCGGCAACCACGTTCGCGTTCAGGTTGTAGGTCGGCGGTCTCCGCACCTGGGACACCCCGCTCGGAATGAAGAGCGAGCCCTGGATGTCGGTCACTTGCAAGAAGAACTTCCTGGAGGCCGCGCTCTTCCCGCGAGGCGGAACGGTGAAGGAGATCTTGGGATTCAGCCCTCCGTTCGAATCGTCGTCGAACGCGAGGATCTCCCCGCTCGAGTCGTGGAGGAACATCACGAGATCCTGATCGTTACGGGTGTCCTGACCCGTCGAGACCGCACTCGCCTGAATGATCTCGCCCGGCCTCGCGTTGATGAGGAAGTAGTCCTGATCCCCCGCGGGCGCATAGGTCTCGGGACGATTCGTCGTCGGCAGCGGGAGCAGCTTCGCTTCGTCGGTGTTGCCTCGTCCGTTCGGCTCATCCGCATCCACTTCGAGACCGGTGATCGTCGTGTTGGAAGTCAGGCTCTTGTGCCCGGCGTCATCCACCGGCTGAACGAACCAGATCTGGACTCCCGAGGGGAAGGCGGGAATCGTGTCCGTCCGTACGGAGATGTGCCCCGAGCCGCCGGCGCTCGCTTCGGTCTGCAACAGGCCCGACGGAAGACGGCGTACGAGGTTCACGTGGTCGAGCGAGTTCGGCGGCAGCCCGAACCCGTCCAGCCGCTTGTCGGCGGGATTCGAGTAGCTGAAGTCGAACTTCGTGAGCAGCCGGTTGGCGCCCAGGTTCGCGATCGCCACGATCGGGCTCAGCTCGGGCGAGCCCATCTGGGCCGTCATGCTGACCGCGATGTTTCGATCGATCAACACCCCGCCCGTCCCCGCGGTGCTGATGCTGTAGTCGTTCGCGAAGAGCCCACGCTCCATAGCCGTGAAATCCATCCGGAGGAACGGGAAATTCGCCGGAAACGACGGGCCCGGGGCCGGGAACTCGATCGCCCAGAAGAGCACCTTGTCCGGATCGTTGATCGTGATTCCGATCGGGACATCGTTCAAGCCGTTCGGGCTACCGACGAAGGGGGCGATTTGGAAGAGCGGCGCCCCGAGGTTCGGAAGACCCGTCGCCGTGTTCAGCACGCAGAGCCGCACGCTCGGGAAGGTCGCGTTGAGCGGAGGCAGGCCGAGCTGGGCGTTGAAGGTGAAGGAGGGGAAGCTGACCTTCGAGATCGTGTAGGGCGGCGTGAACGGCAGGTCGAACCGCTTCACCAGGAATCCCGTGTTGCGGAAGGTCACGATGTTCTCGAACTGGCCGAACTGCGCGACATCGACCTGGCCCGCGAAGGCGTTCGTGATGAAATTGACTCCGCCCGAGGTCGCTCCGGCGGCCGCGGTCACCGGCGTGAAGTCGGCGGCGAGATCGGTGAAGCCGTTGCCGCCCTCACCGGCGCCGTTCCAATACTCGACCTCGAAGTTGATGTCCAGCCCGTTGAAGATCCCGCCCACGTTCGGATCGGCGGCGATCGTGTGGATCCCGTCGAGCGGAACGATGCGGACGTGATAGTCGCCCGGCGGAAGTCCGCGGATCGTGTACTCGCCGAGTCCGTTCCGGACGGTCAGCTCGCCCGAGATCGCGCTGATGGAATTGAGCGGGTCCGTTGCCGGACCGGGGCTGGTAGCAATGAGGGCCTCGACGTGCGCGCCGAAGATCGCCGAGCCGTCGAATCCGCTGACCACCGTCCCGGTGATCGTTCCGGTCGTCGCTGCGAAATCCGAGGCACCGGGAGAAAGTCCACCCGGCCGGGATGCGGATTCAGGGAAGATCACCGAATTCCCGACCCTGTCGTCCAGCTCGAGCGAGCGCTGCCGCGTGTCGCCAATGATGAATGGGATCATCGTGGCATTCGCGACGCTGGTATGGTCGACACCGAAATAGTGGCCGTATTCGTGCGTGATGACCGATTGGAGATCGACGCTCGATTGGCCGGCGGGAGGCGGCGTGAGGTTCGGCGACGAGGTGGAGCTGAAGAAGTCCCGGTCGTTGAACACCATGTCCGCGTCGAGCGTGTGGCCGTCCGAAAGATCGACCGTGGACCGCACGAACGCGATCACGGAACCGCCGGGAGCGAAATTCGCGCCCGCCGTGTCGAAGAAGACGCTGTTCTGCCCGTCCGTTGCATCGAGCGCGGGAGGGATCTGCCCCGCGGCCCCTGTGAACTCGACCGGATTCACCGTGAAGTAGGAGGTGTTGATGTCCTCCCAGGATTCCGCCGACGCCTGGACGACCGAGAGCGCCGTCGCCGAGGGAATATCGCCGTTGGTCGCATTGATGACGCTCGACAGCGGGAGCGCGGAATCGAGCCAGTGCGCCTGGACGACGCCCGTGGTGCCCTGGCGTGTGAGACGAATATAGGCGGAAGCAGGGCTGACCAGCGTGAGCGCGAAAACGAATGCGCCGAGCGCGGCCAGGGCGATACGAATTCGATTCGATTTCATGGTCTATCGTCCTCCGCTACTCGGTTGGGGGGTTGGGGTCGACCTGGATCTTCCCATCCACATTGAGGCTGGTCTTGATGCCGTCGAGGAATGCGCTGAGCGGCATATCCGGCGCCGTCACCGCATCGACCTTCTCGCCGCCGTTCGAGAGCAGCTCGGTGCCGGCGAGGTCGTTGCGGACCATCTTCACGCCGTCCTTGCCGGGGACTACCGAGTACTTGCCCTGCTGGAGTCCCATCACCCAGGGGTAGCCCGCCGCGTCCTTCTCGGTCAGGAACACGACGACTTCCTCGCCCTTGCGGAAGCTCGGCATACCGGGAACGATCGAGGCGATGTTGTCCACGGTGCCGCCGAGCTGACGAAGCGTGATCGTCGTCGCGCCCTTCGAGCCCTTCACGGGTCGGAGCACGCTGAGCGTGAAGTAGGTGTAGATCTCCTTGTGGGCGGCATCCCAGCTCGAGAACGCGTCATCGACGCGCGCCATGACGATGGATTCCGATTTCTTGGTGAGCTCTTGGAGGGAGAGTTTCTGGACCGTGGTGGCGAAGGCCACCTGTGCGCCGACGAGTGCCAGCGCGGCGATTGCGACTACGAGGAATAGTCTAAATCGATTCATCGCCTGTTCTCCTGACGTGAGGATCTGCTTCGGCGGCCCCTGTCGAAGCCGCGTGACACGTGAGATGAGGCGTGACGGCAAAAGCGTGGGTGGGATTTTTCTCCGGCGATCACCTCCCCGGCAGGATCCGAACGGACCCTAGTTGCAAGAGACGGCTATGAAGGTTGGAAGCGAAGGCGGAGATCGCTGATCGGCAGGAAATGCCGCGGTACTCGCGCTCTGTGTGCCCCCGAAGCAGCGCGAATTATATCAAATCCTTTGAGTTATGTCAACTTAGAGCGACGCGAGTTTCGTCAGCTGGTGGGACATTTTGGACGGAAATGTCCCGGCCCGACAGTCAAAGTGGCCACGAATGTGGACTGAGGTGCGTGGATTTTTCACCCTGGATGGCCAGCAGGTCGAGCTCCAGGCCCAGAGCTTCCGGTGCGATGTATCCCATGCCAAGCCCTTCCCCGGTCCCCGGTTCCCACGCCGTGCTCGTGACGTGGCCCACCTCCTGGCCCCCCGAGCGAAGCTCGGTTCCCTTTGGGATCAGCTCGCCGGTCCACGGGAACCGGAATCCGATGCGCTGGCGCCTCAGCTTTCCCCGATGCGCGGTCCGCGCCACGACTTCCTGCCCCACGTAGCAGCCCTTGGTCATCGAGATCGCTTCCGGCAGCGCAAGTTCGGTCGCGATCCGGTCCAGATCGAGATCGATTCCCTGGAGCGGCAGCCCCGCCCGGATCCTCCAGGCTTCGAACGCCAGCGGATCGACGGTGGGCGGGAGCGTGGACGGCTGCGATTCGGGCGGGATCAGCACGAAGGAAAGCGGCTCCGATCGGATCGCGACCGCGCCTTCGGTCTTCGAGGCGATCGCCTGCGCCA
>DASXQO010000158.1:0-4165 GCA_036507115.1 Candidatus Eiseniibacteriota bacterium | reverse complement strand
CCGCGTCCTGGAGCGGATGACGTTCAAGAGGGTCGGCGGCACCAAGGACATCACGGTGAGCGTGCGGGTCATCTCGGCCACCAACCAGAACCTCGAGACGATGGTCCGCGAGCAGCGCTTCCGCGAGGACCTCTACTACCGCCTCAAGGTGGTGCCGATCCGCGTCCCGCCGCTTCGCGAGAGGCGGGAAGACATCCTCCCCCTGGCCCGGCATTTCCTCGCGCAATTCAACCGGCAGTTCGGGAAGAGTTTCGCGGCGATCGATCCCGGCGCAGAGCAGGTCTTGTTGTCGTATCCTTGGCCGGGGAACATCCGCGAACTGCGGAACCTGTTCGAACGGATCGTGCTTCTATCCCAGGGGACGCGGATCCTGTCGCAGCATCTGACGAGCGCCATCGGCCCGGCGCCCGTCCGGGGCGATTCCACTTCGCTCGAGATTCTGCGTGGTGTGCTCGAAGCCGGACAAATTCCGGAGGACGGATTCGATCTGGAAGGCACCCTCGGACAGATCGAACGCGATATCATCCAGCGCGCCCTCGATCGCTCGGGTGGGAACCAGAGCCGGACCGCCGGACTTCTGCAGATGAAGAGAGACAAGCTGAGGTATCGTATGAAGCTCTATGGATTCCAGGACACGCCGGCAGCGGATGTGGGGTAGCACAGCCCGGTTCGCCCCGCTTCCTACGATGGGGCTCGGGTTGGTCTGGATCCTCGCCGCCGCGGCCGGGGGCTGCGGGTACACCGTCTCGAGCGCCCTCCCTTCCCACCTCAAGACCCTCTCGATTCCGGTCCTCGTCAACAACACCGTCGAGTTCGGTCTCGCGGACGACATCACCCAGTCCCTGGTGAACGGCTTCCTGGCCGACCGCCATCTCCGCATCGTCCAGGAACGCGACGCGGACGCCGTCCTGCGAGGCGCCGTCGCCGCCTACAAGAACCAGGTCTTCGGTTACACCTCGACCGAGCGCGCCACCGAGTACGAGATCGTGCTCACGGTGCAGGTTACCTTCCGTGACATGATCAAGAACCGCGAGGTATGGAAGGAGGACGCCCTCACGGTGAGGACCACGTACAATGTGGTTCCCGTGGGCTCGGAGCCCGCGAGAACCGAGGCAGACGGACGGAGGGAGGTCGTCGAAAAATTGACGGATCAGATCGTGAGCCGCACGGTGCAGGGATGGTGACTCGCGCCGGAGGCCCGGGCAAGCCGCGCGGGGGAAGTCCTGCGCCGCGCCGCGGCGGCAGCGTGTCCGTGCGCGAAGCGGAAACAATGCTGCGGGGCCCCGCGGCCGGGCTGCCGCCTCTTGTCCTGGCCGCCGGGAGCGACGACTTTCTCCGCGAGCGCCTCGCGCGCGCGTGCCGGGCGGGCGCCGAAGCGGAGGGCTCGGAGTTCCAGCGCCTGGAAGGGGACGCGCTCGACGCCGAGACCCTCGCGGGCGCGCTCGCGACGCTCTCGCTTTTCGGCGACGCACGCCGGATCTGGATCCGGGAAGGCTCGAAGATGGGCGGCGCCGTCGAGGAGGCGCTCCTCGCGTGGGCGGATACGCCGGACGAAGGAACGTTCGTCCTGGTCACGACCGCGCGCGACGTGGACGATCTCAAGTTTCTCGGGACGCTCGCCGCGCGGGCCGTGACCGTTCCGTGCCACGCGCGCGGCGGGGAAGGGCTCGAGTGGGCCGAGATCATCGCGCGGGAGGAAGGGGTGAAGCTCCCCGGGACCACCGTCGAGGCGATCTTCCGGAGCGCCCCCGATCTCTTGTCGTTCCGCCAGGAGATCCGTAAGCTCGCCTCCCACGCCGACGCGGAGGGCCGGGTGCCCGCGCGGGCGCTCGACTCGTTGTGCGAGGCGCGGGCCGGCTCATCGGTGGAGCGTTGGGCGCTCGCGGTGCTCGCCGGAAGCGCTGCGGAGGCGCGCGCCGAGACCGAGGCGCTGGCTCGCGAAGGCATCGGCGGCACGAGCGCGCTCTGGGCGCTCGCGGAATGCGCCCTCGGGGCACTCGAGCCCCAGAGCTTCTCGTATCGGCGGACCCCGCGCGCCACGACCCCCCTCGAGCCGGCCACGGCGCGCGCGGTCCTCGACCAGGTGTACCGCGCGGACCGGGCCTTGAAGCGCGGGGAGATTCGCGACACCGAGCTCGCCCTGACCCTCGTTCAATCCGTGAGGCGCGCGATCCGTGGGTAAATCGATTCGAGACGGAACTCCCCGGGAATCCGGGATCGACGACGCGGCGACACGCACGAGGAACGTCTATCCGTTCCACGAGCTGGAGCGGGCCGCGCGGAAGCTCTGGAAGGACGAGAGTCTGTTCGAGATCCGCGATCCGATGACCGCGGAGCGCCCCTTCTACTGCCTCAACATGTTTCCGTACCCGTCGGGCGATCTCCACGTGGGGCACGGGCGGAACTACATCCTGGGCGACGTGGTGACGCGCCTGAAGCGCATGCAGGGGCACTCGGTCCTCACCCCCATGGGCTGGGACGCGTTCGGACTTCCGGCCGAGAACGCGGCGATCGCGAGCAAGATCCATCCCGCCGAGTGGACGCGCCACAACATCGCGCGGATGAGGGAACAGCTCGTCTCCTGGGGGCTCGCGTACGACTGGGACCGCGAGATCGGCTCCTGCGATCCTTCCTATTACCGGTGGACGCAGTGGCTCTTCCTCAAACTCTACGAGCGCGGGCTCGCGTATCGCGCGAAGGGCGCGGTGAACTGGTGTCCGTCGTGCAACACCGTGCTCGCGAACGAGCAGGTCGTGGACGGAGCCTGCGAGCGTTGCGGCACTCCGGTCGAGATCCGCGATCTCGAGCAGTGGTACTTCAAGATCACCGCCTACGCCGAGCCCTTGCTGCGCGACCTGGATCAGCTCGTCCACTGGCCCGAGAAAGTGCGCGTGATGCAGACGAACTGGATCGGGCGGAGCGAGGGCGCGACGATCCGTTTTCCGATCGCGGGATCGAAGGAGACGATCGAGGTCTTCACGACGCGCCCCGACACGCTCTTCGGCGCGACCTACCTCGTGCTCGCCGCCGAGCACCCGCTCGTCGCTAAGTTACGCGAACCCGGTAAGCTGCCCCGCCAGGCGGCCGATCTGGTCGAGCGGCTCCGCCGCGCGAGGATGGAAAACCGCTTCCTCGTGGAGACCGAGAAGGAAGGGGCGGAGGCCGGGCTCCAGACCGTTCACCCTCTGACCGGAGCCAAGCTTCCGGTCTGGATCGCGAACTACGTCCTCATGGGGTACGGCACCGGCGCGATCATGGCGGTTCCCGCGCACGATCAGCGCGACTTCGAATTCGCGAAGAAGTACCGGCTCCCGATCACGGAGGTCGTGCGCGGCCCGGAGGGCGCGTACGACGGAAGCGCCGCGTACGAAGGGGAAGGGAAGCTCGTGAACTCCGGCACGTTCGACGGACTTGCCAGCTCCGTGGGGAAGCGCGCGATCGTGCAGGCGCTCACGGACAAATCGGCGGGGGAGGCCCGCGTGAATTACCGGCTCCGCGATTGGCTCATCTCGCGGCAGCGCTACTGGGGCGCGCCGATCCCCATTCTCTATTGCGATGCGTGCGGGATTCAGCCGATTCCGGAATCGGAGCTGCCCGTGCTCCTGCCCGATCAGGTCGAGTTCAAGCCCACGGGGGAGTCGCCGCTCCGGACGAACGAAGCTTTCTTGAAATCGAAGTGTCCCAAGTGCGGCGCGTCCGCCCGGCGCGAGAGCGACACCATGGACACGTTCGTCGACTCGAGTTGGTACTTCCTGCGCTTCCTGAGCCCCAAGTCGGACCGTGCCGCGTTCGACTCCGCCGCCGTGAACCGCTGGCTCCCCGTGAACCAGTACATCGGCGGGGTGGAGCATGCGATCCTGCATCTCCTCTATTCGCGGTTCGTCGTGAAGGTGCTCCGCGACATGGGGCTCGTGGCGTTCTCGGAGCCCTTCGAACGGCTCTTCACGCAGGGGATGATCACGAAAAACGGCGTCAAGATGTCCAAATCGAAGCACAACACGGTGGCCCCCGACGACCTGATCGAGCGCTACGGCACCGATACGGTCCGGCTCTACACGCTCTTCATCGGACCGCCCGAGAAGGACGCCGAGTGGAACGACCGCGGCGTCGAGGGGGCGTTCCGCTTCCTGCTCAAGTACTGGAAGTTGGTCCAGGATGTCGTTGC
>DASXQO010000157.1:0-4250 GCA_036507115.1 Candidatus Eiseniibacteriota bacterium | reverse complement strand
GTCGTAGCCGAAGCCCTCTCGCTCGCGCTGCTGCGCGCGCCGGGCTCGCTCGGCGCCGACATCGTCTGCGGCGAGGCCCAGAGCTTCGGCGTGCCGATGAGCCTCGGCGGGCCGAATCTCGGATTCATGGCGGCGCGCATGGCGAGCGTGCGCAATCTGCCCGGCCGCCTCGTCGGGCAGACCGTCGATAGCGAAGGGCGTCGCGGCTTCGTGCTGACGCTCTCGACGCGCGAGCAGCACATCCGGCGCGAGCGGGCGACCTCGAACATCTGCACGAACCAGGGCCTCATGGCGCTGGCCAATACGATCCACATGGCGCTCCTCGGCGCCCAGGGCATGCGCGACGTCGCGCTCCAATCGATGGAGAAGGCGCACTATCTGGCCCGGCGCGCGGCGCAGGTCCCCGGCGTCTCGCTCGCGAACGGCGAGGCGCCGTATTTCCGCGAGTTCGTGCTCCGGCTTCCGGGCCCCGCAGCCGATTTCCTGCGCGAGGCCGAGAATCGGCGCATCCTTGCGGGAGTTCCGCTCGGGCGCTTCTACCGCGCGCGGTCGCAGGAAATCCTGGTCGCCGCGACCGAGAAGCGCACGCGCGAGGAACTGGACCGCTACGTGGAGGTGCTCGCCGATTGGGCGCGGCGCCCGGCCCGCGCGCCGGTCGAGGAGGCCGCGTGCCGGAGCTGACGCTTCGCGAGCTGTCCGTGAAGGACCATCGGGGGCCGAGGCTCCTGCCGCTCGACGTGCCGCAGGAGGGAATGGAGCGGCTCCTGCCGCGCGAACGGCTGCGCGGGGAGGCGCCGGAGCTTCCGGAGATCTCCGAGCCCGCCGTGGTCCGCCACTTCGTCAACCTCTCGGTCCTAAACCACCATATCGACAAGGCCATCTATCCGCTCGGCTCCTGCACCATGAAGTACAACCCGAAGCTGAACGACGAAATGGCTCAACTGTCTGGCTTTGCGGCCATCCACCCTTTCCAGTCCGAGGAGCTCTCCCAGGGCGCTATGGCCGTGATCTGGGAGCTGCACGAATGGCTCAAGGCGATCATGGGCATGCCCGCGATCACCACGCAGCCCGCCGCCGGAGCGCAGTGCGAGCTGACCGCGCTCCTCATGACCCGCTCCTACCACGCCGCCCGCGGGAATCCCCGCGAAGAGGTGATCGTGCCCGACTCGGCGCACGGCACGAATCCCTCGACGGCGAACCAGGTCGGCTACCGCGCGGTCACGGTTCCCTCCGGGCCGGACGGTTGCGTCGACCTTGCGGCGCTCAAGGAAGAAGTCTCCGGCAAGACCGCGGCGCTCATGCTCACGAACCCGAACACACTGGGGATCTTCGAGCGCCAGGTGGGCGCGATCGCCCGGATCGTGCATGACGCGGGCGCGCTCCTCTATCTGGACGGCGCGAACCTGAACGCGATGGTCGGGCTCGCGAGCCCGGGTACCATGGGGTTCGATTTCGCGCACATCAATCTCCACAAGACCTTCTCCACCCCGCACGGAGGCGGCGGGCCGGGAGGGGGCGTACTCTGCGTCCGCGAGGAGCTCGAGCCGTACCTTCCGACCCCGGTGCTGGAGCGGGCGGGAGACCGCTGGCTCTGGAACTACGATCGGCCCCGATCCATCGGCCGGGTGCATTCCTATTACGGTAATTTCGGAATGATCGTCCGCGCCCTCTGCTACGTGAAGAGCCTGGGAGCCGCGGGTCTGGCCGAGGTGAGTCGCGAAGCGATCCTGAACGCGAACTACCTCAAGGCGCGGCTCCAGGAGGCCTACGCGCCCTCGCACGTGGGCTACTGCATGCACGAATTCGTGCTCTCCGCGTCGCGCCAGAAGGCGCGCGGGGTGCGCGCGGTGGACATCGCGAAGCGGATCCTGGATTTCGGGATGCACGCCCCCACGACCTACTTCCCGCTGATCGTGGACGAGGCCTTGATGATCGAACCGACCGAGACGGAGACCAAGGCGGGCCTGGACGCGTTCGCGGAGGTCCTCCTCACGATCGATCGCGAGACGCGGGAGGACCCGGAGCGGGTGAAGCGGGCGCCGACCCAGACCCCGGTGCGAAGGCTGGACGAGGCCCGCGCGGCCCGGAAGCTGACGCTGACGTGGCGGGATCTCGAGGCCGAGGGTGGCGTCGCGTAAGGAGCGCGTCGTCGTGCCCGAGGCGCCGGAGACGCTGGAATGGTCGGTCTGGCCGGCGCGCGACCGGCCGTGGGCCGCTCTTGTGCTGCTTCTCTCGCTCGGGGTGCTCGGGGTCCTGATCGCGCAGGGGACCGGGGACACCGTGCTGGGAATCGCGGCGCCGGTTTTCATTCTCGCGTCGGTCGGCTCGTTCATCGCGAAGACGGAGTACCGGCTCACGTCCGAATCCATCGAGGTGCGGACGCTGGGCGTTTCCAGGGCGCGACCCTGGGGAGAGATGCGCCGGGCGATCGTCGACCGGCACGGGGTCTTTCTGAGTCCGTTCGAGAAACGAAGCTGGCTCGAAGCCTACCGAGGCGTCCGGCTTTCGTTCGGAGGAAATCGAGATCAAGTCGTGGCGTTTGTGGAATCGAAGCTCCCGGTCTCCGTCGAAGACGGACGAGAGCCGGGCGCGGGACGCCGTGGCCGCGGGCGGCGCGCAGCCGGACCGAGCGCCGGAAGATGAGGCGCTGCTGGACCGTCTCGCGGAGCTGACCGTGCGGCACCGGATGACGGTGCCCGCGATCTTCTTCCTCGAGAGCGTCAAGCCGCTCTCCTTCGTGGGAAGTCAGGCGCTTCATTTCTTCGAGCCCATGGTCCACGCCTTCTTCCAGGCCCGCGAGTACGAGCGATTTGCGCTCCTCATGGAACGGCGCGAGAATCTCGAGGCGCTGCTCGTGAAAATCGAGGAGCGTGACGACGTGGCCCGGCGCGAGGAGAAGGAACGACGCGAACGCGAACGCGCGGCGCGCAAGGGGGGAAAGGAACCTTCGTGAGCACGATCGACCCCGAAAAACTGAATTCCGTCCTTGCGACGGATTGCGGCAGCACGACGACCAAGGCGATCCTGATCGAACGGCGCGGGTCCGAATACCGGCTCATCGTCCGCGGGGAAGCGCCCACCACCGTCGAGGCGCCCTTCGAAGACGTCACCCGGGGCGTGCTGAACGCGATCATGGAGGTGGAGGAGCTCGCCGGGCGGAAGATCCTGGACGGCGAGCGCATCATCACGCCCCAGCGCGGCAGCGAGGGGGTGGACCTCTACATTTCCACCTCGAGCGCGGGGGGCGGGCTCCAGATGATGGTCTCCGGGGTGGTGAAGAGCATGACGGGGGAGAGCGCGCAGCGCGCGGCGCTGGGGGCCGGGGCGATC
Organism: Candidatus Eiseniibacteriota bacterium; assembly: GCA_036507115.1. GTDB lineage: Bacteria > Eisenbacteria > RBG-16-71-46 > SZUA-252 > SZUA-252 > WS-7. Next base: position 920 of record DASXQO010000157.1, on the reverse strand, counting down.
GTCATGGACGTGATCGCGAGCAACGACGGCCGGCTTCCGCACGAGAAGATCAAGCGGATCCGCCACCTGCGTCCCGACATGATCCTCCTCTCCGGAGGCGTGGACGGCGGAACCACCTCACACGTCGCCGAGATGGCCGACCTCGTGGCTGCGGCGGATCCGAAGGCCCGGCTCGGCGCCGGCTACGAGCTCCCGGTGATCTACGCCGGCAACAAGGACGCTGTGGACATCGTGAAGGAGCGGCTCGGGAAGAAGGTCGCGCTCGTGATCATCGCGAACCTCCGCCCCGTGCTCGAGCGCGAGAACCTGGGTCCTGCCCGCGACAAGATCCACGATCTGTTCATGGAGCACGTCATGGCGCACGCCCCCGGGTACCGGAAGCTCATGACCTGGAGCCCGGTGCCCATCATGCCGACCCCGGGCGCCGTGGGACTCATCATCGAGACCATCGCGCGCGAGGAGCGTATCCAGGTGATCGGCGTGGACATCGGGGGCGCCACGACCGACGTGTTCTCGGTCTTCCAGGGGGTGTTCAACCGCACGGTGAGCGCGAACCTCGGGATGAGCTACAGCGTCTCGAACGTCCTCGCCGAGGCGGGCCTTCCGAACATACTCCGCTGGGTGCCCTTCGAGATCGAGGAGCGGGACCTCCGGAACCGGATCAAGAACAAGATGATCCGCCCGACGACCATTCCACAATCCCTCGAAGAGCTCATCATCGAGCAAGCGATCGCGCGCGAAGCGCTCCGGCTCGCGTTCGAGCAGCACAAGTCGCTCGCGGTGGGACTGAAGGGCGTGCAGCAGGAGCGCACCATCTCCGACACCTTCGAGCAGACGGCGAGCGGGGAGACGCTGGTCCGGCTCGATCACCTGGACCTTCTCGTCGGAAGCGGCGGGGTCCTCTCGCACGCGCCGCGGCG
>DASXQO010000156.1:0-2875 GCA_036507115.1 Candidatus Eiseniibacteriota bacterium | reverse complement strand
GCGGAAAACAGCCTGAGCAGTTACCAGCAGCGGAAGAATCTGGCGTTGCTCTCGCCGGAAGCGCGGGGCCAGGCCGAGATCGGCGCGAACATCATGGCCCAGAAGCTCGCCCTCGAGGTGAAGCTGAACGTGCTCCGCCAGTCGCTCGTCGAATCGAGCGAGGAGGTGCGGCGCGTGAAGCAAGAGCTGAGCGCCGTGGAACGGCAGCTCGGCGCCTTTCCTCAGGCCGGGGTCGCGACGATGCGCCTCTGGCGCGATTTGAAAGTTCAGGAACAGCTCTTCGAGCTCCTGACCGCGCAACTCGAGGAGGCGAGGATCCGCGAGACACGCGACACCCCGACGGTCCAGGTGCTGGATCCTGCCATCCCGCCGCTCCATAAGTCCCGGCCCAAACGGGCGACCGTCGTGCTTGCCGGGATGCTCCTCGGGTGCATCGGCAGCGTCGGATATCTTCTCCTGACGGAGCGCCGAACCGCGTGATCGTCGTATTCGTTCTCGCGGAAGTCCTTCTCCTCGCCGGCGGATTCGCCCTCGATCAGCCTCTCTTCGGCGCCGCTTTGGCGGGGGCGCTCGTATTTCTGATCATCGCCTACCGCCACTCGGCCGCAGCCTGGCTGCTCGTGTGGCTCGCCTCCCCGTTCTCGGTCGAGACGCGGATCCCGGGGGGACACGCGCTCTACCTGCCGGCCGAGCCGATGATCGCGCTCGCGCTCCTCGCCTGGGGGTGCCGCGCGCTCGAGAGCGGATCGATCCGGATTCCGCGATCCGGCCTTCATGTGCCGCTCGCGGCGCTCGCCGCCGCGGCGTTGCTCTCCGCGCTCTTCAGTCCGTTCGCTTCGCTCGGAATCAAGGCCTGGGTCGCCGCGGCGGGATACGTCGCCTTCGGCTATCTCTACTGGTTCCTGAATCCGCGCGAAGCGGCCGATCTGAAGCGCTGGGCTCCCTGGGTTGTGGGGTTCAGCGCTCTGTGGGGGCTATACGGCACGGTCCGGGTTCTCGCCGAGGGGGTTTCGCTCCGGCACGCCTACGGCGCCGCGCGTCCCTTCTTCACGGAGCACGGCGCCTATGGGGCCTACCTCGCGATGACCCTTCCGCTCGCGCTCCTCCTCACCGTGGAGCGGCGCGGGAGAGCGCAGGCGCTTTACGCGGCCGCTTCCCTGGCGATCACCCTGGGCATCCTGTTCTCTCTGACGCGCGCCGCATGGGTTTCCCTGGCTCTCGTGCTCCCGCTGACGGCGGTTCTCTGGGCTTGGTGGCGCCGCCGCGCACTGAAACCGCTCGCGGTGGTCGCGGCGCTGGGCGCTACGGTCTTCATCGTGCTCTGGGGAAGCGGCTCGGGCGAGCGGCTCTCGCGGCATGCGGAGTCGATCATCCATGCCGGCGATGTCTCGAATCTGGAGCGCGTGAATCGCTGGATGGCGGCCACCGAGATGGTTCGCGACCGTCCCGTGCTCGGGGTCGGGCTTGCCGCCTATCCGGGCATGTATCCGGTCTACCGGCGCAAGCTGGTCCTCACGGAGCTGGCGTATCAGCACATGGGCCCCCACTCGGAGCTCTTCCGCCTGCTCTCGGAGATGGGGATCGTCGGATTCCTCGCCGCCGCCTGGTTTCTGGGCGCGGCTGCCATCCTGGGCTTTCGCGTGTTCCGGCGCTCCGCCGATCCGCGCGCGCGATTGCTCTCCCTCGCGCTGCTCGCGGGTCTCGGGACCTACGTCGTCCATGCCCTGTTCCGGACGTATCTCGATCTCGAGAAGGTGGCGATCCCGTTCTGGGCATCGCTGGGCATGATCGCCGCGATGGGCAGGGAGTTCCAGGAGGCCGGCGCCCGTCCCTCGATCCGGGTTTCGCCGGGCGAGACTTCGGCCGTATGAGCCCGAGTCCAAAGCACCCGTGATCCGGGTGCTTGCGGTGGATCACACCGCCGGGATCCTACCCTTCCGGAAAAAGTTCGCCGCGCTCGCCGCCCGCCCCGGCATCGACCTCACCGTGCTCGCTCCCGATCGCTGGGTGGAGAACTACCGGACGGTGCGAGCCTCCAGCGGGCAGGAGGGGAACTTCAAACTTCTCACCGGAGGCGTGGTCTGGCCCGGCTACGAGAACCGCGCTTTCTTTCGCTCGGGGCTCGGGCCCGCGATCCGGAATGCCCGGCCCGACGTGCTCCATTTGTGGGAGGAACCGTTCAGCCTCCTCACGCTCCAAGCGCTCGCGCTGGCGGGGATCTGGGCTCCGCGCGCGAAGTCTCTCTTCTTCTCTTCCGACAACCTGAGTCATGGGTTCCGGTATGCCTACAGGCCCTCCGCGTTCTACGCGCGCGTCGAGCGGCGCGCGTATCACCGTTGTGCGGGCGGCACGGCGGTCAGCAGCGAGGTTGTCGAGGTGCTCCGGGGAAAGGGGTTTTCTAAGCCGCTCGAGGTGATCCCGCTCGGCGTGGATCTGGCGGAATACCCTCCGCAACCGGGAAGCGGGTCCGGGGAATACGGAAGACGCGCGACGCCCGAGGAGGCGCGGGCACGCTTCGGGCTGGAGCCCCCGGTCGTGGCGTTCGCGGGGCGGCTTCTCCACCAGAAGGGAGTCGATACACTCCTACGGGCTGCGCGCACGGCAGGGCAGTCGATCGCGATCGTGGGAGAGGGACCCGAGCGGGTGCCGCTCGAGCGACTCGCGGCCGATCTAGGTATCGGAGAACGGATTCGATTCTTCCCGCTCGTTCCGCACGCGGAAATGCCGGCGCTCTTGGCCGCGGTCGACGTCCTGGTGCTGCCGTCGCGGACCACGCCACGCCTCAAGGAGCAGTTCGGGCGCGTGCTGATCGAGGGCATGGCCGCGGGGTGCGTCGTGGTCGGCTCCTCGAGCGGCGCGATCCCCGAGGTTCTGG
>DASXQO010000155.1:0-6867 GCA_036507115.1 Candidatus Eiseniibacteriota bacterium | reverse complement strand
GTAATGCCGCTCGAGCCTCGAGGTGATCTCGCGAAGCGAGGCGAAGGCCTCCGGAAGCTCGCGCTCCATCTCCTCGATCGGACGGGGTGTGCGGATCCCCGCCACCACGTCTTCCCCCTGGGCGTTCATGAGATACTCGCCGTAGAAACGGGGCTCGCCCGTGGCGGGGTCGCGGGTGAAACCGACCCCGGTGGCGGATCCGGGGCCCAGGTTTCCGAAGACCATCGCCTGCACCGTGACCGCCGTACCCAGATGCTCCGGGATGCCGTTGAGCCGGCGGTAGTGCACGGCTCGCTCCGTGTGCCACGAACGGAAGACCGCGTCCCGGGCCCGGGCCAGCTGCTCCCGTGCGTTCTGCGGGAATTCCGAGCCGATCTCGCTCCGCACGAGCTGCTTCATCCTCCGGACGACCCCGCGAAGCTGCCGCTCGTCCAGGCCCGTGTCGTCCCTCACGCGGGCGCGCTCCTTCGCGAGCGTGAGCTCCCCCTCCAAGACCTCGCGCGGGACGCCGAGCACCACGTCGGAGAACATCTGGATGAAGCGGCGGTAGCTGTCGTAGGCGAAGCGCGCGTTCCGGCTCTTGCGCGCGATCCCCTCGACCGTCTGGTCGTTCAACCCGAGGTTCAGGACCGTGTCCATCATCCCCGGCATCGAGACCGGAGCCCCCGAGCGAACGGAGACGAGGAGCGGATTGGCGGGGTCGCCGAGCCGGCGCCCCAGGAATTTCTCCAATCGCCGGAGCGCTGACTCCTCCGCCTCCACGATCGAGTCGAGGAGGCGGCCGCCCGCCTCGAAGAACTGCCGGCAGGCCTCGGTGGTGATCGTGTATCCGGGTGGGACGGGGATGCCGGCGTTCACCATCTCGGCGATTCCCGCCCCCTTCCCTCCCAGGAGATCGCGCATGCGGGCGTTCCCCTCGGCGTGTCCGTCGCCGAAGAAGTAGACCCAGCGGCGCTTCTCCGCGGCGCGCGCGCCGGACGGCTCGGCGACGGCCGTGTCGCGCTCTCCGCTCACCGGCTCACCCGTTGGAGCTCGAGCGCAGGGCGGATCTCCCCCGCGACGAGTCCCGCGTAGCTCCGGATCACCGTCTCCTCGGCGGGCTGCAAGATTTCGCGGTCCCCCTCGCTCACGAGCGCGAGCTGATCCAGCACGGCCAGGACCGCCGGCTTGAGCGCGCGCCGGCTGCCGTCCGCGACCTTGACCGCGATCCCGATCCCGCGCGTGAGGTAGGCGGCCGCGTGCATTCCCTCCGCACCCGCCTTCGAGACCAGCGCGCCTTTGAGACATCGCATGAGCGCCGTGTCGAGCCGGCCTTCTCCCGCCACGTTTTCGGGGTAGGCCATCATGGCGTCCTTGATCTCGACCAGCGCGGGCACGGGCTCCCCTTTCGCGTCCACGCCGCGCGCGAAGAGCGCGAAGGCCCGGGCGAGACCCGAAAGGGGGAGCCGGGGCGTCGGAGCGCTGCAACCGTCGATCGCGGGGACGGGATCCTCGATCGGCGCTCCCATGAGCTCGGCGAAGCGGTCGAAGATGAGACGCTGAACCGGGTGCGCGGGGTCGAGGTAATGTTCCAGCGGCTCCCCCAGGGCGCGCGCCAAAAGGAGCATCCCCGCGTGTTTCCCCGAGCAGTTGTGCCGGAGCGGAGAAGGGGCCTCTCCCCGCGCCCGGAGCGCCTTTGCGGTGGGCTCGTCGTAGGGTTCGTGAACGCCGCATTGGAGCGCTTCGGCATCCGCCCCCGCGGCCTCGAGGATCCGGAGCACCAGCGCGACCTGCGAGTCGGTGCCGCCGTGGGACCCCGCGATGAGCGCGAGCGCGTCCAGCCCCAGCCCCGAGCGCGCGAATGCGCCCGATTCCACGAGCGGGAGCGCCTGGAACGGCTTGAACGCCGAGCGGGGAAAGACCAGGGCGTGCGGGTCGCCCGCCCAGGCGAGGAGCTTTCCGCGGGGGTCGACGACCGCCACGTGCCCGGAATGGATGCTTTCGACGTGCCCCCCACGCAGGAAGTGCACGAGCGGTGCTAAGCGCGCCGACACCGCCACGTCACGATCCACGGGGGCTTTGGTCTCCGGCATGTTCGAAGCGACGCGTGCCAAGGCGCGCGACCTCAGCGGTCGATCTGGGCCTTCTGGAGTCTGCCGCTATAGTCGATGTAGACCGATTTCCATTCGGTGAAGGCGTCGATGACGGTCGGCCCGCCTTCCCTGTGGCCGTTTCCGGTTTCCTTCACGCCGCCGAACGGGAGCTGCACTTCCGCGCCGATCGTGGGGCCGTTCACGTAGGTGATCCCCGCCTCGATGTCGCGGATGGCGACCATCGCGCGATTCACGTCGCGGGTGTAGATCGAGGAGCTGAGCCCGAACGGGGTGCTGTTCAGAACCCGGATGGCTTCCTCCAGCGAGGAAACCGTGATCACCGAGAGCACCGGGCCGAAAATTTCCTCCTGCGCAATGCGCATCGAAGGCGCGACACCGTCGAAGATCGTCGGCTTATAGAAGGCCCCGTCCGCGAGGGCGCCCTCGTTCGCGGGCGCTCCCCCCGACACCAGTTTCGCGCCCTCCGCCTTCCCGATCTCGACGTAGGAGTGGACGCGGTCACGCTGGGCACGATTGACGAGGGGCCCCACTTCCGTGCCGGGTTCGAGGCCGTCCCCGAGCCGGAGCTTGGAAGCGCGCTCGGCCAGCCTCCGCACCGTCTCGTCGTGGACCTCCTTCATCACGATGAGCCGGCTCGTGGCCGTGCAGCGCTGTCCGGTGGTGCCGAAGGCGCCCCAGAGGACGCCTTCGATCGCGAGGTCGAGATCCGCGTCCTCCATCACGATCTGCGCGTTCTTCCCTCCCAGCTCGAGCGACACCCGCTTCAGGGTCTTCGCCGAGCGCTCTGCGATCGTCTTCCCCACGTCGGAGGAGCCGGTGAAGGAGATCATCTTCACGCCTGGATGCGTGACGAGCGGGATCCCGACCGCGCTCCCGCCGCCGTGGACGATGTTCACCACGCCTTCCGGAACACCCGCCTCGACGAGGACCTCGACCAGGTGGTGCGCCGAGCCGGGAGTGTCGCTCGCGGGTTTCAGGACCACGGTGTTCCCGGAGACGAGCGCGGGGAAGATCTTCCAGGAGGGGATCGCCATCGGGAAATTCCACGGCGTGATGAGGCCGCACACCCCGAGGGGCTGCCGGACCGACATCGCGAACTTGTCGGGCAGCTCCGAGGGGACCGTCACGCCGAAGAGCCTTCGGCCCTCGGCCGCGATGTAGTAGGCCATGTCGATCGCTTCCTGGACGTCGCCCCGGGTCTCGGCGAGCACCTTCCCCATCTCGCGCGTCATGAGCCGCGCGAGCTCCTCCTTCCGGTCGCGGAGGATCTCGGCTGCGCGGAAAATGAACTCGGCGCGCCTCGGCGCCGGGACGAGACGCCAGGCGGAGAACGCGCGCGCGGCGGCGTTCACCGCCGCGTCCACGTCTTCGGCGCCGGAGTCGGGGAACGTCCCGACGAGGTCGGCGCTCCTGGCGGGGTTTCGGTTCTCGAAGGTCTTGCCGGAGCGAGAGGGAGCCCACTTCCCCCCGATCAGGTTGAGGTATTCGCGGCGGGTCGAATCGGAAGCGTGGGACCGGCCTTGAGAGAGGGTTGCCGGTGTTGCCGTGGGGGCGCTCATGAAATCCTCCGAGCCGCCCTCCGAGTGCAGAACGGCGGTCTAGCGAATGACGACGAAATGTCCTTTGATGTGACGGCCTTGCGGCGATTCTACCTGATAAATGTAGATTCCCGAGACTACCTTCCGCCCATCCGCGTTCTTGAGATCCCATGGGAGGTCCCCGGTCTGGCCCCCCGCATTTGCGTTGGGATCCTGGACGAGGACACGGACGAGCTCGCCGTTGGAGGTGAAGATTCTCACGGTCGATCGGGCCGGAAGGTGGATGAAATGCACCCGGTTTTCACCTGGGGCCGGGTCCCATTCCGCGGAACCCCGGAAGGGGTTCGGCACAACCGCCACGCGCTCGAGGTTGTCGGCGGGTGGCGCGGACGGCTGGACCGTGACGATCTCGCTGGAATCAATCGGGCTCTCGGTGAAGTCGTTGGCCGTCATATGAACCGTATCGATCGAGGTGACCGCGTACATCGAGGTGAACCCGCCGAGGTTTCCCCTGTCGGCGAACACCCAGCAGCTGTCGCAGGTGTCGGTCGGGGCTCCGGGCGGGTAATTGATGATGTATTGTCCGTTCGAGAGGTTGTTCCTGAACCCTTTGAAGAAGAACCCCGAGCCGTAGTCCACGAATTGGTTCAAATCGCATGGCTGGGCTGTGGCGAGGCAGGCGCTCGTGACCGTATTCCGGGATTTGTGCTGTCCGACGACCTCGAATGGGGTCGGCGAGATTCCCTTGATGGTCCGGCGAACCCGGTACCCCATCCACACGCTGTCCGATTCCACCTGGGCCCCGCTCCAGACCAGGATGACGGTGTTGGGCCCCGTAATCGGGGTGAAAAAGGCGCGCACTGTATTGGGGCTTCTTGGGATAGCAATCTGGGCACCCGCTTCCGGTGCGAGACCGGAGGCGGACAGCAGCACGGAGAGCACGAGCGCTGAACTCTTTGCTGAGAAAGGCATTAACAATCCCTTCGTACGCAAATCTGCCCCGGCGTCAGGATTCAGTCTGAATTTAGCAAATTGGGGGGGAAGAGCAATGTTCCAGCCTGTTGGAGAAGCTCGGCTGGGCCGACCCGGCGCCCACCTCCCTGCCCGGGTTTACGGAGGGCCAGCCTAGGGTCCAAGTGGTGGAGTGTCAAGGCAATTTTGAACAGGCCAAATCCCCGTAAGTTCCAAAAATCGCTTGACACTGCGGGGCTCGGTCGCGTATACTCTATCAAGTAAATTAATGGCGTCCACTCTTCCGATTGTGAGACCACACTTCAATTTAGCTCGGCTAGAATCACGATGACTAAGGAGGTGATCGGGCTCGGAGTGTTGTTATCCTTATCCTCTTGAGGGTGTCTTCTCGCTTTTACCTGCGTTAGAGAGGAGATGAATGGAATGAAGAGATTACTAAGCGTTGTCGCAATCATGGTGCTGGCGGCTTCGCTGCTCCCGGTGAAGGGCTTCGCCGGCCTTCGAGGCGCCTTCGACCCGATCACGATCGGGGACGACCTGTTCAGAGGTAAGTTCTCGCCCGTGCTGAGAGGTTTCCCGACTTCTGGTTCCGGGACGGCCACCAGCCCCAGAGTCGAGCGTTGGATCACGTTTTTCACGCTCAGCCAAATCGTTGGCAGCGAGAGCGTCGGTGAGATCTACCTCCAGCGAAACGTAGATCAAGCCGCCCCCAGGGGTTTTGCCCCCGTGGCGCTGAAGCGGGACGGAACGGGGATGATCTCCTATATCGACCCCGCTTGGTCCAACGACGGCAAATGGCTACTCTACGTCCAGACGGATAACGAGGTAAGCTCGTCGAGCATCTACATTCAGCAATACGATACATCCACCGCGACGAATGGAGGTTCCGCGCTTGGCTCGCCGATCCTCGTGGCCGACGGCTCCGGCGGCGTCCACCATCGCCACCCGGTGTTCAACGCCTCCGCCACCCAGGTCGCGTACGACTCCGACGCGTTCGGTGCGGCAGCCGACCTCTGGACCGTGGATCTCACCCTCGACCCGGTCGCCCACACCGGCACGGTCAATGAGTCCTCGCGCACGCGCCACCAGCTCGGTCTCGAGACCGACGAATCCAGCCGGGCGATACTGAACGGGAAGGCCGAGTTCAAGCCGGCGTACAGCCCCGACGGCACGAAGCTCGCCTACGTCACGAACCGGTTCGGAACGTTCCAGATCCAAATCCTGACCAAGACGAGCGACGGTCTCGGCGAGACCAGCCAAGGCGCGGAGTCAAATCCCGGGCTCGTCACGCACGACAATCCATCCTGGTCAAGTGACGGCCTCTCGCTCTACTACGACGCGCCGGCCAACGAGGATGGCGCGAATCCTCAGGACGTTTGGAAGCTCGACCTGGCGTCGGGCGCCAAGTGCCCGATCTTCGTCGATCTCGCGGGCGATGTCGATCCGAGCGTCTCCCAGTACACGAACGTCACGCGTGACGGCATTCCCTTCAACTACTTCGTGTTCATCTCGCAGGGAGCCGGTTTCGGCGTTCAGGTTTGGCGCACCAATTTTATTCAGACCTGCGTCCCACCGCTGCCTCTGTCGGTTGTGATCACCCCCAGCCACGTCAACTTGGATCTGAGCAGTCCCAACGCTGTCTACACGGCGACTGTGGGCATGACCGCCTCGTCCATAGCCTCGGGCTACGTGTGCAGGGCGGTCAACATCGGAGGCGAAGGCATTCGGACGCGCACCACCATTATCGCGAGCCCGACGCTGGCGGGGTTGCCGATGAGGAGTACCCCCATTGACCCGTCGAAAGATTGCACCAGCATGTATCAGGAGATTACGCAGGACTTCGCAACCACCGACGTCAATTGCGAGGTCTTGGTCAATGAGGTCCTGGGGAGCACGTCCTTTGGTTGGTGGACTGTACAGTACGACACAACCGCCGCGAAGAATCATCGTATGAACTTCTTCTTTCGACGGCGGACCATCAATGCCCGTATCGTTGCCCTAGGGCTCACGGGCCAGACCATCCCCCTGACGCTGGGTGCCTATACGAACGTCCTCGGCCGTAGCTTCCAAGGCTTCGGGTACGTCCGCGTGTCGAAGCAGAATGCGGCCGGCTCTACCGTTGCTCTGATGCAGAACTCCCCGAATCCGTTCAACCCGTCGACCAGGATCGACTTCGCGGTCGACCTGCCCGGCCAGGTCAGCGTGCGTGTCTTCAACACGCGCGGCGAGCTGGTTCGGACGATCTCGGATCAGTGGTACCCGCA
>DASXQO010000154.1:0-3973 GCA_036507115.1 Candidatus Eiseniibacteriota bacterium | reverse complement strand
CCGGATCCGGTAGCTCAATGCGTCCCCGTTCGGATCCACTCCCCTCCGCCACCGGAACACGTACGGCGCGAAGGTGACCGCCCCACCGTTCGCCGGAAAGCTCAGATTGAACGGTTTCGGATAGATCGGGCCTCCCAGGGGGGACGTGTAGATCGCCGCGACCACGTTGGGCCGGCCCCACCCGAAATCCATGCTGTCCGGAGCGCCCGCCTTGTCCCCGGAGAGCTTGAGGGCGTAGCGGATCTGCTGCACCGTCCATTCGGGATGTGCCTCGCGCAACTGGGCGGAGGCGCCGCCGATGAGCGGAGTGGAGAGTGAGGTGCCGCTCGCCCCCGCATAGGTGTTGTTGCTCGCGACGGCCCAGGTGGTGAAAACACCCTGGGCGACCACCTCAGGCTTTCCGCGCCCGTCGAAGGTCGGCCCGCGTCCCGAGAAGCTCGCGAGCACGTTGCTCGCGTCCACGGCTCCGATCGAGAGAATGCTGTCGGCGTCGGCCGGGGCGATGAGCGACCCCGGGGCCGAGCCGGAGTTTCCCATCGCGTTCGCCACCACGATGCCGCGCCGCGCGGCGAGCGTCGCCGCCCTCGTGACGACCGTGGTCTCGCCGTCGAGGTCGGCGTACGTGTAGCTGACTGCTGGGGGGTCGAAGGCGAAGTAACCCAACGACGAGGAGATGACGTCGACCCCGAGGCTGTCCGCCCATTGGACCGCCGCCACCCAGTTGTCCTCTTCGATCGGAGTCTCGGAACGGACGTCTTCGGTCTTCGCGAGGAGGAACGACGCGTTGTACGCCGGTCCGATCAGGTTGTTGTTCGCGTAACCCCCGAGCACCGACCACGTGCCGGTCCCGTGATCCCACTGGGAGGCGACGTCCTCCGCCTGGTTCGCGGTCTCGGTGTCGTGGAAGATGAAATCGTACTCGGCGATCCGCTTGAGCTGGACGGTCGCCGTGTGGGACTTGTTGTAGCCGGTATCGAACATCGCGACCACGACGCCCGCCCCGGTGTATCCCGAGTCCTGCGCCGCCCTCGCGTTGATCCCGTTGAGCTGGGTGAGCGAGGCGCCATATCCGGTGGGCGGGTCGAGTGCCGAGGCGAGACTCCGGCGCACGAAGGGGCCGGCACCCGGGAGCGGCTCCCGATCGAACGGCGAGGTATCCGGCCGGGTCTCGATGGGGGAGGTCGCTCCGATCGGCTCGATCCGCTTGGAATGAACGACCGGGGTGACGGACCGGACGAACGGAAGGCCCGCGATGCGCCTCGCCTCAGCGGCGTCCGCCTCGACGCTCATGGCGTTGAGCCAGCGGGAGACGTGGCGCACCCGGGCCCCGGCCGAGCGCACGGCGTCGATGTAACGCGTCGCGACCGGCACGTCGTAGTAATCGGGAACGAAGGCGCCTCCGCTCTCGCGGGCGCGGCGCGAGCGGGCGCGTTCGGGCACGCGATCGCCGGCGAGGCGGACGGCCCTCGAGAACTCGCGGGCATCGGTCTCACCCTTGTCGGTGAAATAGACCCAGAGCACTGCCGTTCCTCCCCGCGCGAGCCGAACGGCTGCCGCGCGGGTCACGATCTCGGGAGATCGCGGCGCGGGAGGAGCGTAGCGGGCGTGAGGGTCCTCGGCCGCGCGCGCCGGGGGCGCGGATGGGACGAGGACGGCGAGAGCCACCGCCAGGACGCGCGGCAACCGGAGCGTGTTGCGATGCATGGAAACTCCTCGACGTCGGCTCAGGTGGATGCCATCGCTTCCCTTTCGGCGCGGGCCTGACTGACGACCTTTTCCGCGATTTCCCGCGGGATTTCCTCGTAGTGCGCAAACTTGGTCTTGTGCGACGCGCGCCCCTGGGTGAGCGAGCGGAGGTGCGTGGAGTACTTGTAGAGCTCCGCCTGCGGCACGTGTGCGCGGATGACCTCGTAGCGGCCGTCGGCCCCCATGCCGAGGATCTTGCCCCGCTTCGAGGAGAGGTCTCCGGTCACCGGCCCGACGAAGTCCTTGGGCACCCGGACCTCGATCTCCACGATCGGCTCGAGAAGAATGGGGCCCGCCTCCTTGGCGCCTTCCTTGAAGGCCATCGAGCCCGCGATCTTGAACGCCATTTCCGAGGAGTCCACCGTGTGGTAGGAGCCGTCGTAGAGCGCGGCCCGCACGTCCACCACGGGGTAGCCCGCCAGCACGCCTTCGTGCATCGCCTCCACGATTCCCTTTTCCACGGCAGGAATGTAGTTTCTCGGGACCGCTCCGCCCACGATCTCGTCCACGAATTCGAACCCCGAGCCCGGCTTCAGCGGCTCGAGCCTCACGTGCACGTCGCCGAACTGGCCCCGCCCTCCGGTCTGCTTCTTGTGCCGCCCCTGCTTGGTGACCGATTTCCGTATTGTCTCGCGGTAGGGAATGCGCGGCTTCATGAGCTCCACGTGGACGCCGAAGCGCCGCTGGAGCTTCTCGATGGTCACGTCGACTTGCAAATCCCCCGTCCCCTGGAGCAGGGTCTGGTGGAGTGAGGAATCCACGTGGACGTGGAGCGTCGGGTCCTCCTCGCGCAGCTTGTGGAGCCCCGATCCCATCTTTTCCTCGTCCGCCTTGTTCCTCACGAAGATCGCGACCTCCAGCTCGTGATGGGGGAACGGGATCGGAGGAAGAAGGATCGGCGCGTTCTTCTCGCAGAGCGTCTGACCGGTATGGCTCTCGCGGAGCTTGACCGCAGCTCCGATGTCCCCCGCGATGATGTGCGAGGCGTCCTTCCGTTCCTTGCCCAGTACGAAGAAGAGCTGCCCGATTTTCTCCGCGCGCTGCGCGCTGGCGTTCCACACCTCCTTGCCGGGGGAGAGCGTCCCGGCAAAGACCCGGACCATGGAGAGATCCCCCGCGTGGGTCTCGCTGCTCGTCTTGAAGATCAGCGCTGCGAGATGCGCGCTGGGCAGGGGCTCAAACTCGACTTTCTCCTGCGTGCCCGGCTTGACCCCGACGACCGGGCCGCAGTCGAGCGGGCTGGGCAAAAGCCAGGCGAACGTGTCGAGCGCGTGGTCGATTCCCATCATCGGGTAGGCCGCAACCGGGAGCGCCGGAACGAAGCTCTTGTTCAGGAGTCCGCCGTGGATGCCGCGGCGCACCTCCTCGACCGAGAGCTCCTCCCCGCCCAGGAATTTCTCCAGCAGGGCATCGTCGGCCTCGGCGGCCGCGTCCACGAGCGCGCCCCGCGCCTTCTGCGCGTCGGATTCGACGTCCGGCGGAATCGGCGCCTCTTTCGCCGACCCGTCCTTTTCGAAGAGGTACCCCTTCATCGAGACGAGGTCGACCATCCCCCTGAACTTGTCCCCTTCGCCGATCGGCCAAGCGAGCGGCACGAACCGCTTCCGAAGTCTCCCCGAGGCGCCCTCGAGGGCGCGCGCGAAGTTCGCGTGCTCCTTCTCCATCTGCGTGACGAGGCAAAGGACCGGACACCCACGCTCCTCCACCCGGTCCCAGACCATCTCGCTGCCGGCCTCGATCCCCGCCGACCCCTTGATGCAGAAGACCGCGGCGTCCGCGACGCGCAGGCTCGCGACCATGTCGCCCACGAAGTCCGCGTATCCGGGCGTATCGATCAGGTTGATCTTCGTATCGCGCCACTCGATCGGCGCGAGCGCAAGGCTGATCGAGATCTTGCGATGAGTTTCTTCGAGCGAGAAGTCGAGCGCGGTCGTGCCTTCTTCGACCTTGCCGTGGCGTGTGGTCACCTTGGTCCGATACAGGAGCGCTTCCGCCAGAGAGGTCTTCCCGGTGCCGTGGGGGGAAACGAGCGCTACGTTCCGGATGTTGGAGGGTTGGAGGTCCTTCACGGGAATGCCTCGCGTGGGTGGTTAAGTGAAATGGGGTCAAGCGTATAGCTCGTATAGGAGATTACCACAAGGTCGAGGCGAAGGCAAGCGAACGCAGTCATCGGGACGCGTAGAATAACCCCTCGCGGCGGCGGAAATCGGCAAAAAAAAGAGGCGGA
>DASXQO010000153.1:0-5938 GCA_036507115.1 Candidatus Eiseniibacteriota bacterium | reverse complement strand
TGGGCGCGGCCGGCAGCTTCAAGCTCGATTCGCCGGACATCGCGCTCTTCCTGATGTCGAATACCCTGGATCCTCACGTGCTCCTGAAGGCGATCCGCGCCGGAGCGCAGGAGGTCTTGAAGAAGCCTCTCGACAAGGTCTTGCTGCAAGAAGCGGTCGAGCGCGTTTCGCGGAGCGGTGCCGCACGTTCCGCTGGGGAAACCCGGGCGCGCTCGATCATTACTGTGTTCGGACCGAAAGGTGGCGTCGGGACTTCCACCATCGCCGCGAACCTGGCGGTGAGCTTCAAGGCGCACTTCGGCATGACCGCCGCGCTCGCGGACTTCGACCACGCGTCGGGAGACGCGGCGAATCTGTTGGGCCTCAAGGCCGAGCACTCGATCGCCGACCTGGTGCGCGCCCCCCGGATCGATTCGCCCACGGTGCACATGAACCTGCTCCACCACCGGAGCGGCACGTCGGTGCTCGCGCAGCCGGAGGATCTCAACAAGCTGGAGATCGTCTCCCCCGCGCAGGCGGGAGGCATGGTGGACGCGCTGTCCAGTTCCTTCGAGGTCGTCGTCATCGATGCCCCGCACACCTTCGACGAGGTGTCGCTGGAGCTGTTCGACCGGAGCACGTCGATCCTCGTGGTGCTGGAGCTGAGCGTTCCCGGAATCCGGGCCGCGCGCCGCGCGCTGGACGTCTTCGAGCGGCTTCACTACACCGTGGTCCCGGACCGCGTGAAGCTGATCGTGAACCGGTACTCACGGAGCCGCGCGCTCATCTCGCTCGACCAGCTCGCCGAGGCGCTTCAGAACAGGGCATATCACACGATCGAAAACGACTACCAGCGCATCTTCACATCCGTGAACGCGGGCCGGCCGCTCTGCCTGGACGACCCCGACGCTCCCGCGGCACGCGACATCACCGCGCTCGCCGGCAAATTGGTCCACCGTGAAGCACCTGTGGCCCAGCCGGGGCGTAAAGGCCTCTTTGGAAGGATGACACCCCGATGAGCTTGAGAGACCGCTTGCGCCGTGGAGTGGCCACGGCTCCGGCCCCCGCACCCGAGTTCGCGCCGCCTGAGAGGAACGGAGGCCAGCAGGACGAATACCAGGAGCTGAAGCGCAGGCTGCACCGCGACCTCATCTCGAAGCTCAATTTCACGACCCTGGAGGACATGGACGACGGGCAGCGCCGCGATCAGGTGGAATCACTCGGAAGAAAGCTCCTCACCGACGCCAGTCTCAAGCTCACGAGGGCGGACGAGGAGCGCCTGATCCAGGATCTGCTCCACGACACCTTCGATCTGGGTCCCATCACCCCGTTTCTCCTCGACGAGGAGATCTCGGACATCCTCGTGAACACGCATCGCCAGGTGTACGTGGAACGGCTCGGGAAGCTCGAGCTGACCGAGGCGCAGTTCCGCGACGAAGCGCACCTGAGGCTGATCATCGACCGCATCATCTCGCGGGTCGGACGGCGGCTCGACGAGTCGAGCCCGCTCGTGGACGCACGGCTCGCCGACGGGTCCCGTGTCAACGCCATCATCCCCCCCGTGGCGCTGGACGGACCAATCCTCTCGATCCGCAGATTCAGGAAGCGCGCGCTCTCGATCGACAATCTCCTCGAGCTGGGATCGATCTCCGAGCCGATGGCGCACCTCCTCCGGGCGATCGTGCGGGCGAGGCTCAACATCCTGGTCACCGGAGGAACCGGCTCGGGCAAGACGACGCTCCTCAACATCCTCTCGCGCTACATCCCCGAGGGGGAGCGCGTCGTCACGATCGAAGACTCCGCGGAGCTTCAGCTCCAGCAGCACCATGTGGTGCGCCTCGAGACCCGGCCGCCGAACATCGAAGGGAAGGGCACCATCAGCCAGCGCGAGCTGGTCCGGAACGCGCTGCGCATGAGACCCGACCGGATCGTGGTCGGCGAGGTCCGCGGCGACGAAGTGCTCGACATGCTCCAGGCCATGAACACCGGCCATGATGGTTCGTTGACCACGCTCCACGCGAACGGACCGCGCGACGCGCTCCATCGACTGGAAAACCTCGTGCTCATGGCGGGGCACACCCTCCCGGACAAGGCGATCCGCGAACAGATCGCCTCCGCGCTGGAGGTGGTCGTGCACGTCTCGCGAATGTCGGACGGATCCCGCAAGGTGCTCAGCATCGAGGAAATCGTGGGCATGGAGGGGGCCGTCGTGACGATGCAGGAGATCTTCCGCTTCAATCGGACCGGGACCGGCCAGGGAGGAAAGATCCTGGGTCGCTACGAGGCGACGGGCGTCGTGCCGCACTTCGCCGAGCGGGTCGAGTTCTCGGGGACCGATTTGAGCGGGATCTTCAATAGGACGGCGGTGCGATGATCTATCTTCTCGTATCGCTTCTGATCTTCCTCGCCACGGTTACGTTCTATTTCTCGCTCCTCTTACGGAGACGCGAACGGAACACCCAGGAGCTGCGGGACCGGATCGGCGCGGTCCGGGAGCCGGAAGAGGACTGGACGCCTCTCTTGGTGGAGCGCGACGAACGCCTGAGCTCGATCCCGGCGGTGGATCGCCTGCTCCGCGGCCTCGCCATCGCCCGCCGGCTCGAGCTGATGCTCTACCAGGCCGGGATGTCGATCCGGGTGGGATCCTTCCTACTCATCCTCGCCGTGTGCGGCGCCACGGGGTATCTCCTCGGAGCCGGCTTCTTCCATCATTTTCTGCACGGCGCGGTGCTCATGCTCGTCCTGGGCTTCGCCCCCTTCCTCGTCGTGACCTACAGACGATCGATCCGGCAACGGCAGTTCGCCGAGGAGTTCCCGGACGCGCTCGATCTGCTCGTGAGCGCCTTGCGCGCCGGGATCTCGTTCTCGGCGGCGCTCCAGATCGTCGCGGACGAATCGCCCGAGCCGGTCCGTTCCGAGTTCGCGATCGTGGTCGAGGAGCAGGCGCTCGGCATGGATCTGCGTGAGGCGTTGACCAACATGGCGAACCGCGTGGGCTCTCTGGATCTCAAGTTCTTCGCCACCGCGGTCGTGCTGCAGCGCACCGCGGGAGGCAACCTGACCGAGGTTCTCGAGAACACGAGCCGGCTCATCCGGGACCGGTTCCGGATCCTCGGGGACATCAAGACCTTCACCTCCGCCGGCCGCCTGACGGGCGTCATCCTGAGCGCCTTGCCGATCGGCATGTGCATTTTCATGCTCATGGTCGCGCCCAATTACTTTCACAAGATGTGGGATCTTCCGGCCGGGCGCACGATCCTGGCCTTCGCGTTCCTCCTCCAGCTCCTCGGATGGCTGACCATCCGGAGAATCGTCAACATCAAGGTCTGACGCCATGCTCGTCCTCTCGACCATTCTCTTCGCGATCGCGTTCGGAACCGGCCTCCTTGCGCTCTATCAGATCCTCGTGCGCGACCGGGACCCGGTCGTCACGCGACTCCGGGATTTGCGCGCGCGCGCGCTCGCCTCGCGGCCTGTCAGCAAGGAGGAGCGGCCTTCGTTCGTCACCGAGATCCTCGCCTCTCTGGGAGGGTTCCTCCCGACCGGCGAGAGCTCCGAGAGCCTTCGTTCCGGCCTCGAGCGCGCGGGCATCCGGCAGCCGCGCGCCGAGCTGGTGTTCCTGGGCACCAAGATGGTGCTCGCCACTACCCTCGGGGTCGGATGGGTCTCCGCTAACTACGCCCTGGCCCGGCCGATCGGGTCCTCGACCCTCCAGGGAGCGATCGCGGCCCTGGTCGGATTCTATCTCCCCACGTTCTGGCTCTACCTCAAGGGGGAGGCGCGGAAGCTTCAGATCCAGCAGGCGCTCCCGGACGCGCTCGACCTTCTCGTCGTGTGCATGGAAGCCGGTCTGGGTCTGAACGCGGGGCTCGAGCGCGTGGGTCAGGAGGTCGGTATCGCGAGCCCGGCGCTGAGCGATGAGCTTCTCCTTTCGAACCAGGAGCTTCGGACGGGATTGTCCCGCGCCGATGCCTTGCGCCGCTTCGCCCGCCGCACCGGGGTCGATGATGTCTACGCGCTCACCGCGATGCTCATCCAGGCCGACAAGCTCGGGACGAGCATCGCCCAATCGCTCCGCGCGCACGCGGAATCCATGCGGACGAAGCGCCGCCAGCGCGCCGAGCAGTCCGCCCGCAAGGCGGGCATCAAGCTCGCGTTCCCGCTCGTGTTCATGATCTTTCCGGCGCTACTCATCGTGATCCTGGGCCCCGCAGTGATCCAGTTGATGCAGGCCATCGCCGCCCAGAACTCGTCGCACTAGGTTGTTGCAGTACCTCGAAGGGAGGTGAGCGGTTCATGATGTTGAAAATCATTCTCTGGGTCGCGGTGGTTGCGTTCGGATTGCTCTGGTTGAGCCGAAGAGCCGCGAACAGGCGCGGGCGTAATTCTCGCAAGTAGTCATCTCTGGGGTCAGGGATGAAGGGCGGGGCCTACGAGGCTCCGCCCTTTTGTTTGGAATACACCGGCCCGGGACGGCGTAGTAAAGTGCGCGTCGAATGGGTGATAAGAAGCCCGACCGCTCCGCGGTTCCCGACGCCGAGATCGTCCAACTCGTTGTGGGGGGCGAGATCGACGCCTTCGACGAGCTGGTACGCCGCACGCGACGCCCCGCCTATCGTCTGGCGCGCAGGATCACGCGCAACCACGAGGATGCCGACGACGTGGTCCAGGACAGCTACGTCAAAGCCTACCGGGCGCTTGCGCGGTTCGACCCGAGCCGCGCGTTTGGGCCGTGGTTTCTCACGATCGTCGCGAGGTCCGCGCTGAGCCGGATCCGCCAGCGCTCCCGCCGCGTCACCGTGCCGCTGGACGAGCCGGGGGTGGATGGAATCACCCTCGCCGAGAGGATCCCCGACGCCGAAATGGATGTCGCGGGAAGGCAGCGCTTGATGGACGTGGAAGAGGCGCTGGAGAAGCTCTCGGACGAGCACCGCGCGATCCTCGCGCTCCGTGTGGAGGGAGATTTGGCATATACCGAGATCGCGAGCGCGCTCGATGTCCCCGTGGGCACCGTCATGTCCCGGCTGGCCCGGGCGCGCGAGGCCCTGCTCGAGGAAGTGGAGAAATTGAGAGCCGCGAGATTTCAGAGATGAGCCTGAGAAACGACCCCATCCATCCGCCTTCCGAGGATCTCTTCGCCTATCGGGATGGGGAGCTTGGGCCCGAGAAGCGGGCTCTGATCGAGGCCCATGTCATGGGCTGCAGCATTTGCCGTTCGTTCATCAATCAGGTCTCCTCGCTCGAGTTCGAGCTTCGCCTATCACCCGATCGCGCCCCCTCCGATTATCTGGAGCGCCTGCATGAGACCGTGCGCGCGCGGATCGCCGCGGGAGGCGTTAAGAGCACCGGCGCGGCCGGCGCGGCGCGGACCGAGGACATGGCGGCCGCGCCCGATGCCCACGGCCGCGTGGGCTCCTGGCGGGAGCGTGAGCGCCGCCGCGGCGGAGCGGACGGAGATGAAGGGCGGATCAAGGAGGTCCCGGGACTGCCGTGGGCCGCCGTCATTTCCACCGCGAGCGCGGCCGCCGCCGTTCTCGTCGTGGTCGTGATCTTGATAAAACAGGGAATCTATCAACAAGTAGTGGCGCCGAAGGCGCCGTCGGTAGCAGTGCGCGCCCCCGGGGAGGCTGCACCAGGCGATTCCGGAGCCACCTCCAACGGTATGAAGTCGGATGTAGGTGCGACAGAGCGCGAGGCGGCGTCGGGGTCCCTGGCCCGTCTGGAGTCCCGGGACCAGGATGCCGAAGAGGCCAAGACGGGAGACGCCAAGCTCGAGGCGAGCGGAAAGGATCAGCTCCGGACGCGCGAGAACCTCGGTCTCGCCGGGGCGGCCGACCGAGCCGAGCGCGCGCGGCTAGGGGCAGTGGGCACCCCCGAGAGCCGGACCAGCGAATTTCGGGAAGCGCCCCCGGCCGCATCCAAAGGCGTTGAGGAGCTGCAGAAGAAGGCGGCGAACGCG
>DASXQO010000152.1:0-13686 GCA_036507115.1 Candidatus Eiseniibacteriota bacterium | reverse complement strand
GCCGAGGCGAAGAGAAGCGCGCCTCGGTAGGACTGCTTCTCAGGCCCGGTTTGGTAGTCGGCACCGGCGCCTCCGGACAATGTCGCGGCGCCTGCGGGGCTTGAGGCGAACTCGAGCAGTACGGCGAGCACCAGCCAGCATAGCCGTCGTGTGTGCACTTCGTGAGCCTCCCCCGATCGGAATCGGCACAATACACCGAAATCATAGCCTATCTGGGCAAGGCCCATGATAATGGCGTCGCTCGTCCGGAATATCAGATTCATAGGGAAGCGGCGCAATTATGCCGCTTTGGGTAGGTTAGGCGTACAATCCCGCGTCGACTCGCCATCGGACCGCGAGTCTTGACGAAGACGCGCCCCGAGCCACCAAGCGTCAGGCCGGCGACGTGTCCCTCTACCTGGTGCCCGAGCATCCCACCGGGGAAGAGATACCTCCGAGGAAGACTGAGGCCGGTCGCGAGTAATCCATCAGCTTTTGCGCGGTTCCGGCGCGAGATCCAGGTCTATCAGCTCGCCCTGGAACACCCCCGGACTCCACCTCTCGCCCGCTGGCTTCTCCGCGCCGCCGTTGCATACGCCTTGAGCCCAATCGATCTGATCCCGGATTTCATACCCCTAATCGGCCACCTCGATGACGCAATCATCGTTCCCGGCCTTGTGGTCGCTGCGACCCGCCTCATTCCAAAAGACGTTCTCGAAGAGTGTCGAACCCAGGCTGCGTCTCGGTGATCCAGGCCCCCTGACCATAATGTGGGCGATTTAGAACTCCTTATCCCCCCGCGGCGGCCACTCCATCCCCTCGTTGCACGCCATCCGAATCAGACCGTACATGATCGGCCGATCGTCTTCGTCGGGCTCATCTATCACCCAAGGTACATAAGGCACGCGCTCATGATGGCCGAGGCCTTCGTGAACAAGCTGAAGCGGGATTATCTGGATGGCGAACACGGCGGATCGGGTGCTCGAGCAGATCCCGGGTTGGATCGCCGACTACAACACCCAGGCGCCGCACTCAGCGCTCGGGATGAAATCGCCGGCCGAATTTCGGTTCGCGATGGATAAAGTTCTGGCCTGAACGTGTCTCACGAAACTGGGTTCAGAGCACCAGCCACTCGAACGCCCGGTCCGCTTCACCGCGATATGCATACGCCTCCGCGATCTGAGCCGCGTCGCTGTCCGCGTATTTCTCGATCAACTCCCGAAGGGCCACGTCCGACCCCACCCTCTTGCCTTTGGCATGATTCACGAGCGTCGACCCGCTGGGAGCGGGCGGCATGGGAGAGGTCTATCGAGCCAGGAACAGGCGGCTCGACCGGATCGTCGCGATCAAGGCGCTCCCCAGCGAATTCGCTCATGACGCCGGACGCCTCGCGCGCTTCGAGCGCGAGGCGAAACTCCTCGCCTCGCTCAACCACCCGAACATCGCCGGGATCCACGGAATTGAAGACTCCCAGGGTGTCCCCTATCTGGTGCTCGAGTTCGTGAGCGGCGAGACCCTCTCCCATCGGCTGGCGCGCGGGCCACTCTCCATCCGAGAGGTCCTGGACCTCGGCGGGCAGATCGCATCCGCGATCGAGGCGGCCCACGAGCGCGGCGTCGTGCACCGCGATTTGAAGCCCGGGAACGTCATGGTGTCAGCGCCGGCGTGAATCGGGAATTCACCTCGAGGGCGCGAAGGAGCGCCGCTTCAGCTCGAGTCGGACGGCTGGCGACGGAATCGTTTTATATCACCGGAGCGCATATGCTGCGCGCCTCCGTGCACCTGCGGCGAGGCGACACCGCGGCCGCGCGGCAGGAGCTCGATCTCGGGAAGGCGGCGGGAGGCGAGTTCGCGAACCTTCAGGTATTGGAGGCGGTGCTGGCGGATCGAGCGGGTCGAGTGGATCAGGCAATGCACTTGCTCGCCACCGCCGAGACCTCGCACGAGCTCGGGCTCACGGCTATCGTCATGGCCGCCGGAGTCATGGCGCGCCATGGCGACCTCGCGCTGGCCATGAAGTTCATCCGCCGCCCGTTCCTGACCGAAATGGAGGTTCTGACCCGGTTGGAGCCCGATCTGCGGCCCCTGCTGGAGCACGAGGCGTTCGCTCCACGCCGGTCGAAGCAAACCCTCGTCTGGCCCCTCGAAGCGCCTCCCGTGCCCGATGAAGTGGCCGAGCTCTTCGCCGCGGTGCGCACGGAGTCAGCGCCTCCGTAACCAGGGTCAAGAAGGCTTCGAGATCTGACGTCCCCTGCAGCGTGCAAGGGGCGTCGGCGGCTCCGGAGCACCGGATCACGCCCATGATCAACTCGCCGGAGATGACGGTATCTCGTCCTTGCAGTTCGGACGCGGCCGGGCACCTTGTGAAAGCCGTGCCGCAGTCAGACACCGCCCCAGCCTTACGTTCGCAGCCCGGGCTGAGACGTGGACACTCATTTTGACCGGGGTAATGCGTGGAGAGAGCCAGAGATCAAGAGAGCCGCATTGTGGCGGCTTGCCCAGAGAAGGCACAAGAGCCGGCTCCCGGCTCGAGCCCGCGTCGCAGCAGCGACGGCCTTCAGCGGGGCCCCCCAGTGCCATAATATCGCACACGGACGCTACATACACGAAGCCCCGGCAGCTCTCGCCACCAGGGCCCCTATCTCAACCGCGAATCGAAAAGTTCGCGTTTCAGTGATTTGGCTCCCCGAACGTGACCCTCTTCGAAATGATGGCGGATGCAGGTGATTCGAGCAGGGCTAAGCGCTTTAGCGGACCCTCGCCGCAGAGTGCCGTTTGCTCGGTTTATCAAGCACGTCCCGTACTTTGTTCGCCAGCGCAACGGGCGTGAAAGGCTTCTGGAGAAAGGCGGCCCCCGCCTCTAGGACGCCGTGCCGGATCACCGTGTCGTCCGTGTATCCCGACACGTAGAGGACCTTGATCCCGGGCCGCAAGGCGCTGACCTGCTGCGCGAGGATACGCCCGCCCATCTCGGGCATCACCACGTCCGTTACGACGATCTGGATCGGCCCGCTGTGCTGCTCGCAAACGCTCAAGGCCTCGCGCCCGCCACTGGCTTCCAGCACCGTGTAGCCTGACATCTCCAGCACACTCCGAGAGAGGGCCCGCACGGAGTCGTCGTCTTCCACCAAGAGGACGGTTTCGCTGCCGGCCGGCAAGACGCGCGTCTCCTGCCACGACTCGACTGAGGGAGCCTCCGCTTCCGTGCGCGGAAGGTAGACTTTTAAGATTGTGCCGCGACCCAGCTCGCTGTACAGCCCGATGTGGCCACCGCTCTGCTGGACGATGCCGTACACGGTCGCGAGACCGAGCCCCGTTCCCTTCCCCGGGTCCTTGGTTGTGAAAAACGGCTCGAACGCTCGGTGCATGACCTCCGGCGTCATTCCGCATCCCGTGTCACTCACTGCGAGCATCACGTAGCTTCCGGGCTTGGCCGTTGCATGCGTGCGCGTGTAGCTCTCGTCCAGCTCCACGTTGGCTGTCTCGATCGTGAGCTTGCCCCCCTGGGGCATCGCATCGCGAGCGTTGACGGCCAAGTTCAAAATGATTTGCTCGATCTGCCCGGGATCTGCCGTCACGCGCGTGAGCTGGGGGTCCAACGCCGTGCCCAGATCGATGTCCTCGCCGATCGTGTGCCGGAGCATCTTCTCTGTGCCGGTAACGAGTGCGTTGATGTCGAGCACCTTGGGTTCCAGCACCTGCCTGCGGCCGAACGCAAGGAGCTGGCGAGTCAACGAAGCGGCCCGCTCCCCCGCTTGGCTGATTTCGTGGATCTTGTCCCTCGCGGCCTCGTTCAGATCGGTTTGACTCAGCAGGAGCTGCGAATAGCCGGAGACAATCGTCAGCACGTTGTTGAAATCATGAGCCACACCCCCCGCGAGTTGCCCGATGGCCTCCATCTTCTGGCTCTGCCGAAGTTGCTCCTCTAACCGCCAACGCTCGATTCCCATGGCAATCGTTCGAGCCACGGCCCCCAGTGCGTCCAGAACGCTTTCGGCGAGAACATGTCTGGAGAACATCGCCATGACTCCGACGAGGCGTTCACCCACGATCAAGGGATAGCCCGCGAAGGCGACCATACCTTCCCGCCGGGCCCATTCGGGATCGCCGATACGAGTGTCGTTGAGCACGTCGTTCGTGAGATGAGGCTGTCTCTCCTGGGCGATCAGCCCAATCTTGAACTTGCCGACCGGCACTCTTCCGTGCGGCCCGTCGAGGTGGGTATAGAGGCCCGCGCTGGCCTGTAGCAGCAGGACGTCGCCCATCGCATTGAGGGTCCAGATGCGGGCGAATGTGGCGTCGAGGTTACGCACCATGGATTCCGTGCACAGTTGAAGCATGCCCCGGACGTCAAGGGCTTGGCTGAGCGCCAACGTCACGTCGTTGTTGAGCGCGACTACAGCCCGTCGCCTCTCCTCCATCGCCGCAGCTTCGAGCCGCCTGGACCCCTGGCGCAGTTCCCGTCCCACCGCAGGGACCAATCGGGCGAGACGCCCTTTGACCAGAAAATCATCGGCGCCCGCCTTCAGGGAGGCGACCGCGACCTCCTCCCCGATGGTTCCGGAGATGATGATGAAGGGGAGGTCGATGCCCGTGCTCCGAAGCAGCTCGAGGGCGGCGGGCGCGTTGAAGGACGGCATCGAGTAGTCGCTGAGCACGATGTCCCACGGCTCGCTCAGCGCTTCGCGCATGGCCGCGGGCGTCTCGACGCGGCGGTGGGCCACGCGGTATCCGCCGCGCTCCAGCTCCCGCAAGAGCATCTGCGCATCGTCCTCGTTGTCCTCGACGATGAGCGCGCGTATCGTCTTGTCCACGCCTCCCTCCATGCGTTAGTCGATTCCGGGCGGCTCGTTGAGCACCAGCCAGTAGAGTCCGAGCTGGCCGGCCGCCTCGACGAACTGGGTGAAGTCCACGGGCTTGCGGACGTAGCTGTTCGCTCCCAGGTCGTAGCTCCGCATGATGTCCTGCTCCTCGTTGCTCGAGGTGAGGACGATCACCGGAAGACGCCGCGTCCGTCCGTCGGCGCGAATCCGCCGGAGCACTTCGAGGCCGTCGATCCTGGGAAGCTTCAGGTCCAGCAGGACAGCCTGGGGCGTCGCGCCTGTGTCGCGCCCGGCGTGCTCGCCGGCGGCGAACAGGTAGTCCAGGGCCTGCTGCCCGTCCGTGACGACGACGATCCTGTTCGCGACGCGGGACCGCTCGAACGCCCGCAGGGTGAGCGCCACGTCATCGGGGTTGTCCTCCACGAGAAGGATGATCTTCGTCTTTCGGATCACGGCTCGCCGCCCCCGCGCGGCACGGGGAGCGTCCAGAAGAAGGTCGCGCCCTTCCCGACGCTCCCTTCGGCCCAGACGCGGCCGCCGTGGCGGCCGACGACGCGCTGCACAATGGCCAGGCCGATCCCCGACCCCGGAAACTCGGCGGCGGAGTGGAGGCGCTGGAACGGCGCGAAGAGCTTCCCCGCGTACTGCATGTCGAAGCCGGTCCCGTTGTCGCGGACAAAGTACGCGGTATCCCGGTCATCCTTCAGCGCGCCGAACTCGATCGTTGGGTCGTCTGCTTTACCCGTGAACTTCCAGGCATTGCCCAATAGGTTTTCGAGGACGACCCGCGTGAGGCGCGGATCCGCCTCCGCAAGGAGGCCCTCGTGGATGACGAACCGCACGCGGCGATGCGGGTCCCGCTCCTGGAGCTCTGCCGCAACCGCGTGGGCCAATGCCGAAAGGTCCGCCCGCTCGCGCCGCATCTCCGAACCCCCGACGCGCGAGAGCTGCAGAAGGTCGTCGATCAGCTCTCCCATGCGCTGGGCCGCGTTGCGCACGCGGCCGAGGTGATCACGGCCCTGATCATCCAGCCGTTCCGCGTAGTCCTCGAGGAGCGCTTTGCTGAACCCGTCGATGCTCCGCAGGGGAGCGCGCAGATCGTGCGAGACGGAATAGCTGAACGCTTCCAGCTCGAGGTTTTTCTGCTCCAGCTCCCCGACCAGCGCGGCGCGGGTCTCCGCGAGCTTTCGCGCGGCGCGCGCCTCGGCGGCTTCCATCTCCATCCGGAGCGCGTGTTCCCGGAAGTCGCGATTCTCGTCTTCGAACTGGCGGCGGCGGATCTGCGCGCGGACGCGGGCCCGCAGCACCTCGAAATCGCTCGACTTCGCGATGTAGTCGTCCGCCCCGGCGGCCAATCCCTCGATCATGGCGTCGCGGTCCTCCACCGCGGTGAGGATGATCACCGGCAGGTCGCGGAGACCCGGAACGGCCTTGATCCGCTGGCACGTCTCGCGGCCTCCCAGCCCCGGCATGATGAGATCGAGGAGGACGCACTCCACGGACTGGACCGACAGGAGGTCGAGCGCCTCTTCGCCCGACCCCGCCAGGACGACGTCGTATCCCTCGCCGCGCAGCGCCGCCGCGACCGATTGCAGATAGGTTTGGCTGTCATCGACCGCGAGGATCTTCTTGGGACCCTCGACGCTCGTCGCGGCGGACTCGTGCGCTCCGGCCGATCCCCCGCGGAGCACGGCCGCCACCCGCGCCAGGATGACCGCGACGTCGTCATCCTTCCGAACGAACGCGTCCGCGCCGGCGTCCAGGGCCTCGAGTTCCGCGCCCGGTCCCTCGGAAGCCGTGAGGAGAAGACACGGCGTCTTCCGCAATGCCGCATCGAGGCGCACGCGGCGGATGACCGTAGGACCGTCGATCCCCGGGAGCAGCCCGTCCACGATGACCACAGCAGGCCGGGCATCCGCGGCAATGCGCAGCCCCTCTTCCCCTGATGCGGCCAGAAGAACGTCGTAGCCCGCGTCCCGGAAGGCGAGCTCGAGGTGTTTCCGAACGGCTTCACTGTCGTCGATGACGAGCACTGCGGCGCTCGGAGCGCCGGGCGAGCCATGGTCTTTCCGCATGAGTTCCCGCGCCCGCGAGACGACGTAGTTCCTGTCGTACGGCTTCCCAACGTACTCGTCCGCCCCGGTGCGGAGCCCGCGGATCCGGTCGCGGACAGCGGCTTCAGTGGAGAGGAGCATGATCGGAGCGGGAACCTCGGCGGCGCGGAGGTCCTGGAGCAGATCGACGCCGTCCGCGTCGGGCAGGATCACGTCGAGCACGATGAGGCCGAACCGGCCCCGGGCCAGCGCGGCCCTTGCCTCCGCGGCGGTCGCGCAGGGGGTCACATCGAATCCCGCCTCCCGGAACGCCTCGGCAAGATCCATCCGGACGGTGAGGCTGTCGTCGACGATCAGGACCCTGTCGCTCATCGAGGCCTCTCCACTACGGGCGTCGCGGCCAGATCCGCAAGGGCGGATCCGATATCCCCGAGGGGCAGTACGTGGCATGCGGCGCCCAGGGCGGCAGCCTCGGCGGGCATGCCGTATACGACCGAGGTCGCCTCGTCCTGTGCCAGCGTGAGGCCGCCCGCGCGCCGGACGGCCAGCATGCCCAGGGCGCCGTCGCGGCCCATTCCGGTCAGCAGACACGCGACGCACGAGGAGCCAAACTCGGCCGCAAGCGATTCGAACAGAACGTCCACCGATGGCCGGCACGAATGCCGCTCGGGGTCGGTGGTGAGGCGCAGCCTTCCCTCGCGCGCGACCAAGTGGTAGCCGGGCGGGGCCAGAACGATTCTCCCCGCGGCCGCGACCGGCTCCCCGTCGCGCGCGAGCGAGACGCGATGCCGGGTCTGTCCGTCCAGCCACTCCGAGAACGCGGCACCGAAGGGCTCGCCGATATGGATGACCAGGAGCACGGGGAGCGGGTAGGGGGCCGGGAGCGCCTTTAGAATTTCCACCACCGCACCCGGACCGCCCGTTGAGGCTCCGATGGCCAGGACGCGGAATCGCCCGCGCTCCACCTCCGGCGGGGTTGGGGACGCACGGCGGCGGGCGAACGCGGCGAGCCGGCCATGCGGGTGCGTGATCACCCGGATCCGTGACACCATGCTGACCGCCTGCACGAACCGGCGCTCCCACTCCCCGTTGGGCTCGACGCCGGAGGGCTTCTCCATCACGTCCACCGCTCCCGCCGCGAGCGCGTCGTAGGTGCGGAACAGCTCGCCCCGGTTCAGGGAGGACGAGACCACAAGGATCGGCGTGGGAGAGAACGCCATGATGTATTCCGTGGCCGCGAGTCCGCTCATCACGGGCAACATCATGTCCATCGTCACGACGTCGGGCTTGAGCTCCCGGCATAGCTCTATGGCCCGACGTCCGTCCTCCGCCTCGCCGACGACCTTCATCCCCGGGTCGGCGGACAGCGCGTCGCACAGATGCCGCCGCGCGGTGAGGCTATCTTCGACGACGAGCACCCGGATCGGCTTCACGGAGCCTCCATCAGGCGATGGATGGATGCGAGCAGCTCTCCCTGATCGAACTCGCTCTTGACGATATGCGCGGCGGCGCCCACCTCCTCGCCGCGCGCCCGGTCCTTCATCGAGCCGCGCGAGGTCACCAGAATCGCCGGCACGTCTTCGAGCGCGGCATCGGCGCGCGTGCGCTCGATGAACGTGAAGCCGTCCATGCCCGGCATCTCCACGTCCACGAGAAAGAGGCCGTAGCGCCGTTGCCGCGCCTTCTCGAGCGCGTCTTCGCCGGAGACCGCGAGGTCGACCTC
The DNA here is from genome assembly GCA_036507115.1 of Candidatus Eiseniibacteriota bacterium. GTDB lineage: Bacteria > Eisenbacteria > RBG-16-71-46 > SZUA-252 > SZUA-252 > WS-7. The sequence goes on along the minus strand of DASXQO010000152.1, from coordinate 5,107 downwards.
GTATCCCGCCGACTCCAGGATGCTCTGCTCGAGCATGCGGGTCGTGAGAGAGTCATCGATGACCAAGATCGGGGCGGGTAGCACGGGCTCCGCCGGTGCAGCCACGGGGCCCGCCATCCCGGCCGCCGCGACCAGTCCCTCGGGATCCAGGACCAATTGAGGATTGCCTCCCGCGTCCAGGAACGCGCCGACGACGACTGGGTTCGGAGGTACCAGGGCGGGGAGCGGGCGCACCAACACACTCGCGACGCCGACGAGAAGGTCCACGCCGACCGCGGCCAGCCCATCGCCGGAGCGCACGACGGGGGCGCAACGGATTCCGGGCCGCGCGCCCGCGATGTCCGCGTGGAGGACCCACGCGAGCGGGAGGACTGGAATGACGCGGTCCCGGAAGACGGTCATGGAACGGTCGGCTCCGCCGGCGAGGCCGGCGAGGTCGAGCTGCACGACGCCCTGCACCGAATCCAGCGGAATCGCCGCGCGCGCTCCGGATTCTTCGACGATCAGAGCCTCCACCATGCACGACGAAACGGGCACAACGAGCTCGACCGTGGTGCCGACGCGGGGCTCCGACCGCACCGCGACGTCGCCCCCCAGTCTCGCGGCGGCGTCGCGCACGATGTCCAGCCCGACGCCCCGCCCCGCGATCTCGGTCACCGAGCCGGAGGTGGACAGACCGCCGCGAAGAAGCATCCGGAAGAGTTCTTCGGCGCCGTGACCGGCCGCGTCCGCGGGCACGAGCCCCTTCTGCCGGGCCAGCCGCCGCACCGCCTCGAGATCCACTCCCCGCCCATCGTCGCGACACACGAACACCACGCGGCTCCCCCGGCGCGAAACCTCGAGAGCCACGCTCCCCTCGCGCGGCTTCCCGAGCGCGGCACGTTCGTTTTCGGGTTCGATGCCGTGGGCCACCGCGTTTCGGACAAGCTGAACCAGCGCCGGCAGGACGAGACTGAAGACGTGCGCGTCGAGCCGGACGCCCCCTCCACGGGTCTCCAACCGCATGCGCCTCTCGGCCGCCAGAGCCGTGTCGCGCGCGACGCGTTCCAGTTGTCCGAACGCGGTGTTCGCCGGCACGAGACGCAAGCGGTCGGTCGCTTCCCGCACCTGCCCGATCTCACGCTGGACCTGCTCGACCGCGGACGTGAGCGCCCGCTCCACTCCGGCGACGGCGGATCTGAGTTCCGCGGCGTCGGTGAGCCGCCGGGCCCGCTCGAGCGATTCGAGAGCGGGCCGGAGCGCGGCTACCTGAACGCCCAACTCCGAGATTCCGTCTCCCAGCGATTCCATCTCCGCGACGTCGACGCGAGAGAGAGGCAGCGCCTCTTCGGGCGCCGCCTCGGCGTTTGCCTGCGACGGAGGTGCCAGCGCGTTGACACGCGCCGCCATAGCGTCGATCAGCCGGAGCAGTTCGCTCGCCTGGTCCCTCGTGAGCGACGAGGCCTGCTCGCGCAGAGGCGCCAGGATGTCCTCCACCGCGTGAGCAAGCTCCGCGATTTCGGTTTGCTTCACGACCCGGGCCGCGCCCTTCAGCGTGTGCGCGAGCCGGAGCAGCTGCGGCACGAGGCCCGCCCGCAGTTGTTCGGCCTCCAGCTCGAGAACCCCCTTACCGAGTTGCTCCAACAACTCCCGCGCCTCGATGCGGAAGTATTTATAGATGTCTTGAGTCACGCCGCCAGCGCTTCCTGGGACTGAACAAGCCGCAGGAGGCCCTTGGAGAGATCGGCCAGCTGCGACGCGGTTTGAAGCGTCTGGCTGGAGCTGGACTCGGTCTCCCGTGTCGCCTGGGCGATGTTGGAGATCGCGAGGTTCACTTGCTCCACTGCCGAGCTCTGCTGCTTCGTCGAGAGTTCGATCTCCCGCGCCGCCTCGGTGGTGGTGGACACGAGCGCGGCGATCTGCTTCAGGGCCGACGCCACCTCGCCGAACTGCCGCGAGCCGGCGTCCACGGCCTTCGAACCGGTCTCGGTCGCCATGACGTTGGTGTTCACCGCGGCACGTATGTCATCGATCAGCGTGCGGATCTCCTTGGCCGAACCAGCCACCCGGTCGGCGAGCTTGCGGATTTCGTCCGCGACGACCGCGAACCGGCCTCCGGCTTCGCCGGCGCCCGCAGCCTCGATCATCGCGTTGATGGCCAGGATGTTCGTCTGCTCGGCCAGCTCCGAGACGATCTCCACGACCGCGCCGATCTGCTGGGATTTCTTACCGAGGTCCACCATGTGCCCCACGACCAGGTCAACCTGCCGGCGGATACCGACGATCGATTCATGCGCCTTCTCGACCGTGGACTCTCCGCCGGTCGCCGCGCGGGCCGTCTCCTGGGCGATCTGCACCACACGTTGGGCGCTCTCGGCGATCTGCCGGGAGGTCGCCAGAAGCTCGCGCACGGTGGTGGCGATTTCGCTCATCGCGGTCGCCTGTTCCTTGGCGCCGACCGCCTGCTGATTGGCGGCCGCCTGCAGCTCGGCGGAGGAGCTTTGTACCTGGCCCACAGCGCCTCCGACCTGGCGCGCCAAAGCCCTCGTCAAAGAGACCCCGAAGATCGCGCCGGATACGGCGACGCCGATGACGAGCAGAACCACGAGCCCGATCGCGCGCGAAGCCGCATCGGTCGCGGCGAGTCGCGCCCGCTCGAGGAGCGCCTCCTCACGCTCGACCAAATCCTGAAGCTGCTTCCCGAGCACCGCCCTCTTGGGCATGATCTGGTCGGCGAAGGCGCGCGCGACCGCCTCTGTGGGGGACCCGGAGCGGCGCAATGCGATGACTCCTTCGCTGGCGGACTGATGGTCTGCCTCAGCGCTCCGCACCAATTCGAGCTGGCGTCGGCCCTCCTCGGTGTATACCGCTCCCTTCAGGCGCTCGGCGGCGGCCGTGAAGTCCTGCCGCGCTTCGCGCATCTCGTCGAGGAGTCGGTCGTCGCGGTCCAGCAGGTACCCGCGGATCGACGCCGACTTTTTGTTCACCGCGGACTGGAGCTTCGCTGCGTCGATCAGAAGGTTCGCATTGACGGAAATGACGCGGTCCTTGCTCCGTACGACACTCTGCAGCGCGACGATGCCCACCAGCCCGATGGCTACGGCCAGTCCGACCATGACGCCGAACCCGGCGCCCAATTTCCGTCCAAACGTCCAATTACGTGTCATGACTGATCACTCCTCCCGCGAACTGTGCGCACCGATCCTTCGTTTGATTTGTTCGAGCACCGAGGGGACGTCCACGAGCGGAAGCGTCCGCTCCCCCATGCGCGCCGCCGACCGGACATGCGGCCTTCCCGGATTCGGGCCGGCGTCCGTCGAAATATCCGAGGCCGCGACGCGGATGTGCGCCTCGAGGCGGTCCAGAGCGAGGGCGACGCATTCCTCGCCGGCGCCTGTGAAGGCGAGCCATTGGGGAGGCTGTCTCGACGGATGGCCGAGGAGCCCGCCCAGCGCGTAGACGGGCACAATCTTGGAGCGCAGCGCAGCCAGCCCGAGCAGCTCCGGAATCGGACCGCGAAGGGGCGCGATCCGGTTGACGGGGTAGAGCCCGCGGATTTGAGACAGCCGCAGCCCATAGGCTTCCCCTGAAACCTGCACCGAGAGGATCTCGACCACCTCCCGCGTCTCGGTCCGCGGGGCGTCGGCGAAGGATCGGTCGAAGGCCCGACGCAGTTCTGCGGCGAGTCCCGGCGCGCTGGTCCCCTTCTCGTTCACGGCGCGCCTCCACACGCGGCCAGCTCGGCCCGGCACAGTGCCACGAGCGCGCCCCGGCCGAATCCGCCCCCGAAGAGGAGGAGTCGGGAGGGATCCTCCCTCTGGAGCAGGTCGAGCGCCTGCTCGAGCTCTCGGCGCGCGGCATCGCGGTCTCCGCTCCGCCGCGACAAGAGCCCGAGGTGGAGCCGCGGCATCGCGAAGCCCGGATCCAGGTAGAGCGCCACCCGGTCGTGCTCTGCGGCGCCGTCTGGATCGCCCATACCTTCCCGGCATAGACCCGCGACGTAGTGCGCTCCAGCGCTCAGCCCGTCAACCCGTAGAAGCGCCTCACAGGCCGCCTCCGCGTCCACGAGGTTCCCACCGTGCGCCAGGAGTACCGCGCGCAAGAGAAGAACCTCGGGATCCCGCGCCGCCTCGGAGGACATCCGGTCCACGAGCGTCAGCGCTTCGCCGAACCGTTCCCGCTTGAAGAGCTCCAGGGCGCGGCCCAAGTCGGGAGCGCGACCGGCGCCGGCGGACGCGCGCGCATCGGCGACCGGAACCATCGGGGACCGTTGGGCCAGCGCGTCGATCCGTCCCGACGCGCGCTGGATCGCCTCCACCCAGGAGCCCGCCGCATCAACGATCGGCGCCAGCGCGCCCGGCGCTCCGGCCTGATCGAGCGGAAGCTCCGATGCACGGTCGGGACGCCCGGCGACTCCCGCGGGGTCCTTGAGCTGGTAATAAAATGTCTCGTGCGTGTTGCACAGATGGAAATCGTGTGAAAGCCCACGGAGCGTCTCGGCGTGCCCCAGGAAGAGATAGCCGCCCGGCGCCAGGGAACGCGCGATGCGGGCCACCACGCTCTGCGCGTGGTGCGGCGTGAAGTACATGATCACGTTTCTACAAAAGACGACGTCGAAACGCCCCGGCCGCCAGAGCGAAAGGTCCTCTTCGATCAGGTTCGCCGCTTGAAATGTGACCATCGAGCGGATCTCGTCGGCGAGGAGGAACTCCGCGCGCGCGGGCCGGAACCACCGCTCCTTGAGTTCGGGCGGAGTTTCGCGGAAGGACCAGGGAGCGTAGCGCCCGCGGCGGGCGCGTTCGAGGAATGAGGGGTTCATGTCCAGGGCGAGGATCTCGATGTTCCATGAAGAGAGGTCGGAGAGGTGTTCGCGGACCGCGATCGCTATCGAGTAGGGTTCCTCACCCGAGGCGCACCCGGCCGAGAGGATGCGCAGCGACCGCTCCGCCCGCCACGCGTCAAGGCGGTTTCGCAGCACCAGCTCGCCGAAGGCGCGGAACTGGTCGGCGTTCCGGAAAAAGTACGTCTCGCCGACGGTCAACTCTTGCGCCAGCGCACGCAGTTCCTCGCCACTGGGCGCAGATGCCCCGAGTCGGTTGAGGTACGACTCCGGGGATTGGGCGCCATC
>DASXQO010000151.1:0-5044 GCA_036507115.1 Candidatus Eiseniibacteriota bacterium | reverse complement strand
AAGATGTACGGCGGGCAGAACACGCACATCCCGCTCCGGGTGAACACCGCCGGCGTGATCCCGATCATCTTCGCGCAGTCGGTGATCATGCTCCCGAGCACGCTGGCGCTCTACTTCCACGGGAACACGATGATCGAGGGTCTCGCGAACCTCTTCTCGGTCGGAAGCATCGTGCACATCGTGGTCTATTCGGTCACGATCATCTTCTTCACCTATTTCTACACCGCCATCGTCCTGAATCCGAACGACATGGCGGACAACATGAAAAAGTACGGAGGCTTCATCCCGGGGATTCGTCCCGGCCGGAAGACCTCCGAGTACATCGACCGGGTCCTCTCGCGGATCACGTTGCCGGGCGCCATCTTCCTGGCTCTGATCGCGGTGCTCCCGGACATCCTGATCGCGCGTTTCAACGTCCCGTTCTATTTCGGTGGGACGAGCGTCCTGATCGTGGTCGGCGTGGCGCTCGACACCTTGCAGCAGATGGAGTCGCATCTGCTGATGCGCCACTACGAGGGTTTCGTCAAGAGCGGCAAGCTTCGGGGTCGACGATGAGAGTCGTGCTCCTCGGTCCGCCGGGGAGCGGCAAGGGCACTCACGGGAAGAAACTCTCGGAGTGCCTCGGCGCGCCGATCGTTGCGACCGGCGAGATCCTGCGCCAGGCGATCCAGGAGGGCACGGCCCTCGGGAAGAGCGCCGAAGAGCACGTCAAGTCGGGGCGACTGGTGCCCGACGAGACGGTGCTCGGACTGATCGAGACGAGGCTTGGGCGGTCGGACGCGGAGCGCGGGTTTATTCTGGACGGATTCCCGCGCACCGTCCCCCAGGCCGAAGGGCTCAAGGGGATTCTGGGGGAACGACCTTTAGACCGGGTCCTGAACCTCGTGGTCCCGACGGAAGTCGTCGTGAATCGGCTTCGAGAGCGCTGGCTCTGCCCGCAGTGCGGAGCCATCTATAACATGAGCACGGCTCCGCCCCGCGTCGCGGGACACTGCGATAAGTGCGGAGGCGCGCTCCAACAGCGGGCGGACGACGAACCCGAGACGGTGCGTAAGCGCCTCGATGTGTACGCGCGGGAGACCGCGCCGCTCGTGGCGTACTACGAGCGGGAAAGCGTCCTCCGAAACGTGGATGCGTCCGGGCTCGCGGCGGATGTGTACGCGGCGATCCTGCGCGCGATCGGGAAGGCCGCGTGAGCGGCGTCCCGGCCGAGGGTGCGATGATCCAGATCCATGATCTGGACGAGGTGGAGCTCATCCGCGAGAGCGCCCGGATCGTCGGGCGGTGTCTCCTGATGCTCTCGCGCGAGGTCCGCCCCGGGGTGAGCACGCTCGAGCTGGACCGCCTGGCGGAGGCTTTCATCCGCGATGCGGGCGGAGAGCCGGCGTTCAAGGGGTATCGCGGATTTCCGGCGAGCGTCTGCGCCTCGATCAACGAGGAAGTCGTGCACGGGATCCCGAGCGCGAAACGGATCCTCCAGGAGGGGGACATCATTTCGCTGGATATCGGGGTCAAGCGCGAAGGGTTCTACGGCGACGCGGCGCGCACCTACCCGGTCGGGGAAGTGAGCTCGACCGCGGCGAGACTGCTGGAGGTGACGCAGCGCGCGCTCGACGCCGGGATCGCGCAGGCGAAGCCCGGGAACCGCGTGTCCGACATCTCGGCCGCGATCGAACGGGAAGTGACGCGCCACCGGTTCAAGGTTGTGCGCGCGCTCGTGGGGCACGGGATCGGGCGCGAGCTTCACGAGGAGCCCCAGGTGCCCAATTACGGGCGCATGGGAGAGGGGCCGAAACTCAAGGAAGGGATGGTGCTCGCGATCGAGCCGATGGTGAACGCGGGCACCGCGGAAGTGCTGACCCTTGCGGACCAGTGGACGGTCGTGACGGCGGACCGGAGTCTTTCGGCCCATTTCGAGCACACCGTCGCGATCGGGGCCGAGGGGCCGGTCATCCTGTCCAAGGTCGAGGCCGACTAGGGGAATGGCGAAAGAAGAAGGCGTCCAGGTCGAAGGCACAGTCATCGAGCCGCTCCCGAACGCGATGTTCCGGGTGGAGCTGGAAAACGGCCACAAGGTCCTGGCGCACATCTCGGGCAAGATGAGGATGAACTTCATCAAGATCCTGCCCGGGGACAAGGTCACTGTGGAGCTGTCGCCCTACGATCTCAATCGAGGGCGGATCATCTATAGATACAAGTAGGCGGGTTCAAGTAGGGCGGTACAAGGAGGCGGGTTCGCCCGTAGGAGAGCGGCCATGAAAGTGAAGGCATCGGTTACCCGGATTTGCGAGCACTGTAAAGTCGTCCGGCGCAAGGGCGTGGTGCGCATCATCTGCAAGAACCCGCGCCACAAGCAGCGCCAGGGTTAGGGCGCCCGCGCGGCGCAAGAGTTAGAGCGCCCGCGCGGCGCACGAGTTAGCTAAGGAGGAACGTTGGCCCGTATCGCCGGAGTCGATCTACCGAACGAAAAGCGCATCGAGATCGCGCTGACCTACATCTTTGGGATCGGGCGCCCCTCGGCGCAGAAGATTCTCTCGATGACCGGCGTCAGTCCCGACACGCGCGTGAAGAGCCTGACGGAGGAGGAGACCGGCAAACTCCGCCAGGTGATCGAGTCGCAGCTCAAGGTCGAAGGCGCGCGACGCAGCGAGGTCGCGATGAACATCAAGCGCCTGATGGATATCGGCGCCTACCGCGGCCTGAGGCACCGGAAGAACCTGCCGGTCCGCGGCCAGCGCACGCGTACGAATGCGCGGACCCGCAAGGGTCCCAAGAAGACGGCGGGCGCGATCAAGAGGATCGCCGCTGCGCCGAAGCGCCCCGCGCCGAAACCGGCGGGCTGACGAAGCGGCCCGGCGCCTGGATCGGCGGCGGGCTGAGGAACGCCCGCGGGTCGTAGGAGCGGGCTGATCGAGAGGAGCGTTGAGTGGCTGAAACTCCGGCAACCCAAGCAACACCGGCGGCAGCACCGAAGCCGAAGAAGAAGCGCGAGCGGAAGGTAGGCATCAACGGAATCGCCCACGTCCAATCGACGTTCAACAACACAATCGTGACGATCACCGACATGGACGGGCACACGGTTGCCTGGGCCAGCGCGGGGAAAGTCGGATTCAAGGGATCGCGCAAGAGCACGCCGTTCGCGGCGCAGGTCTCCGCGGAGTCCGCGGCGAAAGAGGCGATCTCGCTGGGTTTGAAGAAGGTCGAAGTGTGGGTGAAGGGGCCGGGTTCCGGACGCGAGGCGGCGATTCGGTCGCTGCAGGCGGCGGGGCTCGAGATTTCGGCCATCAAGGACGTGACGCCCATTCCCCACAACGGTTGCCGCCCGCCCAAGAGGCGGCGCGTCTAGGCTCGAGGCCAGGCGCGCGGCGCGGCGTAGAGAAAAAGAGGGAGGTTTAGAGCAAACACATGGCGACGTTTCACGAACACAAGTGCCGGCTCTGCCGCCGGGAGGGAGAAAAACTCTTCCTCAAAGGGACGCGCTGCTTCACAGAGAAGTGCGCGTTCGAACGCCGCGGCTACGCGCCCGGGGAGCACGGAAAGGATCGCCGCTCCAAGGAAACGAGCTACGGTCTCCAGCTCCGCATGAAGCAGAAGACGAGGCGCATCTACGGCATTCTGGAGCGGCAGTTCCGGAACTATTTCGCGAAAGCGGAGCGCCAGAAGGGCGTCACAGGCGAGAACCTGCTTCTCCAGCTCGAACGGCGATTGGACAACATCGTCTTCCGCATGGGATTCGGCTCCTCGCGCGCCGCGGCCCGCCGGCTCGTGGGGCACCGGCACATCACGGTGAACGATCGGATCGTGGACGTGCCGAGCTTCCAGGTGAGGGTCGGCGATGAGGTCCGCATCCGGCCGAACAGCAAATCGAATGTGATGATTCTCGCGTCCGTGGAGCAGAGCAAGGCGCGGGACATGATGAGCTGGCTTTCCGTCGACTACGAGAAGATGTCGGGACGGGTATTGGAGTATCCGACGCGCGCCAACATCCCGACCAAAGTTTCCGAGCAGCTCATCGTGGAGCTTTACTCCAAGTAACCGAGTCTTTACTGCAAGAGTCTCAGGGGAGGCAGGAGACCATTATGAAGTGGAAGAATCTGCAGATGCCGAAGAACGTCGAGGTGGACGACAAGGTCTCGACAAACCGTTACGGCAAGTTCAGCATCGAGCCCCTGGAGCGCGGATTCGGCGTCACGCTGGGGAATGCGTTGCGCCGCGGGCTTCTCTCGTCGCTCCCGGGCGCTGCCGTGACCGCGGTCAAGATCGACGGAGTCCAGCACGAGTTCTCGACGATGACCGGGATCAAGGAAGACGTTCCGGAGATCCTGCTCAATCTCAAACAAATGCGTTTCAAGATCCATAGCGAGGCGCCCAAGACCGCGACGTTCGAGGCGCGCGGCGCGGGAGATGTGAAGGCGGGGGATTTGAAGACCGATCCGGATATCGAGCTCCTGAACCCCGAGCTTCACATCGCAACGTTGAACAAGGACGGCGAATTCCGGGCCGAAGTCGAGATCGGAGCCGGTCGCGGATACGTGGCCGCGGAAAATCAGCCCACGGTCGACCGTCCGATCGGCGTCGTTCCGGTGGATTCGCTCTTCTCGCCCGTCACGAAGGTCAACTTCGAGGTCGAGAATACGCGAATTGGCCAGCGCATCGACTACGACAAGCTAACGTTGGAGATCTGGACGGACGGCAGCGTCCTGCCGTCGGATGCTCTGGCGTATGCCGCCAAGATCCTGAAAGATCATTTCGCGCTCTTCGTGCACTTCGAGGAAGAGATCGTCGAGGAGATCGAAGAGGAAGTCGATGAGGAGTTCCTGCGCATCAAGACGCTGCTCGAGCGGAGCGTCGAGGAGCTCGAGCTTTCGGTGCGGTCGTCGAATTGCCTGAAGGCGGCCGACATCAAGACCATCGGCGACCTCGTGACGAAGTCCGAAGGGGAGATGCTCAAGTACCGGAACTTCGGCCGGAAATCGCTCAAGGAGATCGCGGACATCCTGGGGGGAATGGGGCTTCATTTCGGGATGGACGTTTCCAGGTACAA
>DASXQO010000150.1:0-5015 GCA_036507115.1 Candidatus Eiseniibacteriota bacterium | reverse complement strand
CGCAGTCGAGACATTCACTGAGCGATTTCAAGATCCGCGGCACCGCCTGGGCGAGCGTCTGAGAATCCGCCAGAATGCGCGTGACCGCGTGCTCCGCGGCCAGGCGCCGTTCGGCGAGCTCTCGCCCCTCGAGCGAATCTGTGGGCGGTTTCTTCCGAAGCATGCGGGAAGGCTAACCCTCGTAGGATTACGGAGTCAACGGCCGGTGACGATCGCTTCCCTCAGGGCATCGGCGGCCCTGGCGCGGTGGCTGAAGGAGTTTTTTTGATTATCCGCAACTTCCGCGAAGGCAAGGGATTCTCCGGCTGGAACGAAGATCGGATCGTACCCGAATCCACCCCTCCCACGCGGCGCCTCGAGAATCCACCCTTCGCATACCCCGTCCGCGATGACCGGATCCTCAGGCCCACGAACGAGCGCGAGCGCGCACCGGAATCGCGCGGTCCTGCGATCAGAAGGGACGCCATCGAGGTCGCGCAGGAGGCGCTTGACGTTCGCCCGGTCGGTCGCGTCCGGGCCAGCGAAGCGGGCGGAACGTAGCCCCGGCGCCCCACCGAGCGCGTCCACCTCGAGGCCGGAATCGTCTCCGAGGGCGGGCACCGCGAGCGCGCGGTACACGGCGAGGGCTTTCGCGAGCGCGTTCTCGCGGTAGGTGGATCCGGTCTCGGGCGGGAGGGCGATCTCGGGATACGCGCGGAGCGACTCCATGCGGCCGGAGAGTCCGTGAAGCAGGATAGTCAGCTCGCGGGCTTTCCCCTCGTTCCGGGTCGCGAGGACGATCAGGTCCACGCTTTCGGGAGCTGACTGAGCCCGAGCACGCGGTGCTGGGTCCGGATGAGCTTTCCGACTCCCGCCTTCCCGAGCGCCATCATCGCGGCCATCTCGCGCTCGCTGAAGGCCTCCCCCTCCGCGGTGCCCTGGATTTCCACGATTCGTCCCGAGCCGGTCATCACGAGGTTCATGTCGACTTGCGCCTGGGAATCCTCGGTGTAGCAAAGATCGAGGCAAGGCCTGCCCTCGACGATGCCGACCGAGACCGCGGCGACGAAGTCGCGGAGCGGCGCGTCCGTGAACGTCGTTTTCTTCGCGAGCCACCGGATCGCGTCCACGAGCGCGACGTAAGCTCCGGTGATCGAGGCCGTGCGGGTGCCGCCGTCCGCTTCGATCACGTCACAGTCGATGAGGATCTGCCGTTCGCCGATCGCGGTCAGGTTCGTCACCGCTCGGAGGGAGCGGCCGATCAGGCGCTGGATCTCGTGCGTCCGCCCGCCCGGGTGCCCGCGATTCACTTCGCGCTGGATCCGTTCCGCGGAGGATCGTGGGAGCATGCTGTACTCGGCGGTCACCCAGCCGCGCCCGGTGTTGCGGAGGAACGGCGGCACGCGCTCCTCGACGGTCGCGGCGCAGAGGACGCGCGTCCCTCCCATCTCGATGAGCGCCGACCCTTCCGCGTTTTTCAGGTAGCCGCGCTTGATCGAGACCGGCCGGATGTCTGTGGCGCGTCGCCCGTCGACACGTTTTGCGGCTTTGCTCACTTTGGTCATAGGGGTCCCTCGAGGGGCGGCCGCTGGAACCAGGGGAGGTCATCCTGGGGCACGAGCCAGACTCTTCCCAGGCGCGAGCCGAGAAAGCGGCGTCCGATCGCCTCGAACTGACGTGGAATATCGGAGACGTAGCAGCGCAAGGAACCTCGCCGCCGTGGACCCTCGCCGCGGCCTCGCGGCCGCTCGCCGCGTGCGCGCGGGCCGGGGTTGGAATTGGATTGGAGCCGCATCGCGAGCGCGAGCCGCCGCGCCGTCGCCTCCCCGGAGTCGATGAGCGTGACGCGCCGACCCAGGATCGACCGGATGGCGGGCTTGAACGGAGGGTAGTGCGTGCATCCCAGGATCAGCGTGTCGATCTTCCTGGCGCGCAACGGCGCGAGGTAATCTCGGAGCACCTCCCTCGCCGCCTTGCTCCCCGCGAGCCCCTCTTCGGCGAGGGGCACGAGGAGCGGGCAGGGAGTTGCGTACACGCGCGTATGCTTGCCGGCCTGCCGCGCCGCGGCCGCGATCGCGTGCTCGTAGGCGCCGCTCGCGACCGTGGCGCGCGTGCCGATCACGCCGATCCGACCGGACCGCGTGGCCTTCACCGCAGCTTCCGCCCCCGGCTGGATCACGCCGTTCACGGGCAGGCCCTGGAAATCCCGCGCGAGCGAGCGGAGGGCCACCGCTGAGACGGTGTTGCACGCAACGACGAGCCGACTCACCCCAAACTGGGTCAGGAACCGCGCCGCCTCCCCCGCGAAACGGCGGACCGTCGCATCCGATTTAGTTCCGTAGGGGACGCGCGCCGTGTCGCCGAAATAGACGATGTCCCAGGCTGGGAGGAGTCGCCGCAAGTGGCGCACGACCGTGAGCCCGCCGATTCCCGAATCGAAGACGCCGAGGATGTGCTTGCGGCGGGGCGAGCCCTTGCGTTCCCTCGCCCGGGCATCGCGGGCCTTCCGCACGCGGGCGCCGCTCACCGCCAATCCCTCACTTGCAGAGGCGAGAGCACGTCGAAATGTCCGCCGATCGTCTCGGCCGGTTCCCCTTCGACGAGGATCATCACCCGTTCGACGCCCGGCAGATTCTCCCCCGCGGTGCGCACGATCGATGCGATGAGCGCGCGTTCCCGCGAGCTCCCGCCGCGGAATCCCTGCGTGAGGGTCCTGTTCCAGTTGAGGTAGAGCGTCCCCCGGTCCGTCCAGTAGGCTTCGAGAAGATCGGTTCCCTCGGGGAAGAGCGCGGTGTGCCCTTTCGACGGTCCCACCAGGAGCTCGCGGTAGATCGCGCGGACCTGATCGGCCGGCTGATCCTTCACGACCACATCCCGATATTCCGCGACGAGGCTGTCCGCGCCGGGAATGCCGAAGTAGAGATACACGCCGCGGATTCCCTCCAGTTCCGAGGCGAGCGGCACGAGGCGCGGCCCAACATTCGCGTCGTGCGTTCTCACGCGGGCGATCCAGAAGAATCCCCCCAGGAGGATCACGCTCCCGCCGATCCCGATGGCCCAGCGGCGTTGCAGCCGATTCATTCCCGGCCTCCGCGCGCTGCAGGCGCTCGGCGAATCACGCCCGGCCTCCGCGCGCGAGATCCTGGACCGTCTGGGCGACGATCTTCGCGATCTCGCGGATGGTGTAGCCCTGAAGGCTCATCGCCTCCGGTCCGCTCCTCGGCGCGGGCGCGCACTCGAGGAGCACCGCCGGCGCTGCAACCGGCTCGAGCACGGTGATGCGGCCCGTGCGGAAGGCGACGCTCGTCTGCGGGTAGTTACGCGCAAGCGCATCCGCGATGGCCTGACCCACCGCCATGCTCGTCCCGGTCGCCTGGTTTTGGGCAGAATCCCAAGGGTGCATTTCGGCCCCGCCTTCGCCGCCGAGTGCGAGCGGAAGCCGATCGGCCGTGCCCGGCGCCGGAGATACGGATAGCGCATAGACGCGAAACCCACCCGCGCGGATGAGACCCTCCGCGTCGAAGTGGATGCTCACGAACAACTCGGCTCCCCACTCGTTCGCGATCTCGGAGCGGCGCGCGATGGGCACGTCGATGTCGCTGTCCCGTGTGAGTACCACCCGAACGCCGAGGCGGTCTTGCAACTCGGTACGAAGCGCGCGGGCGAAATCCAACGCCGCGTCCTTCTCCGATCCGGTGCCCGGGAGCGCGGCGCCGAGGTCCTTCCCGCCGTGGCCCGGATCGAGCACGATCGTGCGAATTCTTCCGTCCGCCCCGCCGAGCGCGACCGGCTCGAGCTTCGAGAAGATTCCCTGCTGGACGAGCTCCTCGTCGTCGGTGACGGCGAGCTTCAGGCGATTCGAGCTGACCGATAGCGAGTAGCCCTTCGCGCCGGGCGTCAAGACGAGACGGATCTCGACCCCGTCGGCCGTCTCCTGGATCGTGCCGCTCATCACGGCGCCACCCGAGAAGATGCGCGCGGAATCGAGCGTTCCCCCCTCGAAGAGAAGCCTCAGCTCGCCCGGGGTTGCGTAGATCAGCCGGGGCGAAAGAGTCTTGAGAAGGGTCGCGGAGACCTCGGTCACCCGCCCGCGGACCCAGAGCTGGGCTTGACGCACCGTGTGGACCGGCGAGCGGAATCGGATCGTGCGCGAGGGCTCGTCCCACGTCGCGTTCACGACGAATCCCCAGTCCATGAAGCCGTCGAGCACGGACTCCGGGACGTAGACGGTCCCCTGGACCAGACGCGGCGAATGGACCAGGTTCCGCGCCACCTCGTCCACGGTGACCACCGGCGCGTCCACCGTGAAACGAATCGTGTGGTCGCCCAGCCGCAGGGAGAGCTTGCGCAGCTCGGGGCGCCAATACTTGGTCGCGCGAAAGATCCGCGCGATATCGTTCGTGGAAAGATACCGGACGTCGTCGAGGAGGATCGGCCGGATCCTCTCCGCAGACTGCGGATCGGCATAGATCACGGAGATTGGGGCCGCGGCCTGAAGCGCGAGCGCCGCGGGGATCGCGGCCGCGAGGAGCGCCCCGCCGAGGAGGGCAACCAGGGTGCGGGCCCGCGTCACTCGGGTCGTTCCCCCCTCATGATGCCGCGGATTTCCTTTCGGCTCCTGCGCTCGTCCAGCTTCGCCCGCTTGTCGTAGCTCTTCCGCCCCTTCACGAGCGCCAGCTCCACTTTGACCTTGCCGCGCAGGAAATAGAGAGAGAGTGGGACGATCGTGAGACCGGTTTGCTCGACCTCGATCTGGAGCCGGCGGATTTGCGCGCGATGCATGAGCAGCCGCCGCGCGCGTGTCGGCTCGTGGTTGGAGTAGCTGCCCGGATCGTAGATCGAGATGTGGGCGTTTCGGAGGTAAAGCTGCCCGGAATCGACCGTCGCGTAGGCGTCCACGAGCTGCGCCTTGGAGTCGCGGAGGGATTTGACCTCCGTGCCGCGCAGCTCGATCCCGGCCTCGAACGTCTCGATGATCGTGTATTCGTGGCGCGCCTTGCGGTTGGTGGTGATGATCTGGCGCTCTTCCTTATCGT
>DASXQO010000149.1:0-38601 GCA_036507115.1 Candidatus Eiseniibacteriota bacterium | reverse complement strand
TCGAGCGCCCGGTCGAGCACCTGAGCCACATCCCCCGAAGGCAGGGCATGGCTGAGCAGAGCTTGGGCGTACCGCAGCTTGTCATGGGTGCTCTTTTGGATTCTGAGCTGGAGGAGGAATCGCTCGGGGGAAGGAGGCGCCGCATTCTCTCGCGGGTCCTCAAGGTGCGCTAGCGCACCTTCATCAAGCGCACCGACCGATGCCAGAGCCTCCATTCCGAGGTGCGCTGGGGCAAGTTGCGGAACATTCGAGATCATGGGCACGATGGATCCCACCCTCGCTGTCGCCTCCGGAGGCGGGAATCGTCGGGCAAGCCATTCCTCGATATCGGACTTGCGCCTGTGCGCGGCAGCCTCGATGAATGCATCAACGTTTTCAGGTTTGAGATGCGGGGCGAGTAGACACACCGCGGTCAGATGAAGTCGGCCTTCAGCCAGCGCCGTGAAAAGAACCGGGAATTGCCGGGCCGCCCGAGCAGCCTGAATGCGCCTCTTAGCTCCATCCTCGGAGAGACGCAACTCGTCCACGCAATACGCATACATGGACGGGTAGCCCGCCGGGACGTACAACCGGCGTGCGTCCACCTCGGCGATGTGGGCCAGGAGCGCTGCCGTGGTGAAGCAATCTCGAGCGACAAGCGCCGCGAGATCGCGAAGTAGGACTGCGTCGCTGAGATGAGTCAACGTATAGGCGCGCATGGGAACACCTTGTCACGGGGCGGGTCTCCTCGAATTGCCTGGATCTCGAACCAGACTCCATGGGGGTTCTTCACTTTTACCACGCCCTATTTTCGGCGCCCGGAGGGGCTCACAGCGCGCACGTAGGACGCTCGGAGAGTTTTGCTATTCCACGGTCACGATTGGGCTCGCCGTGTCATCCGAAGGGGGCTGGCGCGGCGCTCGGAAAAGAGATGCGGGGCGTCGGCGATTTGATCCCCGAGACCCGGCAAGAGAATTCTTTTTAAAACGCAAGCGGGCGGGCGTGTAATCGGCGGCGAAACGTGAATGAATTCGCGGGGCCAGGCTTCCTTTCTACGGTACCGGCCTTCTTCTCAAACTTAGGTACTCCTCACTTACCCAAGGCCGATGTCAAGAGCTACCCCGGCGTCCGGAGCCGACTCGTCAGAGCAGCGTCCCCGAGAGAAGGATCTTCGCCATCGAGAAGTAGATCACGAGCCCGGTGACGTCCACGAGCGTCGCCACGAACGGGGCCGAGGCGCTCGCCGGGTCGAATCCGAGCCGGCGCAGCACGAAGGGGAGCATCGATCCCATGAGGGTCCCCCAGGTCACGACCCCGATCAGGCTCGCCGCCACGGTGAGCGCGATGAGCAGGTGGTGCGGCCCGTACGTGTGGAAGAACGTCTGCCACATGAGAATTCGCGCCATGCCGATCGCCGCGAGTATGAGCCCGAGCCCCAGCCCGGTGAAGAGCTCGCGGCGCACGACGTGCCACCAGTCGCGCAGCTTCACCTCGCCGAGCGCCATCGCGCGGATGACGAGCGTGGTCGCCTGGCCGCCCGAATTGCCGCCGCTCGAAATCACGAGCGGCACGAAGAGCGCCAGGATGACGGCCCGGGCGATCTCGGCCTCGAAGTAGCCCATCGCGACCGCCGTCAGGGACTCGCCGAGGAAGAGGACCGCGAGCCATCCCGCGCGCTTCTTGATCATGCCGAAGATCCCGATCCTGAGATAGGGAGCGTCGAGCGCGGCGGTGCCTCCGATCTTCTGGATATCCTCCGTCGCCTCCTCGCGGACGACGTCGACGATGTCGTCCAAGGTCACGATTCCCTTCATGTGCCCCTGCTCGTCCACGACCGGAAACGCCATGAGGCGGTAGGTCGCAAAGAGACGGCTCAGCTCCTCCTGGTCCATCTTCTCGGGCACCTTGACGAGATCGGTCTGCATGACCTCCTGTACTTTTTGATCCGGTTTCGCCGACAGGAGCTGCCGGAAGGAAACGACGCCGCGCAGCTTCTGCTCCGGATCCAGCACGTAGGCATAGTGCATCGTGCCCGCGCGCTCCGAGGCCTGCCTGCGCAGATACGTGATCGCCTCGTCCACGCTCATGTCGGGGCGCACGCGGACGTAGCGTGGATTCATGAGCCCGCCCGCGTCGTCTTCCGCGTAGGCGAGAAGTCCGTTCACATCCTTGCGGGTCGCGTCGTCGAGGAGCGCCAGGAGCTCCTCGCGCTTCTCGTGCGGGATCTCCTGAACCAGGTCGGCTGCGTCGTCGGGCGCCAGGAGCCGCATCCAGGACCGGCGTTCGGGTTGCGGGAGCGCGCGCAGGAGCTCCGCCTGGTCGTGCGCGCTCAGGCTGAGGAACAGCTCTTCCGCCTCCGGTCGCGGCAGCGCCTGGAAGCTCTCCAAGCGATCCTCGGGGACGAGGAGCTGCCACGCTTCGAGAAGATCCTCGGCGGAGAGACGCTCGGCGACATTGGATTCGAGATCGGGCGGCGGCATGGGATCCCCCCCTGGTACGGTCGTGTCGCGGCCCCTCGAGGGGAGCGCGGGGCACATCGTAGTGGATCGGTTCCTTCCCCATCAACCTCCGCCTGGAGAAAAACCGCGGTTCGGGTCGTAAATGACATGGACAGTTCCCAACGTCCTGATAGACTCGTGCATCCTGTGAAACACGCGTTCCCTCTACGTTTGCTGGCCGCGGCCGTGCTGCTGCTCGCCGGCCTCCTCCTTCGCCACGACGCCGGCGCTCGCCCCATGGCCCGCCCGTCGATAGCACCCGCCGCGGCGGCCCGCCCGGCTCCCTCCGCCGCGCCGGAAACGCCCGCTCCGGGAAGCGCGGACTCCGAGGTCCTCGCCGTCGTCGAGGGGATCTCGATCACGAAGCTCCAGTGGGACCGGCTGGCGGAGCCCTACTTCGTGGAGGTCGAGGCGCGGGCGGGACGCAAGCTCACCGAGGACGAGAAGTCGCTGCTCCGGAAGAACGTTTTCCAGGAGCTCGTCCGCGAACGGCTCTGGGTCGCGGACGCCAAGCGGCGCGGGTTCACGGCGACCGAGGCGGAGCTCGACGCACGCCTCCAGCGGAACGAGTTTTTCAAGACAAATGGGAAATTCGACCCGGCGAAATTCCGGCAATTCAAGTTCTCTCCCGAATCGAACTACAACGAGATCAAAGGCCAGGTGCGAAACGCCGTGCTCCTGGACAAATACGTCGCCTGGATGAGGACACGCTACGCGGTTCCGGAGCGCGAGCTGAGGAAGGAATTCCAGGACCGGACGGCCCAGGCTTCGATCCGATATCTCTGGCTCAACCCCGATCAAATCGCCCTCGAGCCGCAAGCGACCGGCGAACAGATCCGCGCCTATTACGAGAACCATCCCGAGGAGTTCCTGTCCGACGAAGAGGCCCGGCTCACGTATATCCGGGTGCCGATCGAATCGCACGCGGGGATGCCGGACACGCTTCGGGCCGTCGCGGACGCCCGGGCCCTCCTCATCGCGAAGGCGCTGCTCGCGTCGCTCCAGGCGGGCAAGTCCGCGGAGACTCTGGGGAAGGAGTTCGGCGGCGTCAAAGACACCGGGGTGTTCCGCACGGGAGGTCCGGTGCGGGGACTCGGCCGGGCCGACGCGCTGGTGGAAGCCCTCCACGCGGCGCGGCCGAAGCAATGGCTCCCGGAGCCGATCCGGGTCGGACCCTTCTTCGTCGTGGCCCGGCTGGAGGAGCGCCGCGAGCCGGCCGCGCGGCCGCTCCGGGACGTGGCGGGCCTCGCGAAGCGCCGCGCGGACGCCCAACTCCGGGAGGCCGAGGTCGATTCGCTCGCCCGCATCGACTACGCGGCGCGCCCCGAGCGCTATCGGGTGCCGCTCCTGCGCGCGGCGGTCCTTGCCCGCGCCACCGATTCGTTCGTGGATTCGCGTCCCGTGTCTCAGCGCGACGTGGAGCGGACGCTCGAGCGCATCCGCAAGGCGGCAGGTCAGCCCGACACGGCACACGCCTGGGCGGACTCCATCTTGAAAACGCTTCCCGATCTCGTGCGGAGGGAGCGCCGGCTCGACCTGGCCTTCCGCACGATGGGGGACGCCTCGACGAGGCTACGGCGTGGAGACCGGCCCGAGGAGGTCGCGCGGCGATTCGAAGCATTGCTCCATCCGGTGTCGGTCTACCTGGGGCAGCCGCCCGAGCAACCGGTCCTCCTCGAGGGTTCGCTCCTCGATACGCTCTACAAGATGACGCCGGGGACGGTGGTGGGTCCCCGGGTGCTTCGCGATTCGGTCTTCGTGGCGCAGGTGATCGGGGTGGACGACCGGTTCCAGCCGCCCTATGAGGCCGTCCGCACGATCGCGCACGCGGAGGTGGCGGCGAAGCGCCGGAGCGAGACCGAGCTTCAAGCCATGACCTATTTCGAAGCCCACCGGGACCGCTACCGGACACCTCGGCGCTGGGCGTTCGACTACGTTCTGTTCCGCAAGGTGAAGCCCGACTCGGCCCCGGTGCCGGAGGACTCGATCCGCGTCTATTACGAGGACCATCCGCTCGAGTTCACCGTCCCCGCGCGGGCGCGCGCGCGTCACATCCTCGTCGCGTTCCGGCCCGGGGACGGACCGGGGGCGCGGACCACGGCCCGGAAGAAGGCGCTCGGAATCCTGAGTCGGGCCAAGGCGGGAGAGGATTTCGGGGCGCTCGCCAAGGAATACTCCGACGACCGCGGCTCGGCGGTCCAGGGCGGAGACCTTGGCGAAATCACGCGCGGCCAGGTCGCGAAGGAGTTCGGCGACGCCGCGTTCGCCTTGAAGCCGGGCGCGATCAGCCAACTCGTGGAGACCCAATTCGGATTCCACATCATCCGCCTCGAGAGCTTGACCCCGCAGAGGCTCCGGTCCCTCGACGAGTCCCGCGCGGAAATCCGCGGCGTTCTCGGGGAGGGCATCGCGGATTCGCTCGCCCGCGAGCAGGCGGAGGCGTTCGCGGAGAACGCCGTGAAGTCGGGCGCGCGCTTCGCGGATCTCGCTAAGGCGCACGGCGGCGCAACCACGACGGGTCCGATCAGCCGGCTCGAGCTGGTCCCCGGGCTGGGATCGCTTCCCGATATGGAGACGAGCATCGGATCGCTGCCGGACGGGGGCGTGTCGCGCCCGATCGCGGTCGAAGCGGGTTACATCGTGGCGCGCCTCGAACGATCGGTACCGCCCAGGCCGGCCAGCTTCGGCGAAGTGAAGGAGGAGGCGATCCGCGAGATGCAGGTCGAACGCAAGCGCGCGCTCGCGGACTCCATCGACCTGGCGCTCCAGCGGGAGCTCAAGGCGGGGAACGACCTCGAGACCTTAGCGCTCCCGTTCGGCGGGCTCCGGATCTCCCGCCTCTTCCCGCGCCGGGGACCCATTCCGGATCTCGCGCGCGATACGCTTCTCGCCCGGGACTCCACGCTTTACGACGAGGTCTTTTCCTCGCGTCCGGGCAAGGTCCTGAGGCCGCGGCCGGGATCGATCGGAACGCTCTACGCGATTGTGGATTCCGTCGCGACGCTCAGTCCGAAGCAATTCGCGGAGCATCGCGACCGGCTCAAGGAGGAGCTCTTCGAACAGCGGACTGCCGCGTGGACGGACCGGCTCCGCTCGCGCGCCAAGATCCAGATTTTCAAGAAGGAGTTCCGGCTCTAGGAATCGTGCTTGCGCCGTACGCGATTCCTCCCTAGCATCGGGCCACCTCGCTTCACACACACGATGGCCCCGCTCCCAGGGAGGAACCGGGATGCGGCGGACGAAACGACCCACGATCGAAGACATGGCGGACGGCGAGCGTCCGCGTGAGCGCCTGCTCGGCTCGGGACCCGGCGTCCTGACCGACGCGGACCTGATCGCTGTCCTGTTCGGAACGGGCGGTCCGGGGGAAGGGATCTTGGAGCTCTCGAGCCGGGTGACGGCAGCCATTCCGCTTCGCCGGCTCCATCGCGTACCGGTGGAGGAGCTGCTGCAAGTGAAGGGGATGGGGCACGCGCGGGCGGCGCAGCTCCTTGCGGCCGCGGAGCTGGGCCGGAGGCTCTGGCCCGACGGCGACGCCACACCGCTCGTGCGCGGGCCGGAGACCGTGTTCGATTTGACGCGCGACATCCGGGCCGCGAATCGGGAACACTTCGTCGGGTTCTACCTGAATTCCCGGAACCAGGTGCTTCGCAGGGAGATCATCTCGATCGGAAGCTTGAACGCGAGCATCGTCCACCCGCGCGAAGTCTATCAGCCCGCGATCGCGGTCTCGGCGGCGAGCCTGATCCTTGCGCACAACCATCCGTCCGGCGATCCGACCCCGAGCGAGGAAGACCTGGCGATCACGCGGAGGCTCGTGGAGGCAGGGCGGATCCTCGGAATCGATATCCTCGACCACGTCGTGGTCGCGAAGGACGCGTACGCGAGCTTCAAGGAACGAAAGCTCCTCCATGCCTAGCATTCGTTTCCTGGGGGCGCTCCTCCTGGCCTCGTTCCTCCTCGCCGGGTGTTCCGGCGGCCGTGACGCGCGCCCGGCGCGCCCGGACGACGCGGCCGCGATCCCGGCCCTCCTCGCGGAAGGGGATTCCGCCGCCGCGCGCGGCTCCCCATCCCAGGCGCGCGACGCCTACTCCCGCGCCGCGCAGGCCGCGAAGCGGTCCGGTCTGCGGGATCTAGAATTTCGCGCCGAGGTCAACGCGGGCCTCGCGTCCCTCGCGCTCGCAGACCCCGAGTCCGCGCGTCGCTCCCTGACGCGCGCCGTCGAGCTCGACCCACGTAATGCCGAGGCGCATGTCGCGCTCGGCCGGTTCCACGCCGCGATCCGGCGCTATGCCGACGCGAAGGTCGAGTTCGATCGGGCGGCGGCGCTCGACACCGTGAGCGCCGAGCCTCTCTACCGGCTCGGACTCGCGGTGGCCGCGGCCGGCGACACGAAGCTCGCGGCCGACGCCTTCGCGCGCGCGCTCGCGCGGGATCCGAATCACGCACCCACGCTGGTCGCGCTCAGCTCGGTGCTCGAGTCGCGCTACCTTACCGCGGGCTTGCCCGCGGGCTACGTCGCGCTGCGGACCCATCCCAGCATCTCCAGGGGGGAACTGGGTGTCCTGCTCGCGGCGGAGCTGGGTCTCGACCCCGAGCGGCCGAGCTGGCGCGGGGGAAAGGATTTCCCCTCCGATACCGAGGAGGCCCGAGGCGCCTGGGGGGAGCGCTGGCTCCGGGTTTCCATGGCGCGGGGCTGGATCGCTCCGTTCCCCGACCGCTCGTACCATCTGGGAGATCCGGTCACGCGAGGCACGCTCGCGCTTCTCATCGCGGAGATCGAGGGTGGCGGCCGCGACGGAAGCAGCGCGGCCGCACCCTCGACCCCGGCCGCGGGCGGGCCCGCGGCCGGAGCCGCCGCGGCCTCCGATACCGACCCGTTTCCCGACCTCGGGCGACGTCACTATCTCTTTCGCGCGGCGCGGTCCGCCGTCGCAATCGGGCTCCCGGTTCGGGCGGAAGGGCGCTTCGAGCCCTGGGCGTCGGCGACCGGAGCGGAAGCGCTCGCGGCCCTGAAGGGCCTGGCCTCGAGGCTCGGGGTCGAACCCGTCGTTACGGAGGAACCGGGGCAGGGGGGCGTGGTAAGATAGAGGCGTGACCCGCCGCCTTGCGCCTGCTCCCACGCTGCTTTTTTTCGCTCTGGTGTGCGCAACCTCGGTATCGGGAGGGGTCTCGCAAGCGGCTGTCCCATCCCATTCCACTGCAGCCGGTTACACCCAGGGCCCCACCCGCGTCGTTCCCCAACCCAGCCCCGGCGACGTGACCCCCGTTCGCGAGCGCGCATCGGCTTCCTCGCGTGTCTACCGGAGCGGCCTGGCCGATCAGGACGGCGACACCATCTGGATCTACAGAGATAGCCTCGAGACGAGATCGAGCCCCTCGAACGAGGGGGGTTATACCCACGAGGACGGCTCCTTCCAGCCCGCGGCCTGGCACATCGACACCGTCTACGGGTGCGAAGGACATGCGTTCTGGTGCGGCCTCGTCGATTCGAGCTGGGTCCAGGACCCGAACCGCTACGGGTACGACAACAGCTGGACTCAGGTTCTGAGCAACTTCGTGAACCTCTCGGGAGCGGGGAGCCCGGTCACGATCTCCTTCAAGCACCAGCTCAGCGTGGAACCGGACTTCGATTACGCGTCGCTCGAAGTCCTCGATATCGACGCCTCGTGGGTCCAGCTGCGGACGTGGAGCGGTGCCGTCCACGGCCCGGCAGGAGCGCCCTGCGACACCTTCACGGTCCAGATCCCCGACTCCATCCGGGCAAAGTACAACCCCGTCCAGTTCCGCTTCGTCTTCACGAGCGACATCGAAGGATCCTCCTCCGACGGCATCTACGCCGCCGCCGACGGCTGGTCGGTCGATAACGTGACGGTGAAGGCGGGGATCAGCGATCTCCGGTTCTTCGATGATTTCGAATTCGGTACCGGGACGTGGACCGTGTCGACGTTTCCCGCCGTGGGGGACTTCTGGAGGATTCAGGCGAACGTCCCCGGAGAGCAGGTTTGTTCGAGCAACACGAGCAAGGTCTGGACCGTGACCAATCCGGTCACCGGCGCGCTGACTCCCCGCATGGACGACAAGCTGATCAGCCCGCCCCTCTTCGCGAATCGGGCGGGCCAGGTGTTCGTCGCGTTCGACGTGTACCGGAACCTGCCCCTTCTCGCGTGCTTCTATTACAACGTCAAGTCCCGGACCCGGAACGCCGGGGACCCCGCGTGGTCCTTGTGGACGCAGTCCTCGAGCCAGATCTACTTCGGGAACGAGCGGGAATGGATGCGCCAGGTCGTGAGCCTGCCGGCGGCGGCGGGCAAGGACTCGGTCGAGT
Organism: Candidatus Eiseniibacteriota bacterium; assembly: GCA_036507115.1. GTDB lineage: Bacteria > Eisenbacteria > RBG-16-71-46 > SZUA-252 > SZUA-252 > WS-7. The sequence continues at coordinate 29,796 of DASXQO010000149.1, read as the reverse complement.
TCATGCTGGACGTGAAGGACTACTCCCAGGTGTTCTGCGGGGGAGTCTCCACGCCGGCGGGGACCTCGGTGTACTTCGACAACCTGGCCCTCGGGGTGATCGGGCTCGCGCCGCCGTCGGTCTCCGCGTCGGAACAGGACCTGTTCCAGGACACGTTCAACACGGCCCCGTTCTTCGTGAACGACAACTTCAACACGCCGTCAGGAGACAGCGCGTCGGTGCGTCTCTCCGCATCCCGCGGCCTCAAGCAGGCTTCCTTTCTCTACAGCCTGAACGGGGGCTCCTTCACGAGCCTTCCGCTCACGCCGTTCGGCTCCTCGATCCCGACCGCTTATTCGTCCGATGTTCCGGCGGCGGCGTACGCGCGCGGCACGCAGCTTCGTTACTACTTCTCGGTGACCGACTCGCTCAATGCCACGGCCACGCTCCCTTCCGACGCTCTGAGCGCCTCGCATTATTTCACCGCGACCGTGCTGCCCGCGATCCAGACCCCGTCCGGCACGTGCGGCGGAAATACGGCCACGGTGCTCTACGTGAACGCGTACTCGGGACTGGACGGTAGCACCTCCATGGATCAGAGCTTCACCGCCCTGGGCCTGCGGTTCGACCGGTACGACGTGAACGCGCCCGTGAACTCCTTCGGAAACTCCCCCGGAGGCGCGCCGCCGGGCGATCCCATCCGGCATTGGCCCGCGACCTCCGCCGCGGCGCTCGGCGTCTACTCCGCCATCATCTGGGACGTGGGTGACCGCTCCTCCTCGACGCTGACGGCGCAGGACCAGCAGCTCTTGCAGACGTGGATCAAGCTTCCCGGAGCGAACCGCGGCCTTCTGGCCGCGGGCGACAATCTCGCCTATGACCTCTCGGTCAACGGACAGGACATCGGCACGTTCCTCACGTGCACGCTCGGGACGAACTATTCGCGCGACATCTGGGAGAACGTGCCGCAAGATTCGCTCGCGCCGACCACGAGCGGTTCGGCCGGAACGCGCATCGCGTCCGAGCCGTTCATGCTGAACGGCCAATGCCCCGGCCTCAACCGGTTCGACGCGCTCACGGTGGCCCCGTGCGCCGCCTCGAAGTCACGCGCGTGGATCGCCTACCCGAACGCGATGCTCGCCTCGGTGGAGAAGCGCGACTCGGTCGGGGTCGTCGCGGACTCCTCGCGCTCGACCTTCCTGGGATTCAGCCTGGGGGCGATCTCCAGCACGACCCGCCGCAATCTTCTTCTCTATCGGACGCTGGTAAATGAGTTCGAGATCCCGGGCTGCTACCTGGCGACCGGTATCGAGGAAATGGCCGCGCAGGCCGCCTCCCCTCGAGCGCGTCTCTTCGAGGCGGCGCCCAATCCGTTCAATCCGTTCACCTCGATCCGCTTCGCGCTCTCCCGCCCCTCGCGGATCCGGCTCCTCGTCTTCGACGTCTCCGGCGCCCGCGTCCGGAGCCTCGCGGACCGGGCGATGCCGGCCGGGGAGCACCACGTCACCTGGGACGGCACGAACGACCGGGGCAGGGAACTCGCGAGCGGGGCGTATTTTTACCGACTCGAGGCGGACGGGGAAGTCCAGGCCAAGAAGCTCATCCTCTTGCGTTAGCGGTCCTTCTGGACTAGGATTTCCTTCGAACTGCAGACATCCTTCGGGGCGGGGTGAAAGTCCCCACCGGCGGTGAAAGCCCGCGAGCCAGAGGGTTTCGTACCCCGCGGCAGATCCTGGTGAGATTCCGGAGCCGACAGTCACAGTCTGGATGGGAGAAGGATGGTCACATTGGACGGATGGCGTCCGGCCCAAGGCCGCGTGCGCCCCGCGGGTGTCTGCCTGCGGGGCTTTCATTTTATGAGCATGCGGATGGAACGGATCGGGAAGGGACATCTGGAGAGCGACCGCTCCCGTGCGGTCTCGGCCGCCGAGGAACGCGCGATGGCCGCCGCGGTCCGGCTCGCGCGCCGCGGTATCGGCACGACCCATCCCAATCCCCGCGTCGGGGCGGTGGTCCTCCGAGGCGGCGAGATCCTGGGACGGGGCTTTCACGCACGGGCCGGCGAAGCGCACGCGGAGGTGCGTGCGCTCGAGACGGCCGGGAAGCGCGCTCGCGGAGCCACGCTCGTCTCGACGCTCGAGCCCTGCGCGCACCACGGCCGAACCCCACCCTGCGTGGACGCGATCCTCGCGGCGGGAATCCGGCGCGTGGTGCTCGGCATGCGCGATCCGAATCCGCTCGTGAACGGGCGCGGGGTGTTGGCACTTGGCGCGGCGGGGGTCGAGATCGTGGAAGGCGTGCGGACCGTCGAATGCCGCGAGCTGAACCCGCCGTACCTCAAATTCATGGCGACCGGTCTCCCCTGGGTGATGCTCAAGTCGATGGTGACGCTGGACGGGCGGGTCGCGAGCGAGAACGGCGACTCGCGCGGGCTCGGAGGCGAAGAGGAGCAGAGGCTCTGCCACACCCTTCGCGCACGGCACGACGCCGTTCTCGTGGGGATCGGGACCGTTCTCACGGACGATCCGGAGCTCACCGTGAGGCTCGTGCGGGGGAGGAGCCCGCTCCGGATCGTGCTCGATTCGCACCTCCGCACGCCGATCGGCTCGCGTCTCGTACGGTCGGCGAACCGCGTACCGCTCCTGATCGCGACCGTCTCCGGGGATGGTGAGTCGATCGACGCCTTCACCGCGCGGGGGATCACGGTGTGGCGCTTCGAGCGCGACGCGACGGGGAGGGTTCCGCTGCGGGCTCTCTTCCAGCGGCTCGCCGGGGAGGGACGGCTCTCGGTCCTCGTGGAGGGCGGTCCGACCGTGCACACCGCGATCCTCCGCGAAGGGCTCGCCGACCGCGTGGCGATCGGGATCGCGCCCGTGATCCTCGGTGGCCCGAGCGCCACGGCCTGGACCCGGAATCTGGGACGCGCGCGCCTGGACGAGGCGATCGAGCTCGATTCGCTCGTGGCCCGCCGTGTGGGCCGCGATCTCTGGATCGAGGGCTCGCTGCGTGGGAGGCGCGATGTTTAGCGGCATCGTCGAACGCGTCGGGCGCGTGGAGTCGATCGAGCGCGGCCCGGAAGGCGCGCTCAGGCTCGCGATCCGCGCCGGATTCGGGACGACCCCCGCCGCCGGGGCGAGCGTCGCGGTGAACGGGGTTTGCCTGACCGTCGAGCGCGCGTACGGGGACGTGATCCACGTGACCGCCGTGCCGGAGACGCTCCGGCTCACGACGCTCGGGAGGCTCGCGTCCGGAGGGAGCGTCAATCTCGAGCGGGCTCTCAAGCTCGGCGACGAGATCGGCGGACACTGGGTCCAGGGACACGTGGACGCGACGGCGAGGGTGGCCTCGGTCCGCCGCTCGGGAGCCGACGTGCTCGTCGCGGTGGAAATTCCGGCGGCGCTTTCGCCGTACGTGGCCGTGAAGGGCTCGATCGCGCTGGATGGGGTCAGCCTCACGGTCGCCGCATGGGAGGAATCTCGCGCGGTCGTGGCGCTCGTGCCGTACACGCTCGAGCACACGACCGCCTCGGAATACGAGGAAGGGAGAACCGTGAATCTGGAAGTCGATATTCTGGCCCGCTACCTGGAACGCCTCGCGGCCTCGCGCGGAATTCTGATGCCTCCCGCCGGCCCGCCGGCGGAGACGAGGCGGGCATGATCCGAGCGGCGGGTACGACGCGGCGCGCAGGAAGCGCGGGACGCGGGCCGGCCCGCGTGCGCCCCGCGGGCCGCGCGGCGGAATCCTTCTCGAACATCGAAAGTGCGCTTCACGAAATCCGGGCGGGGAAGATGGTCGTCGTCGTGGACGACGAGGACCGGGAGAATGAAGGGGACTTCGTCATGGCGGCGGAGAAGACGACGGCCGACGACGTCAACTTCATGGCCCGCGAAGCGCGCGGCCTGATCTGCGTCTCCATGGCGGGCAGCCGGCTCGGCGCGCTCGGGCTTTCGCTCATGGCGCCGGTCAACACAGCGCGCTACTCGACTCCGTTCACGGTTTCGGTCGATCTGCTCCGCGGCACGACTTCGGGATCCTCAGCGCACGACCGCGCGCTCACGATCCGTGCGCTCGCCGACCCGAAGACAAAGCCCGATGATCTGGCCCGCCCGGGGCATGTGTTTCCGCTCCGCGCGGCGGACGAGGGGGTCCTCAAGCGCCCGGGTCACACCGAGGCGGCGCTCGATCTCGTGCGGCTCGCGGGTCTTCGCCCGGCGGGCCTCCTGTGCGAGATCCTTTCTCCGGACGGCACGATGGCGAGCGGCCGGGAGCTGATCCGGCTGGCGCGCCGCCATGGGCTCACCCTCGTCACGATCCGGGACCTGATCCGCTACCGCTACCTCCGCGAACGCCACGTCAAGCGCGTCGCGTCCTCGCGGCTTCCGACCCGCTTCGGGAATTTCCGTGTCGTCGTCTACGAAAGTCTGGTCGACGGGCACCACCATGTGGCGCTCGTCAAGGGCTCCGCGGGCGGAGGTCCGAGACTCGTGCGCGTGCACTCCCAGTGCCTGACCGGGGACGTGTTCGGCTCGCAGCGCTGTGATTGCGGCGAGCAACTGGCAGCGGCGCTCGCGCGCATCGATCGTGAAGGCGCCGGGGCCTTCCTCTACATGAGGCAGGAGGGGCGGGGAATCGGCCTCGCGAACAAGCTCCGAGCCTACGAATTGCAAGATTTGGGGCTCGACACCGTCGAGGCGAACTTGAAGCTCGGCTTCAAGCCCGACCTCCGCGACTACGGCGTGGCCGCCCAGATCCTCCGCGACCTGCGTTACGCGAAGATCCGGCTCCTGACGAACAACCCGCGCAAGATCGACGCGCTCCGCGAGTACGGAATCGAAGTCTCGCGCGAGCCGCTCGAGATCGCCCCCAACGCGGCCAACGCGCGCTACCTCGCGACCAAGCGGGAGCGGCTCGGGCACCTGCTCGAGCACCCGCTGCGCGGCGGAGCCCTGGCGGGACGCGGGAACGGAAAGCGGAGGCTCCGCCCGTGAGCGGTCCGCATCGCCGCGCGTCCGCGTCCGCCGCCGCCGCGGCGCGCCGTTCCGCCGGCGCGCGCGGCCCCGCGCGCGGGGCCTCCGGAAGCGCGCGCGTGATCGAGGGGTCGCTCGACGGCGCGGGGCTTCGGATCGCGGTGCTTCTCTCGCGCTTCAACGAGCGCGTCGGGAAACGGCTCCTCGAGGGCGCGCTCCGGACGCTCGAGCGCCGGGGGGTCCGGCCGGGGGACGTCCTCGTGGTCAAGGTACCCGGCGCCTTCGAGCTCCCGGCCGTCGCGAGGCGCCTGGCCGGATCGGGGCGTCACGACGCGGTCGTCTGTCTGGGCGCGGTGGTGCGGGGGGAGACGCCGCACTTCGGTTACGTCGCCGGAGAGGCCTCGCGCGGAATCGCGCGAACGTCCTACGAGACCGGCGTGCCGGTGCTCTTCGGGGTTCTCACCGCGGACACGGTGGAGCAGGCGCTCGACCGCGCCGGAGGGAAGCACGGGAACAAGGGGGCGGAGGCGGCGGAGGGCGCGATCGAAATGGCGAGGCTCGTGCGCGCCCTCCCGGGGAAGAGATCACGATGACCCGCCGGCGCCAGGCGAGGGAACTCGCGTTCCGCGCCGCCTATCAGGCGGACGTCACCGGGGACCCCGTCGAGCGCTGCCTCGAGGAGATCCTTGAGGATCTCGAGCAGGCGGCCGATCCGGAGACCCGGGACTTCGCCGGCTCGCTCGTGTCCACCCTCGCGCGGCATCAGCCCGAAATCGACTCCGTCGTCTCACGCATCGCGAAGAATTGGTCGCTTTCGCGCATGGCGGCCACCGATCGCTCCGTGATCCGGCTCGCCGCCGCAGAGCTTCTCTACCACGTCGAGGTGCCCGTCCGGGTTACGCTTGACGAAGCGATCGAAATCGCGAAGAAATACGGCATGGAAACCTCCGGCGCCTTCGTGAACGGCATCCTGGACCGGCTCGCCCACGACGTGCGGCCCCCTGGATGAAGACGGCTCTCCTTTCCGACGTTCACGCCAATCTCGAAGCGCTGGAGGCGGTTCTCAAGACCGTCGACGAGCGCGGCGCGAGCCGGATCCTCTGCCTGGGCGACGTCGTCGGGTACGGCGCGAGCCCGAACGAGTGCCTGAACCTCATCCGGGAACGATGCCAGGTAGTGCTCCTGGGGAATCACGATTCGGCCGCGAGCGGCGGTCCCGAAGCCGCGCGCTTCAATCCCAACGCCAAGGCCGCCGCCCTCTGGACGGCGAAAGTGCTCACGCATCAGAACCGCGACTACCTGCGCGGGCTCTCCCTCTCCCGGCATCTGGAGCCCTACTTCTACGTTCACGCGTCTCCCGCGGCGCCGCGCGATTGGGAATACATCTTCGACCAGTTCGACGCCGAGCCGCAGTTCCAGTTCTTCACGGAGCACGCGTGCTTCATCGGCCACACGCACCAGCCCGCGATCTTCGAGCGCTCTTCCTCGGGGTGTGTCTCCCTGCCCCCGACGCGGCTCCAGTTCGATCCGGTTCACCGCTACATCGTGAACGTCGGGAGCGTGGGGCAGCCCCGCGACCGTGACCCGCGGGCCTGCTTCCTCCTCCTCGAGGATAACCCAGGAGTGATCGAGTTCGTGCGCGTGCCCTACGACATCGAATCGGCGCAGGAAAAGATCCGGGCCGCAAATCTCCCGGCCGTCCTGGCCGCGCGCCTCTCGACCGGAGAGTAGCCGCTCGTGCGGAAATCCACCGAAGCCCACTGGACGCGATTCTGGCGCGAGCGCGCCGCCATCGACGACGTGTATCCTACCGAGGGGAGGGTCGTCGAGCAGATCCTGAACGCGGGCGAGGTCGAGGGCCGGCGCGTCCTCGAAGTCGGCGCGGGTTCGGGACGCGACAGCGTTGCCCTCGCCGGGGCCGGGGCGACCGCGGTCCTGCTCGACTACTCCGCGGCCTCGCTCGAGGTCGCCCGGGAGGTCGCTAAGCGGGCGGGCCGGCGCGTGCACCTGGTCCGCGCGGACGCGCTCCGGATGCCGTTCCGGGACGGAGCCTTTCAGGTGGTCTTCCATCAGGGGCTCCTCGAGCACTTCCGGGATCCGCTGCCCCTTCTGCGCGAGAACGTCCGCGTGCTCGGCGCGGGCGGCATCCTGCTCGTGGACGTGCCGCAGCGCTTCCACATGTACACCGTGCTCAAGCACTTCCTGATCGCTCTGGGGAAATGGTTCGCCGGGTGGGAGACCGAGTTCACGATCGACGAGCTGGAACGGCTCATGAGCAAGGCGGGAGTCACCGTCATCCGGCGCTACGGAAGCTGGATGGTCCCCGGGCTCCTCTACCGCTCGCTCCGGGTCGCGCTCCTTCGCTCGCGCGTCGCGCGTCTTCCGCTCTATCCGCCCCCGCTCCCGGTCGTGTCCCGCCTCGCCGCCCGGGCGCGCGAGCGGTTCCGGAGCACCCGGATTTCCTTCTACACCTACTTCGTCATCGGCGCGCTGGGCCGAAAAGAGACGGCGGATCCGCCCCGTTCCGGTGTACGAATAGGGTGAGACTGCTCGCGTTCAATTGGCGCGATCCCCGGCATCCCGAGGCCGGGGGCGCGGAGCTTCATCTGCTGGAAATCCTGAACCGGGCGGTGCGGGACGGGGACTCGGTGACCTGGCTTGCGGAGGCGTTTCCGGGCTCGAAGCCGGAAGAAGAAATCCAGGGCATTCGAATTGTCAGGAGTGGATCGTGGTACAATGCGCATCTTGCTCTGGCCCTGCTCTATCGTCGGAAGCTACGGGGAGAGCGATTTGATCTCGTTTTGGAAGACATCAACAAGGTTCCGTTCTTCACACCCTGCTACGTCCGCGCGCCGGTGCTCGCCGTGGTGCCGCACCTCTTCGGCGCCACCGTGTTCCGGGAGGCGTCGCCCGTCCTGGGCGCCCTGGTCTGGGCCCACGAGAGCTTGATCCCCGTCGTGTATCGCGGTGTCCCGTTTCTTGCGATCTCGGAGAGCACCCGGAGCGATCTCGTGCATCGTGGAATTTCGCGCGAGCGCGTCGACGTGGTCCGCTGCGGTCTCGACCAAAGCGCCTATTCGGTGACCGTTCCTCCCGAGGCGCGAACCCGGCCCCTCGTCGTCTTCGTCGGCCGCCTCCGAAAATACAAGGGGGCGCAGATTCTCCTCAGGGCCATGCCCTTCGTGCTGCGCCGGGTACCGGACGCGCGCCTTGAGATCGTGGGGGACGGCCCCTACCGGGCTCCTCTGGAAGCGCTCGCGCGCTCGCTTGCGATCGCGGACCGGGTCGAGTTCCTGGGGGCGCTGAGCCAGGCGGACAAGGTGAAGACGCTCAATCAGGCGCTCGTCCTGGCCGCGCCTTCTCCCAAGGAAGGGTGGGGGCTGACCGTCATCGAAGCCAACGCGTGCGGCGCGCCCGTCGTGGCGAGCAGGAGTCCCGGGCTGGTCGAGTCGGTCCGCGACGGCGAGACCGGGATCCTCGTTCCGCACGGAGATCCGGAAGCGCTCGCCGGGGCGATCACGCGCCTGCTCGAGGACCCCTCGCTAAGGCGTACCATGGCGGAGGCGGGGATCCGCTGGGCACGCGGATTCACGTGGGAGCGCTGCTACCGGGAGAGCCGCGCCGTGATCGAGCGCGCGGCGGGAAATCCACCAAGGTGAGCGGTGGAACCGTGTCCGGGACGTTCCGGAAGCTCAAGCTGCCGCTCGTCGCGCTCAAGATCCTCCTGAGCTTCGCCCTCTTCGCCTACGTGATGGCCAAGGTCTCGCCGCGCAACGTGTGGGCCACGATGAAATCCGCGGACCCGAACCTGATCGCCCTCGCGGCGGGGCTCTTCCTCCTCTCGAGCCTGATCGGAAGCTGGCTCTGGGCGAGGCTCCTGCGCGCGCAGGGGGTCGCCATTCCGTATCCGAAGGCGGCGTCGTACTACTTCGTCGGACTTTTCTTCAACAACTTCCTGCCCTCCAACATCGGAGGCGATATCGCGCGGATCAGCGACGCCGCGAAGCACGCCGATCACGTGAGCCCCGTGTTCTCGGCGACGCTCATGGAACGCTTGATCGGCGTGGTGGCCATCGGATTCCTCGCCGTCGTCGCCTCGGCCGCGGCGCTCGATCGCCTGCACCTCCACGCGATCTACGGGGCCACGCTGGCGGTTTTCCTCCTGGCGGTCGCGTTCTTCGCGAGCATTTTCAACCGCGGCCTGCTCGAAGCGTTCGAGCGCCCGTTCCGCGCGATCGGAGCGCACAGGATCGAGCGCGCGATCGCGCGGCTCATGGACGACCTCCACGGCTTCCGGGACCAGGGGGGCGCGCTCGTCGCCGCGTTCGTCGCGTCCATGCTCGTCCAGATCAGCCGCATCCTCGTCCACTACCTCGTGGGACTCGCGCTGGGCGCGCGGATCTCGCTCGCGTACTACTTTCTGTTCGTCCCGGTGCTGGCCGCGCTCATCTCGCTTCCGATTTCCCTGAACGGGATCGGCGTGCGCGAGGGAGCGGCGGTGGTGCTGTTCCAGCTCGCGGGGATGTCGCGGGAGCTGGCGTTCAGTGTTCCCTTTCTCACCTACGTCATTTCGGTGCTGATCAGCCTGCTCGGAGGGCTCATCTTCATCTCGAGGACGCCCCGGCGCGCTCTCGTGAAGCACCTCGGCCGTCGGAAATCCGCCCGATCCGACGAACCGGACGCCTCTCCACGCGAGGGCCGGGCGTGAACTCCAAACGCTGGCATGTCGCCGCCGCGGCGCTTTCGTTCGCGGTGCCGCTCTTCGTCTACATCCGCACGCTGACGCCGACCGTGCCGTTCTGGGATTCGGGGGAGTTCATCGCGACCTCCTACATCCTGGGACTGCCGCATCCGCCCGGAAACCCGGTGTACACGATGCTGGGCCGGGTCATGAGCCTGATCCCGTTCCAGAGCGTGGCGTGGAAGGTGAATTTCATGAGCGCCCTGGCCTCCTCGCTCGCGGCGCTCTTCACGTTCCTCGTCACGTCGCGCTCGCTCCGCCGCTGGTACCCGGACGCTTCGTCCACTCCGGCGCGGCAGCTCGCGTGCGAGGCGGGCGGGCTCGTCGCCGCGTTCTTCCTCGCGTTTTCGAAGTCCTTCTGGGACAGCGCCGTCGAGGCGGAGGTCTACTCGTTGTCGTCCTTCCTGATCGTGTTCACGATCTGGCTGGCGTTCAACTGGTGGGACCATCTGGGGGAAAACCGGAACGACCGGCTGCTCGTGCTGATCGTCTACATCCTCTCCGTTTCCGCCGCGGTGCATCTCGGAACGGTCCTCGTCGCGCCCGGGCTGCTGGTGCTCTTCGCGATGAACCGACCCCAGTACTTCACGAGCGGACGATTCTGGGCGTCGGCCGCCCTGCTCGGCGGCTTCGTGCTCGTGCTCTGGTACAACGAGTTCGCGGCCGACGCCCGCGTGCCGCTTCCGTTCATCCTCATCTTGGCCGCCGTGCTGTGCGTCGTGTACGCGCTGAACAGGAACAAGCTCGTGAAGAACAATCTCTTCACGTGGTGGACGCTCGCGCTCCTCGTGGGGTTCACGGTGCAGCTCTTCCTCCTCGTGCGGAGCCAGCAGCATCCGGCCGTGAACGAGGGGGCGCCCGAGACGCTCAACACCTGGAAGGATTATCTGCTCCGGAAGCAATACGGACCTTCCAATCCGTTCGAGCGCCGCGCCGACCTCTGGTTCCAGATCGACCAGATGTACCTGCGCTTCGTCGGCATGCAGTTCGCGCTGACGCGGGGATTCGGGCCGTTCGGCGAGGATTCCTTCTGGGTCATTGCCGTGAACGCGATCCCCTACGTCCTCCTGGCGGTAGGCGCCTTGTGGAACTGGAGGCGCGACAAGAAGACCTTCTGGTTCTTCCTGACCCAGAATCTCGTGATGGGCCCCGGGCTCATCTTCTATCTCAACTTCACCGACCACGAGGTGCGGCAGCGCGATTACTTCTTCACGAATTCCTACCACTTCCTCGCTATCTGGATGGGGATGGGCGCCGCGGGCGTCGTGGAGTGGCTCGCGCGGGCGCTCGAGCCGGCCCGCGCCCTGGCGACGGCGTCCGCCGCTTCCGGGGCGGCGGCCCCGGGGGAGATCCGCGCCGCCTCGGGTGTTTCGGCGCCGTTCGGCGCCGAACGCGTGGGTCTCTGGGTCGGGGCCGCCGCGCTGATCGGAATTTCACTTCTTCCCGCCAAGGCAGGCTGGTTCGAGCACGACCGGTCGCGCTTCTACATCGCGCACGACTACGCGTACAACATGCTCACCCCCCTGGAGCCGAACGCGATCGTCATGACGAACGGCGACAACGACACCTTCCCGCTCTGGTACATCCAGGAAGTGGAGAACGTGCGGAAGGACGTCCGGGTCGTGAACCTGAGCCTTCTCAACACGCCGTGGTACATCCGGCAGCTCCGGGACCAGGAGCCCCGCGTGCCCTTTTCTTTCACCGACGCGCAGCTGGAGGCCCTGCAGCCGTACCAGGAGGAGGGGACAGGGAAGATCATCTGGGTCAAGGACCAGGCCGTCGCGGACCTGGTCAAGGCGAACCAGTGGAAGCGCCCGATCTACCTGGCGGTGACGGTTCCCGAGCAGCTCGGATTCGAGAAGCGCACGACGCTCGAGGGTCTCGTGTTCCGGGTGAGCCCGAACGAAGTGGGCGAGCACGCCGTCGACGCCCGGAAGACGCTCCACAACCTCTACCGGGTGTACCGCTACGACGGGTTGCTCGACAAGAACCGGGATTACGACAGGTCCGTGTACAAGGATGAAAACGCCTACAAGCTGGTACAGAACTACAGCGCGGCGCACGTCCAGGTCGCGTACAGGCTCCAGCAGGCGGGGCAGGCGAAGGACGCCCTCACCGTGCTTCGCGACGCCGTCAAGATGACGCCCGACTTCCCGGGCCTTCTCGAATACCTCGGGAAATCCTACGAGGAGCTGGGGGACACCGCCGGGGCGGAGCGCGTCTTCACGGACGCGCAGAAGCGCTTCCCGAATTCCGCCGAATTCTATTTCCATCTCGGCGTGATCCACTGGCAGCGGGGGCACAAGTTGCGCCGCCCGGATCTCATCGAGCAGGGACTCGCCGAGCTCCGGCGCGCGTGCGCGCTCGACCAGCGTTACTTCGACTGGTTCGGGAGTCTCTTCAGCGCGCTGTGGCTGGAAGGGCGGAAGCAGGAAGCGGTGGACGTGCTGCGGACGTGGGCGCGGGCCCATCCCGAGGACCCGCAGGGGGCCGCGTGGCTCCAGACGTACGAGGATTCGCTGCGGGCGCCCCCCGTGGCCCCGCCGCGCGCAGGCCTCGGAAGGCGCCCGGTCGGCGGAGGGCGATAACAGACTGTGCGCGCGCTCGTGACGGGCGTCGCGGGCTTTCTGGGTTCGACGCTCGCGGAGGCGCTCCGGAATTCGGGATTCGACGTGGTGGGCGTGGACGCGTTCACGCCGAACTACGAACCCACCAGGAAGCGCGCGAATCTGGAGCGGCTCCTCCGCGATCCGGGATTTCGTTTCGTCGAGGCGGACCTGCGCCATGCCGATCTCGCGCCGCTCTTCGACGGAGTGAGCCACGTCGCGCACCTGGCCGCGCTCCCGGGGGTGCGATCGAGCTGGGGGGAATCGTTCCATGCCTACGCCGAGCACAACATCGTGGCGACGCAGCGTCTGCTCGAGGCAATGCGCGGCCGCCCGCTCGTCCGCGTCGCGGTGGCCTCGAGCTCCTCGGTGTACGGCGCGCCCCGGCGGTATCCCACGCCGGAGGACGAGCCCCGGCGGCCCATCAGCCCCTACGGCGTGACCAAACTCGCGGCCGAGGCGCTCGTCCACGCGTATCGCAGCGAACACGGAATACCGGCTGTCTCGCTTCGCTATTTCACCGTCTACGGCCCACGGCAGCGGCCGGACATGGGCTTCCATCGCTTCTTCGAGGCGGGACGGCGCGGGGAGCCGGTGACGCTCTACGGGGACGGCGGCCAGACGAGGGACTTCACCTTCGTCGATGACGCGGTTTCCGCTACCGTCGCGAGTCTGACCCGCGAGGCGAAGGAATTCGCCTACAATGTCGGCGGCGGACACCGCGTGGCGCTCCGCGACGTGCTCGACCGGATCGAGCGGCTGGTGGGACGCCCCATCGAGCGCCGCCGGATCGAGCCGCAGCATGGGGACCCGCGCGATACGTCGGCGGACACGGAGCTCGCGCGCCGCGACCTCGGGTACGAGCCGCGCACCTCACTCGAACGAGGGCTTCTCGAGCAATGGGAATGGCAACGGAACACATGACGGAGGAACGGCCCCTGCTTTCCGCTCCGGCAACCCCGGTGGAAATCACCGCGCTGATCCCCGTCTACAACGAAGCGGAGAATCTGAAACCGCTCTTGGAGAAGCTCACGACGGATCTCCGGGCGCTCGGGAAGACGTACGAGATCCTGGTCGTGGACGACGGGAGCACGGACACGACTCTGAGCCAGCTCCGCGAGCTCCACCGGCGCGTTCCCCATCTCCGCGCGATCGTCTTCCGGCGGAATTACGGCAAGTCCGCCGCCCTCTCCGTCGGGTTCGACGCCGCGCGGGGACGCGTGATCGTCACGCTGGACGGCGATTTACAGGATGACTCCGCCGAGATCGGCCCCTTGCTCGCGAAGCTCGAGGAAGGCTTTGATCTGGTTTCCGGCTGGAAGCAGAAACGTCAGGACCCGATCATGAAGACGATCCCCTCCAAGCTCTTCAACGCGGTGACGTCCTCGATGACCGGCGTCCGGCTTCACGACATGAACTGCGGGCTCAAGGCCTATCGCGCGGAGGTCGTGAAGACGATCCGCCTCCGCGGCGAGCTGCACCGGTTCATTCCGGTGCTCGCGCACTGGAACGGATTCCGCATCGGCGAGATCCGCACGGTGCATCACCCCCGGCTCCACGGGAAGACCAAGTTCGGCGCGGCCCGGTTTCTGAACGGCTTCCTCGATCTTCTCGCGGTCATGTTCCTCACCACGAGCTCGAGGCGGCCGCTCCATCTCTTCGGGAGGATGGGCGTGTTCTTCGCGCTCGTGGGCGCTTTGATCATCATCGGATTCTCCTGGCGCTGGGTGCTCGGAGAAGGGCTCAGGCTCCGCCCGGCGCTCCTCTTCGGCGCGGTGCTCGTCCTCCTCGGCATCCAGTTCATCTCGATGGGATTCCTGGGCGAGCTCATCGCCAGCACGCGCTCGCACGAGTCCGACTACGCCATCCGGGAGCGGCTTTAGGCCCCCCGTCCATAGGCAGCGAGGAGCGTTGAAGGCCGCGATCCTGGGTCCCACCTACCCGCACCGGGGCGGGATCGCCCACTACACCACGCTTCTCGCCCGAGCGCTCCATACCCGGCACGAGCTCGCGATGGTCTCGTTCCGGAGGCTCTACCCGGGGCTCCTCTTTCCGGGAACGACCCAATTCGACACGAGCGGGACCGCGATCGAGCCTCCCGTCCGGCCCGAGCCCATCCTCGACAGCCTGAATCCGGTTTCCTGGGCGCGCGCGGGAGCGCGGCTTCGAGCGCTCGCGCCGGACTTCCTCGTGGTCCCGTGGTGGCATCCGTTTTTCGGGCCCTCGCTCGGGACCGCCGCGCGCCGGGCCCGCGCCGGGGGCAGGCGCCCCGCGCGGATTTTTCTCTGCCACAACGTCGCGCCCCACGAAGGGACCCCGCTCGACCGGGCGCTCACCGCGTACGGACTCGGAGGCGCGGACGCGTTTCTGGTCCACGCGCGCTCAGAGGCCTTGAAGCTCGAACGCCTGGCCGCGGGCCGGCCCGTGCGCGTGCACCCGCATCCTTCGTATGAGATCTTCAGCGAGGGCGCCCCGAGCCGCGAGTCGGCGCGCGCGTCGCTCGGCCTGAGCGGTCGCGTACTCCTCTTCTTTGGATATGTGCGCCCTTACAAGGGGCTCCACGATCTGCTCTTTGCCCTCACGCTCGCCCGGCGCGACGCGTGGGATCGGCTGGTGATCGCGGGGGAATTCTACGAGCCGATCGAACGCTACCGGGCCCTGCTCGAACACCCGGCGATCCGGGATCGCGTTTCGGTGGTGGACCGCTACGTGGCGAACGAGGAGGTCGGCCGCTTCCTCGCCGCGGCCGACGTTGTGGCGCTGCCCTACCGCGAAGCGACCGGCTCTGGAATCGCCCAGGTCGCCTTCGGCGCCGGCGTGCCGGTGATCGCGACGCGCACCGGAGGGCTGGAGGAGGTTGTGGAGGAGGGGGTCTCGGGCCTTCTGGTTCCGCCGCGCGATCCGCCGTCCCTTGCTCGCGCGATCGAGCGGTTCTTCGACGAGGACCTCTCCGCGCGGCTCCGCGCGGGCGTGGCGCGGGACCGGCGCCGCTTCGGATGGAACGGCCTCGTGGATGCTCTCGAAGCGCTGGCTCAGGAGTCCCTCCGGTGAGCGGGCACCCGACCTGGGCGCTGGTGCTCGCCATGAATCAGCTCCGGATGACGCGCCAATGCCTCACCTCCGTCTCGGCGCTGGATCCGCCCGCCGAGCGCGTGCTCCTGGTGGACAACGGCTCGACCGACGGCACCGCCGAAGCCGTGCGCGCCGAGTTCCCGGAAGTCGAAGTGCTCCGGCTCGAGAAGAATCTCTATTTCGCGGGAGGGGTGAACGAGGGAATCCGGCGCGCCCTGGCCGACGGCGCAGGCTCGATCCTGCTCCTCAACAACGACGTGGTGCTCGAGCGCGCGGCCCTCGAGAAGCTCCGCCGCGCGCTCGAGGCGGATCCGCGCCGCGCGGCGGTCTCGCCGAAGATCTACTACTACGATTCCCCGGACGTGATCTGGTTCGCCGGGGGTGTCGTGGGTCGCGGATTCGGTCTGATCCGACACCGCGGCGTACACGTGAAGGACGAGAAGCTGCGCGACGCCCCGCGCGAGGTCGACTACGTCTCCTTCGCCGCGGCGCTCCTCTCCCGGGAGGCGCTCGAGTCGGCCGGGCTTCTCGACCCCGGCTATATCATGTACGTCGAGGACGTGGATTGGTGCGCACGGGTGCTAAAGCGGGGGTTTGCGCTCTGGTACGAACCGTCGGCGAAGGTGTGGCACCACGTGTCCGCGACGAGCGGAGGGGGGCTCACACCGCTCAAGGCCTACTACCGTCTCCGGAGCGGGGCGCTCTACCTCGCGCGCCACGGAAGAAACTGGGAGCGGCCGCTCTCCTGGGTCGCGTACCTCGCGTGGACGCTCTGGCTCCTTCTCCGATCGCTCGCGCAAGGGGAGTGGCGGGCTATGGGAGCGCTGCTCCTCGGTTTCTCCGACTTCACGCGGATCCTCCTCGGGGGGAGGCCGCCCGCTCGTAGGCCCGAATCATTCGCTCCGCCATCGCCTCGACGCTGAAGCGCGCCGCGCGCTCCCGGCCCCGGGAGGCGAGCGGTACCAGGGAAGACCTGTCGCGCGCCACCGCGGCGAGCAGCGCCGCGAGCGCTGCCTCATCACCGGAAGGGAAGAGGAGCGCTGCGTCCCCGACCACCTCCCGGATCGCGGCCGCGTCGCTCGCGACGCACGGCACTCCTGTAGCCATCGCGAGGAGCGGGGGGATGCCGAACCCTTCATAGCGGGACGGGTAGAGGAAGAGCTCAGCCCCGCCCAGGAGCGCCGAAAGCTCGGTGTCGGGGATATATCCGGTGAGATGCACGTCGAGCCCCCGTTCCGCCGCCGAGCGGGCGATACGCTCCGCGAGCGGGTTCACGGTACCCGCCAGCACGAGCGGCGGAGCTTGGCGCGGGTCCGGGAACGCCCGCGACATCGCGGACACGAGAAGATCGACGCCCTTTCTCGGATCGAACCCCCCGAAGTAGAGCCAGTACGGCCCTCCGCCGAACCGGGCGCGCGAGCCGGCGGAGGCTTCGGGCGTCGGGGGCCGGAACCAGCGGGGAACCGCGCACGGAACGACCTCGATCTTCGGAGAGGCCGAATGGAGGCGCTCGACGATGTCGCGGCGGCTCGCTTCGCTCAAGGTCACGATTGCTGCGGCGTTCCGCGCGGAAGCGGTGACCGCGCGGCGGTAGAGCCAGCGATGCAAGGGCGCGGGTTTCGGCCACGGAACGAGGTCCGGCCGTACCCATGGGATCAGGTCGTGGAGCGACAGGAGCGAGGGAAAGGGGAGCGCCGCGGGGACGCCGTGATTCCAGGTCGCGTGGTAGAGGTCGGGCGCGGGATGGATCGCTCGGAGCATCCGCGGAAGCGCGCGCGCTTCCCAGCGGATCCGTCCGCCCTCGCCTCCCGACACGCGTACTTCGACCGAATCGGGAATCGAAACCGGGCCGAGGGGCCGGTCGCTCAGGCCGATGAACTCGAATCCTCGCGACACGAGCTCTTCCTGGATCTGGGTCAGGATGAGGCCGATGCCGGTCGAAGGCCCCCGCGCGAGGGGTCTCAGGTCGATCGCGACTCGGATCGGGCGGGGCACGCGGGGGCACGCTACGGGAGGTGCGCCGAAAGGTCAACGAGTACGCGCATCTCACGCCTTGACGGTCGATTGCGCCTCCCCGTACTCTGAAGCCGTGTGCCTTCCGGCGTCTCACGTGCGTCCCGGCTGGGACGTCGTCTGGCTCAGTGACATTCCCTGGGGCGGCCTCTGGCAACGACCGCAACAGCTCGCCACGAGATTTCCCTCCGACGCGCGGATCCTTTTCGTGGAGCCCTGGACCCTCGGTCACGCTCCTGCATTCCGGCCGGCCGCCGTCACGGACCGGATTTCCCGCGTCTCGTTCCCGTTTCTCCCGCTCCATGCCCGGTCCCTACGCCTGCGGAGGGTCGCGTATCGGATCGGAGATTCGCGGCTCGCCACGGCGGCCCTCTTCGCGATGCAGCGCATGTGGGCAGGGACGCTCCGGGGATTCGGCCGGCCCGGCGCGCGGCGCCTGGCGCTGGTCCAGAATTTCCTCGCGCGGCCCTCGCTCACCGCGTTCCGCCCGGAACGGACGGTCTACGACATGATCGACGCGCCGCTCCATTTCGCGCCGGTGCCGCCGCGGCTCGTGCCCCACTGGGAGCGGCTTCTCCGCGAGGCGGACCGGGTCTGCGTCACCTCGGGCCCTTTGGCCCGGCTCGCGCGCGCCGGCGGCGCCACCCATCCGAGCATGATCGGAAACGGCGTCGAGGTCGCGCGCTTCCGGAACGCCGCTCCGGCCCGCGATCTTCCGGGAGACCCCGGAGCGCCCATCCTGGGCTACGTGGGTTCGCTCCACTCCTGGTTCGACGTGCCGCTCATCGCCAAGCTCGCGCGCGCGCAGCCGCGGGCGCGCGTCCTCCTCGTGGGCCCCGCGCATCCCTCCACGCGTGAGGAGCTCGAGCGGGTGCTGACCGGCGCGCCGAACCTCTTCTGGCTCGGGCCCAAGCCCTACGCCGAGGTCCCCTCGATCGTTCGCGCGTTCCGGGTGGGTTTGATCCCGTTCCGGCGCACGCCGCTCACCGAAGCCGTGAACCCGGTCAAGCTCTACGAGTACGCGGCCGCGGGCGTGCCGTGCGTCACGACGCGCTTCACCGACGAGGTTCGCGCGTGGGGAGAGGCGGCGCGCGTCGCCGATTCGGAGGAGGAGTTCATCGCGGCCGCGGCGGCGCTCGCGGCGGGGCCCGCCGATCCCGCGCCGCTCGTCGCGTTCGCCGGCCTTCACGATTGGGACGAGATCGCGAAGCGGTTCGTCGCTTTCTGTCTGGAGGATGCCGCGTGACGCGCCCCCCGAGGGAAGGAACGAGCGCCGCGCGGCAGGCGAAGGCGCGTGAGGCGCGGGAGGCGCGGGAGGCGCGGGACCCGACCTTCGTTTCGCGGTGGGCCTGGGCGGTCGTCGCCCTTCTGGTGATGGTCTTCTTCTATCCGATCGTGTTCGGAAAGGTGTTCCTCACCCCCGACTCGGTAGCGCCGGCCGGCCTCGCGAGGATCGCCCTCGAGGCACTCCAAGAAAGGCACGTCTACGCGCTCTGGAATCCGTATCACTTCCTGGGAATGCCTTCATTTGGAAGTCTCGCGTACGTTCCGTACGTCTATCCCCTGGACGTCGTCTTCGGATTCCTGAACAAGACGCTCCATTTCCCCGATCTCACGTGGCTCCTCGCGCACTATCTCCTCCTGGCGCTCTCGATGCTCGCGCTCCTGCGTGCGTTCGGAGCCTCCCCGGAGGGCGCGACGCTGGGAGCGGTCACCTTCGCGCTGACTCCGAATCTGGTCGCGGTCGGCGTCTTCGGGCACGGTAGCCAGATCATGACGGCGGCGTACCTGCCGCTCCTGCTCCTCCTGCTCGATCGATTCGTTCGCCGGGGATCGCTCCTCTTCCTGGCCGGCTTCGCGCTCGCGGCGGCGCTCCAGCTCCTCCGGGGACACGTGCAGATCGTCTTCTACACCTGGCTCGCGCTGGGAGGTTACGCGCTCTTCCTCGCGGTCACGGCACTCCGGGAATGCCGGAGGGGAGAAGCGGTCCGCGCGGCCGGTGGGCTCCTGGCGGGGCTTCTTCTCGGATTCGGCATGAGCGCCTTCCTCTATCTCCCCACCCACGAGTACTCGAAGCTCTCGATACGCGGCGCGGGGGAGGGAGGCGGCGCGGGGCTCGCGTACGCGACCTCGTGGTCCTTCCATCCCCGCGAGATCCTCACGTTCGTGATCCCGAGCATGTTCGGCTTCGGAGGGCGGACTTACTGGGGAAGCATGCCGTTCACCGACTATCCGAATTACATGGGGATCGTCCCGCTCGCGCTCGCGATCTACGGGGCGGTGCGCTGGAGCGGGAAGGTGCGCTGGTATCTCGTCGGCCTGGCCCTGGTCGCGCTCCTGATGTCGTTTGGAAAGCACTTCCAGCTCCTCTACGCGCTCCTGTATCACCATCTGCCCTTCTTCAACAAATTCCGCGTCCCGGTCATGATCCTGGTGCTCGTCCAGTTCGCGACCGGTGCCTTGGCAGCGTTCGGGCTCACGAAGGCGCTCGAACGCCCTGCGCACGCCAAGGACAAGGGCAAGGACAAGGACCCGGGGGTGCCCTGGGTGCGCGCCGCGATTCTCGCCGCCGTCGGGGGCGTCGCGGTCGTCGCGCTCCTCCACGCGTTCTCCGGTCCGCTCGTGAACGCGGCGATGCGCGGCCGTTCCCACATCAATCCGGGGCTGGGCCGCCAGGTGCTGGACATGGCCTCGCTCGACGCGATCAAGTCGGGGATCCTGCTCGGACTCGGGTTCCTGATCCTCGCGTTCGCGCGCAGGGGGCGGGTTACCCGGGTCGTAGCCGCCGCCGCGATCCTCGGGATCACGGCGATCGATCTCTGGGTGATCGACCGCAAGATCATCGATCCACAGGTGGGATCCGCGGAGGACTACGCGGGGTATTTCAAGGAAACCCCCGAGGTGACCTTTCTCAAGTCCGACTCGAGCCTCTTCCGGGTCTTTCCGCTGGATCCGCACGACAGCCGCCTCGCCGCCTACGGCGTCGCCTCGGTCCTCGGATATCACCCCGCGAAGCCGAAGCTCTACCAGGCGTTCGCGGATACGGCCGGAATCATGACCAGCCTGGACATGCTGCGTTTCCTGAACGTGAAGTACGCGCTTCTGGACGGCTACCTTCCCAAGGACACGCCGGGAGTCACGCTGCGGCACGACGGGCCCGTGAAAGTCTACGAGATCGACGGCGCGCTGCCGCGGGCCTACGTGGTACACCGCTTGAAGCCGGTGCGGGACGACGTGGTCGCGCTCGCGATCATCCGGACCGGCAATTTCGACCCCGCGCACGAGGCGCTCTGGACCGGCCCCGACCCCCTGCCGCCCATGGCCGAGCCGCCGGTACCCGATTCGGTGCGGGTGCTTCGCTACGATTTCAACGAGGCCGAATTCCTGGTCTCGACCGCCGCTCCGGGCCTGTTCGTGCTCGCCGACCAGTACGACGCGGACTGGAAGGCCATCGTGGACTTAGCCCCCGCGACGATCCATCGCGTGGACTATCTCATGCGGGGCGTGCTGGTCGGTCCCGGGGTGCATCGGATCCACTTCCGATACCAGCCGCGCGCGCTCGAGGCGGGGATCCGGATCTCGACCTTGTCTCTCGCGCTCACGATCGTGCTGGCCGGCGTGGGGATCTTCCAGAGGCGCCGCGCGGCGAAGGGGCCGGGAGAGACGCCTTCGGGACCGGCGCGGGAGCCGCCCGCGTGAAAGCCCTCATCGTCATGCCGACGTACAACGAGCGGGAGAATCTGGTCGAGCTTCTGAGGCGGATCTTCGCGGAAGGGCTGCCGCTCGAAATCCTCATCATCGACGACAACTCACCCGATGGAACCGGGGCGGTCGCGGACGAGCTTGCCGCGGCGGACCCGCGCGTCCACGTGATGCACCGCCCCGGGAAAATGGGATTGGGATCGGCCTACGTCGCGGGGTTCCGCTACGCCCTCGAGCGGGGCTACGACGCCGTCTTCGAGATGGATGCCGATTTCTCGCACAACCCGGAATCGCTTCCGGAGTTCTTGCGCGAGCTCGAGACCGCGGACCTGGTCGTCGGGTCGCGCTACCTGTATGGGGTCACGGTCGTGAACTGGCCGCTCAAACGACTCATCCTCTCCTACCTCGCGAACGTCTACAGCCGCGTCATCACGGGCATGCCGCTGAAAGACGCGACCGGCGGCTTCAAGTGCTTCCGCCGCCAGGTGCTCGAATCGCTCGATCTGAGCCGCGTGAAATCGGACGGCTACGGTTTCCAGATCGAGATGAACTTCAAAGCCTGGCGCAAGGGTTTCCGCATTCGCGAAATTCCGATCCTCTTCGTGGACCGCCGCGCCGGGGAATCCAAGATGTCGCGGCGGATCGTGTGGGAAGCCGCATGGATGGTGTGGAGGCTCCGCATCCTCGACCTACTCGGCGCGCTCTAGGCAGGCCCCGTGCCCGTTTCCCTCGTGGTGGTCCATTACCACACCCGCCCGGCGCTCGAACGCCTGCTCCGCTCGCTCCGCGAAGCGGCTCCGGAGCCGCTTCGCGAGATTCTCGTCGTGAACAATTCGGGCGATCCGGTCGAGGATCTGCTCCCGGGCCTTCCCTGGCCCGCGCGGGTGATCGCGCCCGGTCGGAACCTGGGATACGCGCGCGGGGTGAATGAGGGCATCCGGGCCGCCCGGGAGGATCAGGTTCTGATCCTGAATCCGGATATCCTGGTCCAGCCCGGTTCCGTCGAGGAGCTCGCGCGCTGCGCGGAGGAGCGGCCCCGGGCGGGGATCCTGGCGCCCAGGCTTTTGAACGCCGACGGAACACTTCAGCTTTCCGCCCGGCAATTCTACAATTGGAAGACCCTCCTTTTGAGACGGGCGCCGCTCGGGGCGTACGCGGCCCGGAGCCGCACCCTCCGGAATCACCTCATGGCCGACTGGGACCACCTGGAGACACGCGCCGTCGACTGGGTCCTCGGGGCGGCCATGCTTGCTCGAACGCGCGCGGTACGCGACGTGGGGTTGATGGACGAGCGCTACTTCCTGTATTTCGAAGACGTGGACTGGTGCCAGAGAATGTGGCGCCACGGCTACGAGGTCCTCTACTGTGCCGACGCCACGATGGTGCACGAATACGCCCGAGGGAGCGCCCAGCTCAGCGCGCGCTCGATCCGGGCGCACGCGGCGGGGCTGCTCCGCTTCGCGGAGAAATGGAGCGCCCTTCTCTACGCCGTGAGCCAATACCGCCGACGCATCCTCTCCCTCGTGACGCTCGGGGCCGACGTCCTGGCCGCGGTCCTCGCGTTTCTGAGCGCCTATGGAATCCGGAGCTCGCTCGATTCGGTCTTCGAGAAGCCGGTCTATCCGCTCCCGAGCTACGGCGGGCTGCTCTTCTTCACCATCGCGGTCACGGTGGCGGCGCTCACCGCAAACGGCCTCTATCGACGGCACACCTTCGTGGATTCGATCGAGCGCGCGTTCGCGGTCGGGCAGGCGGTGATCCAGGCGGTGCTCTTCTTGATGGCGGCGACCTTTCTCTTCCAGACGCCGCGGTATTCGCGCGTGCTCGTGCTTCTGCTCGCCCCGATACTCTACGCGGCCCTGCTCGGGTCGCGGACCCTCGTCGGGAGGCTCGGCGAGGGCGCGCGCAGCCAGGGATTCGCCTTCCGCCGCGTGCTGGTGGTGGGTTCGGGAAGCGAGGCCGAGAGGGCGCGCGAAGCGTTCGAGCGGGCGAGGCGGGAAGGATTCGAGCCGCTCGTGACCCTGGCCCCCGCCACTCCGGAGGAGAGCCCCGAAGGGGCCGCGGCGAGGCTGCGCGCGCTCGTGGAGAGCGAGCGGATCCAGATCGTCTGCGTAGCGCCCGAACCGGCCGAGGTGCCATACCTCCTCGCGGCGGCGTCGGCCCTGCGCGATTCGGGGGCGGCTGTGTACTGGGCCGGCTCCGTGGCTCAGCTCGCCTCCGAGGAGCGCCTCTCCACGCTCGGCACGGTGCGCGCGGTCCTGCTCCACGCGCCGAGCCGGGGGCTCTCGGTCCGCGTCCGGAAACGGGCGAGCGATCTCCTCCTTTCGCTCTTCGTCGCGCCGTTCCGCTGGGGCGCGCTGCGCGCCTATCTCGCGGGCCGGGGAGTAGGCTTCACTCCGGCGCAGGCGTGGGGACGCGTATGGATGGGGCGCCTGAGCTGGGTGGGACGGAGCGCCTACGAAGCGGACCGCTGGGCCAATGTTCCGGAGTGGGCGCGGCTCGCACTCGAGTCGATCCGGCCGGGCGTTGTGACGCCGCCGAACGGCGCAACCGGCGATCCGATGGCGAAGGTGACGGCCGATCTCGCGTATCTCTCCCGCTTCTCACTCGCCGAGGATCTGCGGGTGTTCCTCCATGCGACGCGGGGAAAGCTCTCGTGAGAATCGTCCCTGGGTTCCGCGTCGTCACGAAGGTCGTGGTATTCGCGATCGCCGCGTCGGCGTGGTTCTCGAGCGGAGGGACCGGCACGGGGGCGGCCAAGACGTCGCTCTTCGTGAAGAATTACGTCAATTCGAACGAAATCCAGGGCATCGTTTCCTGGCGCGGGCTTCTCGCGATGGGAACCCTGGGCGGCATCGTCACGATCGACCCGGGCACCCTTGCCACGACGAAGATCCTCCGCTCACCTGGGGGGCTTCCCTCGAACCACATCCTCTCGGTCGAGGTGTCGCCTTCGGGGATGCTCTGGGCCGGCACCGCCGAATCGGGAATCGCGCGGCTTCGGCCGGACGGGACCTTCCGCCGCACGCTGAGCTCGTTCGACGGACTCCCCGGAGACCGCGTCCAGGCGATCTACGCGCGCGCGGACACCGTCTGGGTCGGCACGAGCGCGGGGGTCGCGCTCTTCACCGAGAGTCCCGCGACCGGACAGATCAGCCTGGCGCGCGCCTACACCAACGCGAGCACGTCGGGCACGCTCGCCGGGGACGACGTGCGCGCCTTCTTACAGGTGGGGGATACGCTTTGGGTCGCGACGATGTCGGGGCTCTCCGTCTTCGCTTCGGGCGCCTGGCAGAACCGCGCCGCGGCGCTCTCGACTCCGGCGACGGCGTTCGCCTTCTACGCGGATACGCTCTGGGCCGCGACCCCGCTCGGTCCCTACCAGTACGTGGCGGGCGCCTTCCGGGCGGCGAACGCGGGGCACGCGTTCGCGAGCCAGACCCTCGGGACGAGCGCGCAAGGGTTTCTCTCGGGCGCGGCCACGTTCGGCGTGTTCCGCTACCAGGCCGGAGTCTGGACTCCGCTTTCGACCGGTCTCCCGAGCCTGCGCGTCGTGGCGCTGCGCGACGGCCCGGACGGGGCCCTGTGGGCGGGAACCCTCGGCGGCGCCGCCCGGTTTCGGCCGTCGAGCCTCTCCTGGGAGCCCCACCGGTCGGACGGACCTCTCGTCAACGGGACCCAGCGCGCGGTGGCGGATTCGCGCGGGGTGTGGTTCTCGACCGGAAACGATTTTCCCCAGGGTTCCTCGCGAGGCGTCGTGCTCCGCTTCGACGGTGCGGCCTGGAGCGCGATCACGAGCGCCACGACGGGCGGCGCGTTCGCGGAAGCCGACGCGTTCGCCATCCTCTCGGCGCGGGATTCGAAGCTCTGGTTCGGGCACTGCTGTGCCGACGCAAATCCGCGTCCGCGCGTCGACCGCTTCGATCCGGTGAGCGGGCTCTGGGACACGCCCCCCGCGTACAACATCTGGGCGATGGATCAATCCCCCTCCGGGCCCGTCTACGCGGCGAGCGTGGAGCTCGAAAACGGCGTCTACGTGTTCGATGCGGCGAGCGGCGCTCTTCTGGATTCGCTCACGCCGGGAAATTCCGGCATCACCAGCAACAATCTCAGGGCGGTGCGCTTCGATTCGGCGGGGAAGGGGTGGTTCGGAACGGCGTTCAACGGGGTCGATGTCTGGGACGGCCGGGGTACGCTGGACCACGCGGACGACCTCTGGGTCCATCACAACGTGCAGCCGAGCAGCCAGGTGTCCTCGCTCGCGGTGATGAGCCCCGAGACGGCATGGATCGGTACGTCCGCCGGCGCCGGCCGGATCGAGAACGGGATTTTCACCCGCGTGCTGACCACGTTCGGAAGCCCGGGGCTTCCCAGCGGGCAGGTGAACGATCTAGCGCTCGATTCCAACGGGAACCTATGGATCGCCACCTCCGGCGGCCTCGTGCGCGCAGACGCTTCGGGAGCCGGCGCGATCGAGGTCTTCACCTCGAAGGACGGGCTGGTGGACGACGACATCCGGGCGCTCGTGTGGGACGCGCCGCGGGGCGCGCTCTGGGTGGGAACCACGCACGGGATTTCGCGGACGGTGCCGCGATCGGCCGGGGAACCGGGGATCACCGACGCGACGTATGTCTACCCGAACCCGTCGCGTTCCGCGAGTCTCAAGCTCGGCGGGATTCAGAACGTGCTCGAGGGAGAAATCCGGGATCTGTCCGGGACCGTGATTCACCGCTTCCGCTGCGACCCCGCGTCGAACGAGATCTGGAATCTGAGGAAGGAAAACGGGGAACCCGCTCCCTCCGGCGTCTACCTCGTCGTGCTCCACGACAAGAACGGATCGAAGACGCTCCGTGCGGCGGTGGTGCGGTGAAGCTCAAGCGTCCTTACGCCCCGGTCTCGCCTCCGGACCGCGCGGCGTGGGACGCCCTCGTCGCCGGCGCCCCCGAGTCGACGGTATTCCACACGTCGGCGTGGGCCCAGCTCTGGCTCGAGGAGTGGCGCGGAGCGCGCTGGGTCGCGTTCGTGCTCGAAGACGAGAAGGGATACGCCGGCGGCATTTCCGCCATCGTCCGGAATCGCGGTATCGGCCGCACGGTCTTCTCGATGCCGTACGGCTCCTATGGCGGGCCGCTGGTGCGCCCGGATCACCCCGATCCTGCCTCGGTCCGACGCGAGCTTCTCGAAAGCTTCGCGCGGCTCGCCGGGGGGCGCTGGACCCTGCGCTCGGAGCTCACGTGGTACCGCGGAAGGCGCGAGGAAATCCCGCCGCGGCTTACCACCGCGGAGCGATTCACGCACGTCCTGCCCCTTGGATCCGACTTCGAAACGCTGGCCGGCGGCTTCGCGCCGCCCACGCGCCGGCTCGTCCGGCAGGCGGAGGAGAGCGGCCTCACCATCCGTTCCGCGGCGGACGATTCGGACGTGCGCGCGTACTACGCGCTGGCGGTGGATACGGTCCGCCGCCGCGGCGGGAGGCCGAAACCCTATTCGCTGTACGAGCGGATCTACCGCTCCTTCGTGCCCGCCGGGCTCGCGCGGTATCACCTCGTGCACCACGGCGACACTCCCGTTGCCGGAAGCCTCCATCTGTTCCACCAGGGGATCGCGCTGAACTGGCTGACGGTGTCCTCGGAGGCGAGCTGGCACCTTCGTCCCAACAATTTCCTCATCGCGGGAACTCTGGCGACCCTCTGCGATGCCGGCTACCTCGAATACGATCTCGGGGGCTCACCCCCGGATGCGGCCGGATTGATCCGATTCAAGGAAGGCTGGGGCGCTTCCAAGCGGCCGCTCGTCGTCGCGGGGCGGAGAAGCTCGGTCCACCGGAAGCTCCGAGGTTAGGGAACGCTCCGTGCGCATCCTCCTCCTCGCGCACGGGCCCTCGATTCACACGCGTCGCTGGGGCAAGGCACTCCGGGACCGCGGCCACGACCTCCGCCTGCTCACCGCGCACGAAGCACCCGACCCGGATCTTCCCGGGCGGGTGGTCGGCGCTCCGTGGCCCGTGGAAGCGCTCCGCTACCTGAGCGCTCTCGGTCCCGTCCGCCGCGAGATCCGCGCCTTCAGGCCGGACGTGACGGTGGCGCATTTTCTCCCGAACTACGGGCTGCTCGCGGCACTCGCGGGGGCGCGGCCCTGGATGCTCGCCTGCTGGGGCTCGGACCTCCTGGTCAACGCGCGCCGCTCCCCGTTTCACCGGGCCCGCGCACGCTATGTTCTCCGGAGGGCGCCCCTCATCCACGTGGACGCGGAGGTCCTGGCCGAAGCCGCGATCGCTCTTGGTGCCCCTCCGTCCAGGATCTGGACACGCGCCTGGGGCGTGGACCCCACGCCGCTCCTGCCCGACGCAAAGCCGCGAACCGGCCGGGACGGCCCGCGCGCCGTCCGGGTCCTCTGGACCCGCCAGCTCGAACGGGTTTACGACCCGGAACCGTTCCTCCGCGCGCTCGGCATCCTCAAGCGCCGGGGCTGCGGATTCCACGCGACCCTCGCGGGAGACGGGCCGCTCCTCCGTTGGGTCCGGGCGTGGATTCAGGAGGAAGGTCTCGAGGGGGACGTGAGCCTCGTGGGTTTCGTCGGGGAGGAACGGCTCCGCGCGCTCTACCGGGAATCCGACGTGTACGTTTCGATCTCGCGGTCCGACTCGACCTCGCAGTCCCTGCTCGAGGCCATGGCCGCGGGGCTCTTCCCGATCGTGAGCGACATCGCCGGAAACCGCGAATGGGTGACCCACCGGTGCCACGGGTATCTGGTCCCCACCGGGGACCCGGACGCGCTCGCCTGCGCGATCGCGGAAGCCTCGCGCGATCCGGAAGCGGACGCGATGCGGGCGCGCGGCCGCGCAAGAGTCCTGGCGCGCGGTTCGTTCGCGGACACGGTCGATCAGCTCGAAGCGAAGCTCGAGGCGCTCGCGCGGCCGGGGAGAGCGACGTGAAGCGGGTGCTCTTTCTGGCCTACTTCTTCCCCCCGCTCGGCGGCGGTGGGTGCCAGCGCACGCTCAAGCTGGTCCGCTATCTCGAGCCGCACGGGTGGCGTTCCACCGTCGTCACGACGCGGGATCGCGACTACTGGATCCTCGATCCCACCCTGCTTCCCGAAATTCCTCCGAGCGCGGAGGTCCTCCGGGCAGGCGGTTTCACCGGGGGAAGACTCCTCCATTTCCTCTCGCGCGCCGGCCTCCTCCCGATCCAGGAATCGCAAGGCGAAAGGCGTCGCGCGCTGTTTCGCGCTCTGCGCTCGCTCCAGGGCTGGATCTTCTTCCCCGACGCCTATCGTGGCTGGTCCAGGGCGGCGTGCCGGGAGGCGGACGCGCGCATCCAGGCCGGCGGCATCGACGCGCTCTGGACCACGTCTTCCCCGGAGAGCGCCCACATGGCGGGGCTCGCGTTGCACGAAAAGCACCGCATTCCATGGGTCGCCGATTTTCGGGATCCGTGGGTTGGGCGCGTGACGTACCGGCCCCCGACTAAGTGGCACGACGCGAAGCATCGCGCGATGGAGCGACGGGTGGTCCGGTCCGCTGACCGCGTCACGCTCGTGAGCGAAGCGATGGTCCGGCTCTACCGCGAGCGCTATCCCGAGGTCGACCCTTCCCGATTCGTCTTCTTACCGAACGGATTCGACTCCGACGACTGGCGGCGCGCGGCGAGCGCGGCCGAGGAGAGCGGGGGGCACCGCCGCGCCGGAGAAGCGAAGGAACACTTCGTGCTCCTCCACGCGGGACAGCTCGCGCATCGCCCGACCGTCCGCACACTCCTCGCGTCCGCGCGCCGCGTGCTCGAGCGCGACGCGAAAGCGCGCGAGCAGTTGCGCCTGCGTTTCATGGGAGGAAACGAGGAGATCGGCCCGCGCGACCGCGAGCGCTACGGGCTGGGCGCTACGCTCGAGGTTCTTCCCTCGCAGCCCCACCTCGAATCGCTCGCCTCGATGCGGAGCGCGCAGGCCCTGGTGCTGCTCGGCCACGGCGGAGCGGCGGACGCGCTCCTCTACACGGGGAAGCTCTACGAGTACCTGAGCAGCGGACGTCCCGTGCTCGCGATCGTGGACGATGGGCCCGCTGCGGACCTGATCCGTTCCACCCGTGCGGGCGTGGTGATCCGGCCCGGAGACGAGGAGTCAGCGGCGGGCGCGCTCCGCGAGTGGCTCCTGGCCTGGCGCGAGGGGAAAGACCTCTCGATTCACCTCCCCCCGCGGCTTCTCTCGGCGTGGGAACGTCGGGAATTGGCCTACAGAGCCTCGAAGATCCTCTCCGAGATCGTGGCCGAAACGACCCGCTGAAAAAGCTGACACCTCGTTCGGTCCACCCAGCGCAACCTCTTGCCCTCCAAGGAACTAAATTTTTTCGCCTTCCCATGAAATCGGCTTGACACTCCTTTCTATGGGGGATTAGGATGCCGCCGTGGTGATTTGTGGGGAATCGTGGGTACCATGGCTGCCGAAGTAACCTGCCGGCGGCGGACGGGGACGGTGGATGGCGACGTTTCGGGGAAGCTATCGGCACTCGATCGACCACAAGGGCAGGATCAGCATTCCCGCCCGCTTTCGCCGGATCCTCTCCGGGGACGCCTCCGACACTTTCATCATCCACCGCGGTCTCGAGACCTGCGTCGCGCTCTATCCCCTCGACGAGTGGCGAAGGATGGAGGAGCGCCTCCGGAGCCGTTCCTTCCACGATGAAACCAACCGGCGCTTTCTCCGAATCATGTCGCTCGATCTG
>DASXQO010000148.1:0-4362 GCA_036507115.1 Candidatus Eiseniibacteriota bacterium | reverse complement strand
GATGCTGCCGATGTTGCCGCCCTTCCCGTTCGTCTGGGGCGCGTTGGCCTGAGTCGCGTTCGTTCGTGTCGCGTTCGCCATGGTCCGTCCTTATTTGAGCGCTTCGGCCCCGCCCACGATCTCGACGATTTCGCGCGTGATGGTGGCCTGGCGGGTCCGGTTCATGTGCAGCGTGAGTGTCTGGATCATTTCATTCGCGTTCTTGGTGGCGGATCCCATCGCGATCATCCGCGCGCCGTGCTCCGCCGCGGCGGATTCCGCGAGCGCCATGTAGAGCCGCATCGCGAGGAAATAGGGAACGATCCGTTCGAGGATGGTGCCCGGATCGGGCTCGTAGATGTAGTCGCGGCGGGCTCCCGAGGCGCCGCGGTTTTCCCCCGAGGTGCCACGGCCCTCCCTCAAGGCGCTGCGCGCTTCCCCGGAGGTACCGGGCTGGCCCGGAGCCTTCGTGAAGGCCTCGCCGCTCAGCGGAAGGTACGGTTCCACGACGACGTAGCGACTCAAGGCACTCTTGAAGCGGGTGAAGATCAGGTCCACCTCGTCGATTTCCCCCGCGTCCACGCGCGCCATGATGGCGCGGCTCGTCTCTTCCGCATAGCTCCAGTTGGCCACGCCGCCCAGGTCCGTCTTCGAGGTGAGGACCGACGCGGAGCGACGCCGGAAGTAGTCGAAGCCCCGTTTTCCGACCAGCACGAGCGTTGTCGGCTGCGGCTTCTCGCGCATGCGCTCCTCGGCCGCGCGGACGAGGTTCGCGTTGAAGGCGCCCGAGAGGCCGCGGTCCGACGTGACGAGGATGATCGCGCGGTTCCTGACTTCGCGTTTGCGAAAGGCCGGATGGCTGACGTCTCCCGAGGCCTCCGCCAGATTCGCGAGCACGGCGCTCAGGTCGGTGGCGTACGGCCGGGCAGATTCGAGCACCGTCTGCGCGCGGCGGAGCTTGGCCGCCGAGACCATCTCCATCGTCTTCGTGATCTGGGCGGTGCTCCGGACGCTGCGGATCCGGCGCCGTATGTCGCGAAGGGTCGCCACGGGATTACTTCTTGGCGCTCCCGCGCTTCGCCTTGAATTGTTCCTTCCAGGCCGCGATCGCCTTCTTGAGCTTCCCTTCGATCGCGTCGGTAAGCTCGTACTTCGCTTTCAGGTCGTGCATCAAATCCGCGTAGTCCTTGTCGAGGAACTCGTAGAGCCCCGTCTCGAAATCGCGGACCTCGATAATGTCCAGATCGTCCAGGTAGCCCTGCGTGCCCGCGTAGATGATCGCGACCTGGCGCTCCACGGGCAGCGGCTCGTATTGCCCCTGCTTCAAGACCTCCACCATCCTCGCGCCGCGGGTGAGCTGTTCCTGCGTCGCCTTGTCCAGATCCGATCCGAACTGGGAGAACGCCGCGAGCTCACGGACCTGGGCGAGATCGAGCCTCAGCCGTCCGGCGACCTTCTTCATGGCTTTGGTCTGCGCCTTGCCGCCGACGCGCGAAACCGAGATTCCCACGTTGATCGCGGGGCGGACGCCGGAGAAGAAGAGGTCGCTCTCGAGGAAGATCTGGCCATCGGTGATCGAGATCACGTTCGTCGGGATGTACGCGGACACGTCCCCCGCCTGCGTCTCGATGATGGGAAGCGCCGTGAGCGAGCCCGCGCCCAGCTTGTCGTTCAGCTTGGCCGCGCGCTCGAGGAGGCGTGAATGGAGGTAGAAGATGTCGCCGGGATACGCTTCCCTGCCCGGCGGCCGGCGCAGGAGCAGCGAGAGCTGCCGGTAGGCTTGGGCGTGCTTCGAGAGATCGTCGTAGATCACGAGAGCGTGCTTTCCCGCGTCGCGGAACTGTTCGCCGATGGCGCAGCCGGTGTAGGGCGCGATGTACTGAAGCGGCGCGGATTCGCTGGCCCCCGCGGCCACCACGGTCGTGTACTTCATCGCGCCGCGGTCCTCCAGCACCTTCACCACCTTCGCGACAGTGAAGTCCTTCTGCCCGACCGCGACGTAGATGCAGTGGAGGTCGCCCCCCGTCTGGTTCAGGATCGTGTCGATCGCGAGGGCGGTCTTGCCGGTCTGGCGGTCCCCGATGATGAGCTCGCGCTGTCCGCGCCCGATCGGAATCATGGAGTCGATCGCCTTGAGGCCGGTCTGCACCGGCTGATTCACCGGCTGGCGGTCCACGATGCCGGGGGCATGCCCTTCCAGGGACCGCGACGTATCCGTCACGATCGGTCCCTTGCCGTCGATCGGATGGCCGATCGCGTTGACGACGCGGCCGATCATCGCCTCGCCGACCGGAATGGAGGCGATCTTTCCGGTGCGGCGCACGGTGTCGCCCTGTTTCACGTTGTCCGTGCCGCCGAAGAGCGCCGCCCCGACATTGTCCTCTTCCAGATTGAGGACGATGCCGGTCAGGTCCCCCGGAAAGAGCAGAAGCTCCCCGGCCATCGCGTCGTCGAGGCCCCAGATCCGCGCGATGCCGTCGCCCACCTGGAGCACCGTCCCGACGCTCTCCATCTTGAGCCGGGACTCGTAGCGCTCGAGCTCCTTCTCGAGAACCGAACTTACTTCTTCTGGCTTGAACGCCATGCGTTGACCTCTGGTTTCAGACCCGCGCCTCACGCAGCTGCCGGCGGATGCGCCAGAGGTGCGTCGCGAGGGTGCCGTCGATGACCTTGTGGTCCAGCGAGAGGGCCGCGCCCCCGAGGAGCGCGGGATCCACTTCGCGGGTGAGCATGATCTTCCTGCCGGTGCTCCGATTGAGCGTGCGCCTCAGGACGTCCGCCTGCCGGTCGCTGATGGGAACCGCGGTGCGGACGACGGCGCGCGTGATGCCCTGCGCCTCCTCCGCGATCTTGTGAAACTCTGCCGCGATCGCGACCAGGTGGTCGAACCGCCGGCGGCGGAGCAGGAGCACGAGCAGTCCGTACACATTCCGGTTGAGCTTCGGCTTCCACCCCTTTTCGAGGAAGGCTTCCTTCTCCGCGCGCGCGATGTTCGGCGCCTCGAAGAATCGGCGTACCCGCGGGTCCCCCTCGAAGACGCGCGAGATCCCCTCGAGGTCCTGGTGCGTCTTCTCGAGATCCCCGAGACGCTGGGAGAGCCCGAGCAGGGCCCGGGCGTAGCGGCGCGCGAGGACGGGGGAGATCACTTGACCTCTTCCACCTCGGCGAGGAACTCATCCACGAGCTTCCGGTGCTTCTCCGCGGTCAGCTCCTCCCGGATCACCTTCCCCGCGATCTCGACCGCCAGATCGACCACCTCGTTGCGTAGCGTGACCTGCGCCTTGTCCCGCTCCATCGCGATCTCCTGGCGCGCGCGGGTGATGATCTCCTGCGCTTCCTTGCGCGAGGCTTCCCGGATCTCGGCGCCCACCCGCTGGCCGTCCGCCACCGCCTCCTGGATGCGCTGGCGGCTTTCGGCCTCCAGCTTCTTCAAATGCCCTTCGTACTCCTGGCGGATTTTCGCCACCTCCGCCTTTTCCCGCTCGATCCGCTCGAACTCCGCGCGGATCCGCTCCCGGCGCTCGCGCATCGGCGGGAAGATGATCGCGTTGAACGCGCCACGGACCAGGAACAAGAAAATGACGAAGCTGATCGCGTGGGCGAGAAGCTGATTCAGATGGACGAGCTTTTCCATGGAGCCTCTCGAACCTTTCCGGCGACGCTACGGCCGCGCGAATCGCGCGGCGCCCGCGGCTTAACCGATGCGACCCTGAAGGAAGAACATCGTAACGAACGCGTAGATCGTGAGCGCCTCGGCGAACCCGAAGCCGATGATCATGGCTACTTGTAATTTCGGGAGAATTTCGGGCTGGCGTCCCATCGCCTCCATCGCTCCCTTGCCCAGGAAGCCGATGCCGATTCCCGATCCGATGGCCGCGAGGCCGATGCCGAGCGGAAGTCCGAGTCCTAGTGCGGCTGGGAAAAGCATGGATTCACCTCCTCGTATGCGGTTTCGATTCAGTGCGCTGCATGAGCCTCCTCGGGCGCGTGCGCCTCGTGCGGCAGCATCATGTAGAGGTACACGGTCGCGAGGAGAGAAAAGATCAGCGCCTGCACGATGCTCGTGAGCGTCTGGAGCATCATGAAGAGCGCGGTAATGCCTGCCATGGGAGGGACCGCGAGCGCGACGAGGGAAGCCTTGATCAGGAGCGCCGTGGCTCCGACGAACACCACGATCAGCGTGTCCTCGCCGAAGATGTTGCCGAAGAGACGGCAGGAGAGGCTCACGGGCTTCGCGAGCTCTCCCAGGATGTGGACCGGAAGCATCACCGGAAGCATCATCCAGCCGATCGCGTCGCGCGGCGAGCCGGCGAGGTGATCCAGATAGCCGACGATCCCGAGATTCCGGATGCCCCAGAACTGGACATAGAGAAACGTGATGAG
>DASXQO010000147.1:0-16572 GCA_036507115.1 Candidatus Eiseniibacteriota bacterium | reverse complement strand
GGTGCCCGCCTTTCGTTACCGGGCGCTCAGCGCGGCGGGGGAGGCGCAGCAGGGGCTTCTCGAGGCTCCCGATCTGGACCATGCGCTGGACCGGATCCACGGCATGGGGCTCACCCCCGTGCGCCTCGAGCCGCAGGGCTTGGCGAGGAGCCGCGCAAGCCGGATCCCGTTCCTGGACAAGAAGGTCACCCAGCGCGATCTGATCCTCTTCACGCGCCAGCTCGAGACGATGCTCGACTCGGGTCTTCCGATCCTCTCCTCGCTCGAGAGCCTGCACGCCCAGACCACCCATCCCAGGCTCAAGGCGGCCATCGACCGCGTGCGATCCGACGTGGAGCAGGGCTCGACGCTGACCGAAGCGCTGCGCCGGCAGCCGGAGTGTTTCCCCCGGATCTACGTGAATCTGGTCTTCGCCGGGGAGGAAGGCGGCCTTCTGGCCCAGATGCTGGACCGCGTCGCCACCCTGCTCGAGTACGAAGCCGAGACGGAGCAGAGAATCCGTTCCGCCACGTTCTATCCGACCCTGATCGTGAGCGAGCTCGTGCTCGCCTTCCTCGTCCTGATCAAGTTCGTGCTGCCCCGGTTCGCGTCGCTGTTCCGGAAATTCGACGCCCAGCTCCCGCTCCCGACGCGCGTCCTGATCGGGCTGAGCGATTTCTTCGAGCGCCAGTGGATTCCGTTTCTCTTCTTCGTCGTAAGCGCGGCGGCGGGCGCGATCCTCTGGGGCCGGACCGCGCGCGGGCGAACGACCATCGACCGGATCGTGATCACGGCCCCGATCTTCGGGCCCATTTTCCTCATGACCATCATGTCCCGGTTCTCGCGCGTCCTCTCGGCGCTGCTCGCGAGTGGTATTCCGATCGTCCAGGCGCTCGACATCGTGCGGGGCGTCGTGGGAAACCGGATCGTGGAAGCGGAAATCGACAAGATGCGGGACGGTGTCGTGGCGGGCATGGGTCTGGCCGAGCCGCTCCGGGGGAGTCAGGTGTTTCCGCCCCTGGTGGTCAAGATGTTGGCGGTCGGGGAAGAGACCGGTGCGGTGGACAAGATGCTGCTCCGCGTCTCGCGATACTACGACCAGGACGTCGATTACGCTGTCAAGAACCTCTCCACCGCGATCGAACCGGTGCTCCTCATCGTCCTGGGCGCCGCGGTGCTTTTCACCGCCCTGGCCGTGTTCCTCCCCCTCTGGAACCTCATGAACGTGTTCCGCCACTGACGCTCAAGATCCCCCGCCGAGTTGCCGATTGCAATCCTTGGACGCTTGGAACAAACGCCGACCGTAGGAGAACGCCCTACATCGGGAAAACGAAGCAGCCAATCAGGGAGGTTGTGCGTATGTACCGGAAAAGTTCTGAAGGCGGTTTCACGCTGATCGAGCTCGTGATCGTGATCGTGATCCTCGGCATCCTGGCCGCGGTGGCGATTCCGAAGTACGAGGATATGCGTGAGCAGGCCCGCGTGGCCACGTTGAAGGGGCAGCTCGGCTCGCTCCGCTCGGCGATCGCGATCCAGTACGCGCGCAACGCCCTGAACGGCTCGGCCACGTTCCCGACGCTGAACGGGAGCATCTTCGCGGACGGCAACGTCCCGAAGGAGCCGATCCTGAACTCGAACGCGGTGAAGACGACGCCGGGCGTCGATAACGCCGGCGGCTGGCAGTACAACGACGTGACCGGGATCGTGAAAGCGAACCTGAGCGCGTACTCGTCCTACTAGACACGCTTCGTTTCAAAGGCATCAAGGCAGGCGGCCGAGGTGGGAGCGATACGCTTCCACCTCGTACGCCATTCGGGGGATCGCTCCCGGGGGATCGGGGGACTCGCATGAGCTGGACCCGCGCCGGGGCAGGAAGCCTCGTCGCAGCGGCGATCGCGGCGTTCGTCTACGGCCTGACGCTCTCGCCTTCCGTGGGCGCGGGTGACAGCGGCGAGCTGATTCTCGCTGCCCACTCGCTCGGAATCCCGCACCCGCCCGGGTATCCGCTGTGGTTGCTGCTCGCGCGCTGCGCGGATCTTCTCCCGTGGGGGACCGTAGCACTCCGGGTGAACGCACTCTCGGCCGTCCTCACCGCGTGCGCCGTCGGGCTCTTCTTCCACCTCGCCGCGCGATGCGGCCTGAATCTCGCGGGCCGGATCGCGGCGACGCTGATTTTCGCGGGCTCGACGCTTCTCTGGGACTCGGCGACCCAGGCGGAGGTCTACTCGCTCGCGACGGTCGCCTTCCTCGCCCTCTCGCTCGCGGCCCTTCGCGCGAGATCGAGACGGAGCGCGGGCTTCCGGGCCGACGCGATCTTCTTCTTCCTCGGGGGGATGGTCCTCCTCGCGCACCAGACGCTTCTTTTTCCCGCTTTGGTGCTCGGCGTCTGGGTGTTCGCCCGCCGCCCGAGCCCGGCGCGGGGCCTCGGGGCCTTCGCCTGGATCGTCGCGGGATTTTCGATCGTGTTCCTCCTTCCGATCCGGAGCGGCGCCAACCCGTGGCTCGATTGGGGTCAGGATCACAACCTGGCATCGCTCTGGGACAATCTTCTCCGGCGCAATTACGGCGGCCTGCGCCAGAACGGCTTCCGGCTGGACCTCTCCGTCGATGAGCTGGTCGCCATGGGAGGACTCGTGGCCGCCTCCTGCGGCGGCGCAGGCGCCCTGCTCGCGGGGCTCGGGGCCGTGGTTTCGGGGCGCGCGCGCGCGGCGCTCCTCCCGCTCACGCTCGCGGCGCTCACCATCCCCGCGGCCCTCATCGCGTTCGTCGCCTTCACCCCGGACGCCGAGCATCTGGCCCAGATCGGTCCGTTCCTGATCCCGGTCACGGCGGTCCTTGCCCTCTGGGCGGGGGCCGGCGTGGGGAACGGGCTGCGCCGCCTGCCGCGGATCGGCCGCGCGCCCTTGGCCGCCGCCTGCGCCGTAGCGCTCCTCCTCACGTGCGGGCTTCACTACCAGATCTGCGACCGCGGCGGGTTCCGGCTCCCCGAGCGCTACGGCCGCGATCTCCTGTCAGGGCTGCCGCGCGGCGCCACCCTCGTCCTGGATGGAGACAACGAGACGTTCCTGACCGCGTACCTCTCGCAGGTCGAGAACTTCCGATCGGACCTCGATTTCGTGAACCGCCGCGGGCACGTCTTCGGCGATCCCTACGGACTCCGGGGTGTGCCGCGGTCGAAGTGGGGCGCGATCCAGCATCGCGTCGACATGGAGCGGCTCATGAAATCGAGCGCGCCGATCTACTACACCTCGCCGCCAACGGAGATGGTGCAGGCCGGGGTGCGCTTCGAGAACGAAGGCTTGGTGTACCGGGCGACGTTGCCTGGGGCGACGGAGGCCCGTGCGAACCGGAGGGCGCCTCCGCAGCCCGCGCCGTCTCATCGCGCGGGCGAGGACCAGCGCCCGGAGGTTACGCACGGGCCTCCGATGCACCTCGCCGCGTGGCCGCGGAGCACCGACCTTCTCCCCGGCGGGCCGGAGCGCTACGACTACGTGACCCGGAAACTCGCCATCACCTATTCCGCGGTCCGGGCGCAGGCGCTATGGGATGCGGAGCGCTACCAGGACGCCCTCCCGTGGTTCGAGGACGCGGCGCGGGTCGGATTCGATTTCCCGGCCGCACGGATGAATCTCGCCGTGGCCGCGGCGGCCGCGGGAAAGCCGGAGGTGACTCTCGTCGAGCTCCTCGCGGCGCTGAAGCTCGCCCCGTACGACCCTGAGCCTTCCGCGCGGCTCGCGGTCCTCTTCGCGGTCGCGGGACGCTACCGGGACGCTGCGGCCTACTTCGAGCGCGCGTACAGGATTCGGCCCTCGGCGGACCTCGCCTCGAACGCCGCGCGCGCCTGGTCTCTCGCCGGCGAACGGAGCCGCGCTCAAACCTGGGAGGCGAGGCGATGAGCGCGCGGGGGTTCACGCTCACGGAGCTGATCGTGATCCTCTCGATTCTGGGGATCGTGAGCTGGCTCGCGTATCCCAAGGTCGTGGCTATGGACGAGATCAAGCTGGACACCGCGGCGCGGCGGTTGGCCTCCGACCTCCGCTACGCGCAGAGCCTGGCCATGAGCAGACGTGTCATCCACGGGATCCTCTTCAATCCCGCGGCGGAGCGGTACACGGTCTTCGCGCCCAATTCCGCGACCCCGATCACCGATCCGGCCGACCGGGCGAAGACGTTGACCGTGGACTACACGTCGCGCACGGAGTTCCTCGGAGTCCAGATCCAGTCCGCTTCGTTCGGAACCACCCCCGGGGTGACCTTCGACTACTTCGGAGTCCCGCGCGACACATCCGGGGTCGACCTCACCACGAGCGGCCGCGTCGTGCTGAGCTACCAGGGCGTGACCGACACGGTCCTCGTGGCGCCCCAGACCGGGATGGTGACGACGCGATGAGAGCGCGTAGCGACACACGGACGGCGGGCTTCACCCTGATCGAGATGGTCCTGATCATCGTGATCGCCGCGGTCGCGATTCTCCCGCTCAGCATGCTCTTCGCGAACACCTCGATCCGTTCCGGGGACGCGCGGAACGCCACGATCGCCGCCCAGCTCGCGCAAGCGAGGATGGAGGAACTGACCGCGGACAAGAACTCGCCCGCCCGGGGGCTTTCCTATCTCGTGGCCGGGAATTATCCGGCCGAGAGCCCGGTGCCCGCCTTCCCGGGATACAACCGGTCGGTCTCGTTCGCTCCCGACTCGACGTACGACGGGGTCACCTTCCGCACGGTGGCGGTGACGGTGTCGTGCGCCAACATCCCCAACGTGACGATGACGACGTGGTTCACGAACTATTGACCCCCCGGCGGCCTCCACGCTCGCCCGGCTTCACGCTGCCCGAGCTCCTCATCGTGATCGTCGTGGCCTCGATCGTCGCGCTCGCGTTTTCGGCCATGTTCATCGAGGCGGTCAAGACCTACCAGTTCATGGACGCGGAGAAGGACATGCTCCAGGACGCGCGATACGCCGAGGAGCGGGTCGCCCGCGAGCTCAAACGGGTGCGGGACAACACGAGCATCAATACCGCGGCCGCGACCACGCTCACCTTCGTCGACCGCGGGAGCGCCACGGTGAGCTTCTCCTGGAGCGGGGTCTCCGGGGCGGACCTGCTCTACACCAAGAACGGATCCTCCCAGACGCTCGCCAAGGGGGTGGATTCGCTCGCGTTCCAGTACTGGAAGCAGGACGGCACGGCGGCGCTGCCGGTCGTGTCGCCGTCCGCGACCGACATCTGGCGGGTCACCATCTACATGAGGCTCGTCAAGGGCTCCCAGACGGTCGCCTCCTTCGGCTCCGTGTTCTTGAGGTCGCTGTGAGCCGGTACAGGGGCTCCTCTCAGGCGGGCTTCTCGGTCGTGCTCGCGGTGTTTTCGATCCTGATCCTTCTCACGCTGGGGATCGCGATGGTGTCGCTCGTCGTCGAGGATTCCGATCTCTCGATCGTCCACGTCCGGGAGAACCAGGCTTTCTACGCCGCGCACGCCGGGATCGAGTACGCGGTCGTGAAGCTCGGGGCCAACGGGTCCTGGGGCGGGCTTCCTTCGCCGGGGAAGAACATCGGCGCGGGCTATTTCTGGATCGCTCCCCCCGACGCGGTGGACGAGAACGGGGCAGCGCTTCCCGCCGGGCAGAAGCGGGTGATCTCCACCGGGGTCGTGGGAAACACGACGCGCTCGATCCAGGTTCACGTTTCCGGCGGCGGCATTTCCACCTACGCGGGCACCGGGGGGGCGGGATATACGGGCGACGGCGGCGCGGCGACGGCGGCCCAGCTGTGGCATCCGGAGGGATTGGCGGTCGCCCCGAACGGCGACGTCTATTTCGCCGATACCGATAACGACGTCGTCCGGAAGGTCGCGTTCGCGACGGGGATCATCACCACGGTCGCGGGCAACGCGAGCCCCGGGTCCACCGGCGACGGGGGGGCGGCGACCGCCGCCAGACTCCACGCTCCCGAAGACCTCTTCGTGGCGGCGAACGGCGATCTCTACATCGCGGATACGTTGAATCACAAGATCCGCAAGGTCACGGCCGCGACGGGAATCATCACGACGGTGGCCGGGAACGGCAGCCCCGGCTCGATCGGAGACGGCGGCGCGGCCACGGCGGCGCGTCTGAACTCCCCGCGAGGGATCGCGATCGCCTCGAACGGGGACATCTACATCGGCGACCGGTCGAACAACAAGGTGCGGAAGGTCACCGCCCTCACGGGGATCATCTTGACCTACGCGGGAACGGGCATCGCGGGATATTCCGGGGACGGCGCCGCCGCGCTCCTGGCGAGGATGGACCGGCCGCAAGGAATCCATCTGGCGTCGAACGGGGATCTCTACATCGCGGACGCGAACAACGACGTGATCCGGAAAGTGGCGGCCCTGACCGGGGTCATCACCACCTTCGCCGGCACCGGCGCGGCCGGGTTCAGCGGGGACGGCGGGGCGGCGACGTCGGCCCAGCTCAATGCGCCGGAGGCGGTGCACATGAGCTCGGCGGGGGACCTCTACATCGCGGACACCGGGAACCACCGGGTCCGGCGCGTGAACGGGGCGGGAACGATCGCCACGGTCGCCGGCACGGGGACCGCCGGCTCGGTGGGGGACGGCGGACTGGCGACCGCAGCGCAGCTCGACACGCCGCGCGGACTCGGGCTCAGCTCCACCGGCGCCTATTACATCGGGGATCGAAACAACAACAAGATCCGCAAGGTCAACGGCAGCCTTGCCGTCGTGGCCTGGGTCGAGACGCGGACATAGGGGGAGAGCTCCATGGGCGACATCCAGAAAAAGCCGGACCGAAGCCACCTCGGGGGGATCCTTGCGGGTCCGTTCTCGCGCGCGACCTCGCTCCTCCCGGCGCGCGTGCGCTCGCTCCTCGCTTCTCCCTGGCCCGACCTCGTGGGCGTCGATCTCAGCGACCGCGCGGTCCGCGTGGTTCACGTCGTGAGACGCGGCTCCCGCGTGGCGCGCATCGAGAGCGGTGAGCGCTTTCTTCCCAACGCCGAGCTGAAACCGGCCGACCGGCGCACGGCGCTCCGGAGCGCGCTCCGCGATCTGGTCCGCGAGCTGGGGCTTCGGGGAAAGCACGCCGCCGCCGCCGTCTCCGGCAGCGAGGTGGTGATCCGGCGCATGGCGCTCCCGGACATGAGCCGGCCCGATCTCCTGGCCGCGCTCGCGCTCGAATGCCGGAAGCACGTCAACTTCCCGATCGAGGACTCGGAAATCCGCTACGAGGTGGTGGGCCGGTCCGATCGCGCCGGGAATCCCGAGCTTCTTCTCAGCGTCTGCGTCGCGCACCGCCGCCGGCTCGCCGAGATCCGCGAAGCGATCGAGGAGTCCGGTCTCAGAGCTTCGCTCCTCACGACGCGGCCGGTCGCCCTGCGCACGCTGGTGCGTGCCACGGCCGTCATGCCGTCCGACGAGGTGGTCGCGTACCTGGATATGGGCGGGACCAATACGCACATCACGGTGCTCAAGGGGAACGACGTTCGCTTCTCGCGCGAATTCGGCGTCGGGGGCGTGACGCTCACCGAAGCGCTTCGCTCCATCGTGGTTCCGGGACAGGGCACGATCGAGCTCTCCTACGACGAAGCGGAGGCCCTGAAGCGGGCGCACGGGATCCCCTACGGCCAGGAGGAGGCAGGCCTGGCCGGGAGGATTCCCCTCTCCGCGGTCTCGATCATGCTTCGCCCCATCCTCGAGCGGCTCGTCCGTGAGCTCTGGAACTCCTTCGATAACTGCAACGAGCAGTTCCAGGGGGAAGCGGTGGGCCGGCTCGTCCTCCTGGGCGCGGGATCCCGCGTCAAGAACCTGGCCGAGTATCTGACGGGTGTTCTCAAGATACCGGTCGTGCGGGCCGATCTTGCAGAAAGCATGACGGAGGTCGCGCGGAGGTCCCTGCGTGGGGCGTCCGCCGGCGCTACCCCGCCGTCGGAGCTGGGGCTCGGGCTCGCGTTGACCGAGCGCGGGGCGCTCAATTTCGCGACGCCGGCCGGGGCAGGGGTTCCGTACCGGCTGGCCGAGGCGATCCCGCAGCGGATCGCCGCCGCGGCGGCGGCGGTGCTCTTGATCTCGGTGGCGCTGCCCTCGCACATGAACGTGGTGAACGAGCGGCAGCAAATCGAGAACTTGAAGGGGGATCTGGCCGGGCTCACGCCGAAGGCGGAGGCGGTGCGGCGGTTCCGTGCCGCCCGGGAAGAGGAGACGCGGCTCCACGATCTGCTCGCGCACCTGACCGGGGGCCAGGTGCTGTGGTCGTACGCGCTCCGGGACCTGAGCCACCGGATCGGGCCCGACGTCAGGCTCACGTTGTTGGAGGTGCTGGAGCCGCAGGCGGGGACGGCCCCGCAGCCGGCGGGTGCGGAACGGCCCGCGCGGCAGGTCCGCCTCACGGGTCTCCTGCGCACGCAGAAACGAAGGCCGGAGGAAGTGATGGGAGAACTCATGCAATCGCTCGAGCGCTCGCCGGTGTTCGGACAGGTCCGCCTCGAGGGGTGCCAGGCGGTGACCGGTTCGGTGAGCAGCTTCGTCGTCACGGCGGGGATCGCCGAATAGCGGGCGGCCGATGAACGCATCGCTCCGGCATCCGATCGTCGGTCACGCCGCGATCGTCCTGGCCTTCGTGCTGTCGGTCGCGGTGGTTCGAACGGTCTACATCGAGCCGCGCGCGCGTGAGGTCAAGGCGCTGCGTTCGAGCGAGGAACGGCTGAAGGCGGAATTGTCGGATCTCCAGAACGGAATCCGGGAAATGGAGGGATGGGCGACAGCCCATCCGGGCAAGGATCTCTGGACGTTTCATGCGCGAAAGGCGCTTCCGGCCCAGGACATGGTGGCCGGGTTTCTGCGCTCGATCGTGCCGCTCGCGAACCGGCACAAGGTGACGACCGAGCTGATCCAGCCCGTGGGGACGCTGATGGAGGAGACGGTCTCGGACGCGGCCGGAAACCCGATGACGTACCGGCGGGCGGATCTTCGGTTCCATCTCGAAGCGAGGTACCGGGACCTGGCGGAGTACCTGAGCGACGTCGAAGCCATGGACCAGCTCGTCGTGGTG
Source organism: Candidatus Eiseniibacteriota bacterium (assembly GCA_036507115.1). GTDB lineage: Bacteria > Eisenbacteria > RBG-16-71-46 > SZUA-252 > SZUA-252 > WS-7. The sequence goes on along the minus strand of DASXQO010000147.1, from coordinate 7,552 downwards.
CGGTCGGTGTCGCTCTCGAGCGGTGCGGAATACCCCGAACCTGGCGCCGACATCACGATCTGGCTGTACGGGACGCCTTGAGGAGCTGATGGATTGGTTTCGCGATCAGGTGAAGAAGGGGCTGAATCCCAGAACGCTCGTGTTACTGGGCGCTCTCGCGGGGGTGCTCGTCTGGATTCACTCGCTCGACGTGAAACAGCGGGAGCTCCGGGCGAAGACTCCCGCCGTCACGATCGTGCCTCTTCCGCTCCCGTCTCCCGCCCGGCTCGCCGAGCGCGGCGATGGGCGAGCGGTCGCGACACCTCCCGGGTGGGGGAGCGATCCCTTCGAGCGGAGGGTCCTCGACGGGAAGGGATCGGCGGGTTCCGCGAGGTCGATCCCCCGCATCGCCGCGGCGGCCGCCCCGGTGGGGCTCTATCTCCAGGGGATCATGGAAGGACCCATGGGTAGAACCGCGCTCATCAACGGCGAGATCTATCGCGAGGGACAGCGGATCGGAAAGCGGGAAGTGCTTCAGATCGGTCGGAGGGCGGTGATGCTCCTGGATCAGGGAACGGTCACCACGCTCACGCTCAAAGGAGACAGATGATGAAACGGGCCTTGGTACTGGGGCTGATCGCGTGCCTGAGCACCGGCCTGCCGTCCGCTGCGCAGGGGCAGGAACCCCGCGCGTCCTTCAACTTCAAGGACGCGCGCGTGCAGGATGCAATCCGCCTCATCGCGGGCCAGTTCGGTCTGAACGTGGTCATCGGCAAGGACGCGGGCGGGACGCTGACCGCGAATCTCAGCAACGTGACGGTGGAGCAGGCGATGGCGACCGTGTCCGACGCAACCGGTTGCGAGTACACGCTTCAAGACAAGGTCCTGATCGTGAACCCGTCGGGTCTCAAGACGCAGGTCTTCCCGCTTCGCTATCTCGACCCCTCGGCGGCGGCCGAGGCCGTCCAAAAAGTATTGGGCCCGCACGGCGTGGCGCAGCCCTTCTCCGGCCGCGCGAAGGAGAGCGCGTCGCTGCGTTCGAACGCCCTTTCGAACGCGATCATCGTCACTGACACGAGCGCCCGGCTGGCCCAGGTGGCCCGGGTGATCGCCCAGATGGACGGGAAACCGAAGCTGATCGCGATCGAGGCGAAGCTCGTGGAGACGACACTCGGGTCGGACGAGAAACTGGGCGTCGACTGGCAGATCCGGGCGGGCGCTGCGGGCGCTGCGCTCCCCACCACGTTCCCCTTCCCAAAGACGCAGGGGTCCGGGGATTTCACGGGCACGCCGAATCCCAACAATCAGGTGGGCGGCGTCGGCCCCGCCTTCCCCCCCGGGCAGACGTTTCCCTACACGATTCCCGAGGACTACGTGTTCGGGAAGCTCTCGTTCGAGGAGTTCAAGGTCGCGCTCGACATCTTGAAGCAGTCCTCCACGACGAATCTCGTTTCCGCGCCGAAGATCACCACGCTCGACAACCAGGAGGCGGAGATCATCGTGGGCACCGTCGTTCCGATCGCTCTCTACGAGCACGCCGAGCAGACCGGGGCGCTCCAGATCTCCGGGTACGAAGAGAAGAAAGTTGGTGTCCGGCTCCTCGTGACGCCCCACGTCGGTCCGGACAGCACCATGATCCTCGCGGTCAATCCCGAGATCAGCGAGATCGTCGAATACCGCGGGCAATTCAACGAGCGTCCGGTCACGTCGACCCGCTCCGCCATGACCCAGGTGGAAGTAAAGAGCGGCGAGACGATCATGATCGGCGGGCTCATCCGCACGGTCGACATGAAGATCGAGCGGAAGGTGCCGATACTGGGGGACATCCCGATTCTCAAGTTTCTGTTCCGGCACAAGACCACCTCCAAGCAGAAGGTGGATCTCATGATCTTCATCACGCCGCACTTGCTCGAGCCGTAGGGAGGGGGATCGGTCATGAATCAGAGCCAGCCGCGCGCGCGGGTCCTGGTGGTCGACGATGAGGCGGACCTCGTTCGCATTCTCCAGTTCGGTCTTCAGGCGATCGGATACCACGTGGACACGGCATCGGACGGACAGGAGGCGCTGAAGAAGGCGCGCGAGACGAAGCCCGACATCATCCTCCTCGACCTCATGCTCCCGAAGCTCGATGGGTACAAGGTCTGCAGGCTGCTGAAGTTCGACGAGCGGTACAAGAACATCCCCATCATCATCCTTTCCGCGCGAACCCAGGAAGGGGATCAGTTGCTCGCGATGGAGATGGGGGCGAACCGGTTCATCACGAAGCCGTACGACTTCGCCGAAGTGTTGAGCCACATCGAGGCACTCCTGAAATCCGTGCCCACGAACTCCTAGCCTCGGAATTCCCCGCTTGACCAAGGCTCCCGGGGACCGTAGCGTTGGGTCACGTTCGCACCGATCCCCCAGCCCTGAGATGACTCCGAAAAACACGACCGAAACCGCAATCGAAGCCGCGCGCGAGACCTCCCACGCTCCGGCGCCGCCTCCGATCGTCGACACCATTCTCGAGACCGTCGGGAACACGCCGATGGTGCGTCTGCGCCACATCGCGGCCGGGTGCCCGGCGACGGTGCTCGCCAAGGTGGAGTCCTTCAACCCGGGCGGCTCGGTGAAGGACCGCATCGCGATCGCGATCGTGGAGGAGGCCGAGGCGAAAGGGCTGCTGAAGCCGGGAGGAGCGATCGTCGAAGCGACCTCCGGGAACACCGGAATGGGGCTCGCCCTGGTCGCCTCGGTGAAGGGCTACCGCGCGATCTTCGTGATGCCCGACAAGGTGAGCGAGGAGAAGATCAATCTCCTGAAATCGTTCGGGGCGGAGGTGGTGATCACGCCCACCGCGCTGCCACCCGACTCGCCCGAGTCGTACTACGAAGTCGCGAAACGGCTCGGACGCGAGGTCCCGGGCGCCTTCCTGGCCAACCAGTACTACAACCCGACGAACCCGGAGGCTCATTTCCGCACGACCGGTCCGGAGATCTGGAAGCAGACCGGCGGCAAGATCGACACCTTCGTGGCGGCGCTCGGCACGGGCGGAACGATCAGCGGAACCGCGCGCTATTTGAAGCAGCAAAACCCCAAGATCAAGGTCGTCGGGGCGGACCCGGTCGGCTCGATTCTCAAGGATTTCTTCTATACGAAGAAGATGGTTCCGGCGAAGACCTACAAGGTGGAAGGGATCGGCGAAGATTTCCTGCCGGGCACCCTCGACTTCTCCACCATCGATGAGGTCATCTCGGTGAACGACGCCCAATCGCTCAACCTCGCCCGGCGTCTCGCGCGCGAGGAGGGGATCCTGGCGGGAGGCTCGGCCGGAACGGCGCTCTTCGCCGCATTACAAGTTTCACGGTCGGCCAAGCCGGGGCAGGTGGTGGTCGTCATCATCCCGGACACGGGAGAGCGCTATCTGTCGAAGGTGCATTCGGACGAATGGATGCGGGACAATCGTCTGCTGGATTCGAGCACGATCACGATCGCGGACGTTATGGCGGGGAAGCGGGACCACATTCCGGCGCTCGTATCGATCAACTTCGACGAAACGGTGGATCGCGCTCTTTCCTTGATCCGCGAGTTCAACATCTCCCAGCTCCCGGTCCTCAAGGAAGGAAACGTGGTCGGCTCGGTCAGCGAGGGCGTCCTGCTCCAGAAAGTGCTCGACGGCTCGGCCCACGGGGACACACGGGTCGAATACCTCCTCGAGAAGCCGCTTCCGGTCGTGCCCATCACCGCCCACCTTCCCCGGGCGATGAAGGTCCTCGCCGCGAGCAACGCCGCGGTCGCGGTGGACGCGCACGGCAAGCCCGCCGGCATCCTGACCCGGTTCGACCTCCTCGAGTACATCAATACCTAGACCCGTGGGATTCTCCACCGACGCCGTCCACGCGGGGCAAGAGCCCGATCCGGTCACCGGGTCCGTCACGGTCCCGATTTACCAGACCTCCACCTACGTCCAGGAGGAGCTGGGGAAGCACAAGGGGTTCGAGTACGCGCGCACGCAGAATCCGACCCGGTTCGCCCTGGAGAAAAATCTTGCCGTCCTCGAGCGCGGAGCGCGTGGATTCGCCTTCGCCTCGGGCATGGCGGCGATCACGGCGGTGACCTACCTACTCAAGTCGGGGGACCACGTCGTCGCCTCGAACAACATGTACGGCGGCACGTATCGCCTGTTCGAGAAGGTGCTCGCCTCCTACGGGCTTACCTTCACGTACGTGAATACGGGCGACCTCGAGGCCACCGGGCGGGCGTTCCGGCCCGAAACGCGAATGCTCTTCGTGGAGACCCCCACCAACCCTTCGATGATCGTGTCCGATCTCCGAGCCCTGGCGGGCCTCGCGCGCTCGAAGAGCGCGCTCCTGGTCGTGGACAACACCTTCATGACCCCCTACTTCCAGCGGCCGATCGAGCTGGGCGCGCACCTCGTCGTGCACAGCACCACCAAGTACCTGAACGGGCACAGCGACATGGTGGGCGGGATCGTGATCTCGAACGACGAGGCGGCCTCCGAGCGGCTCCAGTTCGTCCAGAACGCGGCAGGGGCGGTCCCCGGACCCTTCGACTGCTGGCTCTGCCTGCGCGGCGTCAAGACGCTCGCCGTTCGCATGGAGCGCCACCAAGAGAACGCCGCGGCGATCGCGGAGTGGCTCACGAAACAGTCCAAATTGAAACGGGTCTTCTATCCCGGTTTGAAAAATCATCCCGGACACGAGCTCCACAAGAGCCAGGCATCGGGATTCGCCGGCATGATCGCCTTCGACACCGGCTCGATCGAGAAGGGCGCCGCGGTCCTGAAGCGCGCGCGCCTCTTCGCGCTCGCAGAAAGCCTGGGGGGCGTCGAGAGCCTCATTTCCCATCCTGCCACGATGACCCATGCCTCGGTGCCCCGTGCGGACCGTGAGAGCGTGGGCCTAACCGACGGTCTTTTAAGACTTTCCGTGGGAATCGAGGATCTGGACGACCTGATCCAGGATCTCACGCAGGCCCTGTCCGTCCTCTAGCCTCCCTTTCCGCCAATTGTGCCTTGACACCCACCGGCGTGCCGCGTACTGTCCGGCGGTCTTTCGCCGCCCTCTATCTTTGCGCGGCGGAGCGACATGAGCGCGATGGACAACGATGGAGAGGGATTCCCCGAGGCACCGCTGCCAGCAGTGGTGTTTTGCTTTATTCGCCTCACCCGTTTCGAGCGGGTTCAGGGCTTTGGAAACGCAGGAACTCGGATACGCCGGAAGGAGGTGATAGAGGAATGAAGAAGATGCTAGCGGTTACACTGGTTCTCGTGTTCACGTGCGCGCTTCTCTTCGCGCTCGGCTGCAGCAAGAAGACGGAGCAGACGGGTACGGAGGGCGAGACGGGAATGGAGCAAACCACGACGCCGCCTGCCGCGACGGATACGATGATGATGTCCGATACGACCCATACGCACTAATCCGCGCCTCGCGGCCGTTCGGCGGGGCTGGCGCTACTTGGCTCGATCGGATCTCAGGCAATTCGCATAGAGTAGCGTTGTTTCAATTTCGGGGAAGCGCGCTTGCCAGCGACGCTTCCCCGTCTTCTTGTGCGGCGAATCGCGGCTTCGGAGGAAAAGGGCATGGCGGCATCGAACTCGTTCGACGTGGTCTCTGAAGTGAACATGATGGAGGTGTCGAACGCGGCGCAGCAGGCGATGAAGGAAATCAGGCAGAGGTTCGATTTCAAGGGAAGCGTAAGCGACATCACCCTCGAGGAGGAGACGCTCACGCTCCACTCGGACGACGAATCGCGTCTCAAGGCCGTGATCGACGTTCTGACGACCAAGCTGGTCAAGCGCGGTGTTTCCCTGAAGGCGCTCCAGTATGGGAAGATCGAGCCCGCCGCCAAGGGAACGGTGCGTCAGGTGGTGACGATCCAGCGGGGCATTCCTACCGAGCGGGCGAAGGAGATCGTGAAATTCATCAAGGGGACCGGCATCCGGGTCCAGGCGGCGATCCAGGAAAACCAGGTTCGCGTGAGCGGGAAGAATCGAGACGACCTCCAGGCCGTGATCGGTTCGCTCAAGGGCCAGGACTTCGGCCTTGACCTACAGTTCACGAACTATCGCTCGAGCTAGGCCGGTCGGGCCGGTCCTCCTCGCGGTCCTGTTCCTGGGATCGCTCGCGCCCGTTCCGGACGCGTCCGCGCGCGAATGGCCGAAGCCGCGGGGTGCCGTAAGCGATTTCGCGGGAGTCGTCGATCCCGCGTCGCGCGATTCGATCGAGGCGCTTGCCCGCGAGCTTCGCGAGAAGACCGAGGCGGAGCTGGCGGTCGTGACGTTGACCGATCTCGGCGGCGAGGAAATCGAGCCGGCGGCGGTCGATCTCTTCGAGGCGTGGGGGATCGGCAAGAAGGGGAAGGACGAGGGAGTCCTGATCCTCCTCGCCTCCAAGGAGCGCCGGGTCCGGATCGAAGTCGGCTACGGGCTCGAAGGCATCCTCCCCGACGGGCTCTGCGGTTCCATCATCCGGCGCGTGATGGCCCCCGAGCTCGGCGCAGGGAATATCGGCCGAGGCCTGCTCCGGGGAGCCGCTGCGGTCGCGGGGGTGATCGCGAAAGACCGCGGGGTCGCGATCACAGGCGCGCTCCCGATGCCTGACGCGGATTCCGGCCAAGGCCTGGATCAGAACACGCTCTTTCTGATCGCGTTCCTCGTCGCGGTGATCCTGAGCGCGCTCCTCCGTGCGGGGTCCTCCCGGCGGGGCTGGATGAATGGCGGGGGCGGATGGTGGTCGGGAGGACGGGGCGGCCCCGGCGGATACGGCGGGATGTTCGGCGGCTTCGGGGGCATGGGGGGCGGATTCGGCGGAGGGGGCGGCGGCGGGTTCGGTGGCTTCGGCGGCGGCAGGAGCGGCGGCGGAGGGGCGAGCGGTGGATTCTGAGGGAATCGGCGCGCGGAGGAGCGACGCGCTACGAATCGGGAGCATTCATGTGGCCTGATCGATTCGACCCTCGCAGGGCTGCCCATCGCGCGGTGGACGCAGCCCGGAGCGCGGCCGGCGAGAAGCTTCGCGGCGCGACCCTCTACGGCAGCGCCGCCGCAGGCGAATTCGACCCCGCGTATTCCGACGTGAACATCGCGTTCGTCTTCTCGGCCCTCGGCGTGGCGGAGCTTTCCGCGCTGAGCCGGGCCTATCCGGTCTGGCGGCGCTGTCGGGTGGTCAAGCCGCTCCTTCTTTCCGAGGAGACGCTGCGCCGCTCGCTCGACGCCTATCCGCTCGAATACCTTCTGATCCAGAAGTGTCGGGAGACACTCCACGGCGCGGACATTTTCGGCCCGCTTGCGTTCGATCGCGAGGCGCTGAGGCTCGAGGTGGAACGGGTCCTCCGCGCGCAGGAGCTGGGGTTGGGGTTGAGCTATGTCGCGCTCGCCGGCACCCGCGGCGGCGCGAGACTGTGGGCCACCCAGGCGTCGAACGCGATCGCAGCGTCCGCTTCGGGTCTGTTGCATCTCGCCGGAGAACCCGTGCCGCGCGCGAAGCGTGAGGTGGCCGACCGGTGCGCCGCCCTGTTCGGGGTCGACGGCGCGGCGTTCGCGAGACTCCTCACGATCCGCGAGCGGAAACGGGAG
>DASXQO010000146.1:0-1687 GCA_036507115.1 Candidatus Eiseniibacteriota bacterium | reverse complement strand
CGCTCCACGCCGGGCTTCACCCTCGCGATCTCGGTCCAGTCGTAGGCGGGCGGCACGGCCCTCCGGATCTGGATCATCGCTCCCTCCGGGAGCCCCGGCGGGTCCTTCCACGTCAACAAGGTCGCGTTCCCTGTATCCCCGGGCCGGTCTTTCGCGGCGAAATTCATCGGGGCGGGAAGCTCGAACGAAGGAGGGGGGCTGGTTTCGGGCGCCGCCGCGAACGCGGAGGGGGAAAGGAGGACGAGAAGCGACGCGAGGAGCGGCGCTGCGAAGTGCGGTCGGCGCTCGCGCGCGCGGCTCAGGACGCCGGTTCGCATCTGCGCGAGACTAGGAGACTTCGGCGGAAGGTGTCAACAGGGGTTTTCGCCCCCTGAGGCGCATGATGGGCCAGACGTAGACCGAGAGGGCGGGCCACTCCGTGCAGAGGATGCGGAGCGCGTCCTTCACCCACTGGCGCGGATTCCTCTCGATCCTCCTCGAAAAGAACGCCGGAAGAAGCTCCGACGCAAGCCCCGCGTCGCCGAATCTCCGCATGAGCCAGAAGGGATTGAGCTCCCGCTCGGGGTACTGGCCGTCGATCGGGTGGCGGTAGCGGAACACCGGTGTTGCAGGTACGCGGCGCGATTCCCGGTATTCCCGGACCGCATCCAGGATCTCCGGACCGACCAGTCCGCGCGTGATGCGCGCCGAATCGAGGAGCTCGTTTCCGGTGATCTGGGGAAAATGCTCGCCGATGTACGCAAGCCGCGCGGCGAAGAAGGGACCCTTGGGCTCGGCTTCCATCTGGCGCCATCCGCGGCGACGCCTCGGCCTCGCGGGCAGGTAGAGGGAGTTGTTCTCGTCGCTCAGGAAGAAGACGCCGCGGGGTCGAAGCAGACGGTACGCCTCGGCGAGAAAGCCTTCCAGATCGCGCACGTGCGAAATCACACAGTTCGCCATCACGCCGTCGAAGCTCCCGGAGGGAAACTGCATCGCGATGCCGTCTCCGTACTTCGACTCGAAGTTCGTCATCGGCGGATCCATCCGCTCGGCGAGATAGCGCCCCACCTCCACCATGTCCCGATCGATCTCGGTCGCGACCACCCGCCGCGCGCCGTAGATCGCGACGAGCAGCGCCTCGAGCCCGAATCCCGCGCCCAGATCCAGGACGTCCTTCCCCTCCGCTTCGAGATACCAGTACATGTCGCGCGCCTTCTGGAAGAGATGCTCGATGCGGGCGGGATTCCGGATGATCCGGAGATAGGAGTAGTACGTGAGGAAGTATTCGGGGTACTGCGCGCGGATCTCGGCGTCGCTCTGCATGAGGATCGCGCGGAGCGATGCGAGCCTGCGCTCGACCGGAGACGTCACGGAGGACAGGTCCGCGCTATCCGGCCGGTTCGTTCATGACCCGCGAGCGGCGGATGCCGTGCGAGTTCATCCGATTGTGAAGGTGCTGACGGCTCACGCCCAGCGCGCGCGCCGCGCGGGAGACGTTCTGGTCGCACTGGCGGAGCGCCTCGCGGATCGTGTCCGCTTCCACCGCATCCAGGGTCTCGCGGAGCGTGTGCTGCCCGTCCCAGCGCCGCGTGACCGGCGCGCCGAGCCCGAAGAGCGACGGCTCGAGGGCCGCGCCCTCGTCGGCGAGCGCCACCGCGCGCGCCATCGCGTTCTCCAGCTCGCGCACGTTCCCGGGCCAGGGATGCCG
>DASXQO010000145.1:0-7011 GCA_036507115.1 Candidatus Eiseniibacteriota bacterium | reverse complement strand
TCCTTCATCTCGGTCATCATCCCGGTGACGGTGACGGTCTTCGCGAGCAGCGGCGCGAACACCTTCTTGAGATCCACCTGACCGTCCCGCCGCGGATGATGCTCCTCGGCGAACAGGATGTAGAGCGCCTCGTCGCTGTCGACGAGGCCGATCGGCTGCCCGTTCTCGATGCACTTACTGCCGCAGGGGATGTGTGCCTCTCCGCGCTTGCCGAGCTGGAGGTAGCACGAGACGTCCACCACCTCGCCGGTCACGGTCGTCGCCTTTCCGCTCGCGAGCACCTTCTTGTTGGCTTCGGCGGTGGCCGCTTCGTAGGTAGTTGCCGTCCATCGTGCCGAATCCGGCGTGCCGATCTGGATGCTGACCGGCGTCGGTGCGGGCTTCGAGGCTTCGGATTGAGCCAGTCGGGCTTCTCGCGCGATACGGTCGTCCGAGGCGTGGGCGCCCGCGGCGATCGCGAGAGCGAGGAGCGCCGCGTTCATGGTGAGCATTCGTGTGCGCACGATCTTCTCCTTGAAAAGGGCCACAGGAAACCGGCGGAGCAGGGGAATATCGTATCACGCTCCTCCATTCCGCCCAACTTTGGCTCGCTACGTTCCTGCATTATTCGTCGTATCTTCCCTCCGTGAGCAATGCGGAACGTCGGCGTCCATCCCGTAAAGGGCTGCGGGTGTTTGGCGCGCTCTGCGGCGTTCTCGCCATCCTCTGGGTCCTGCTCGGCAGGCTCCCACCCGTCCCCCGGCCCGACCCCTCCAGGCCCGCCCTCAGCTACGCCGACGCGACTGCCCGCTTCGAGTCGATTCGCGCGCGCGATGGTCCAGTTGTAAATCCAGAGTGCCATCCGCGTGTCATCGCTGCAGGCGAAAGGACCGGCCGTGTCATCGTCCTGCTCCATGGCTTCTCCAACTGTCCGAAGCAGTTCGATCTTCTCACCACCCACTTTGCCCGGATGGGCTTTACCGTTCTCGTCCCGCGCCTTCCGCGCCACGGTATGGCGGACCGCATGAGCGCGGATCTGGGCAAGCTGACCGCCGAAGAGCTGGCTCGAGCCGGAGAAGGGGCGATCGACATCGCCCACGGTCTCGGGGAACACATCACGGTTGTAGGTCTCTCCTCGAGCGCGGTACTCGGAGCGTGGCTCGCGCAGCACCGCACCGACATCGATTGCGCCGTGCTGCTCGCGCCCTCTTTCGCGCCGCACAGTGTGCCGGCCCCGGCGGCGCGACGGCTCGCGAACGCGCTTCTTTGGTTGCCGAACTTCTTCATCTGGTGGGATCCAAGATTGCGGGCCGACTTGCCGGGCCCCAGGCAGTCCTATCCGAGATTCGCGACCCACGCGCTGGCGGAGGTCTATCGGCTGGGGTTCGGAGTCCTCGATGCGGCTGCGCGGAGCAAGCCGGCGGCGAAGATCGTCCTGGTGACGTCGGCGGCCGATGATGTGGTGAATAACGACGTCGCCTTCGAGCTGGCGCGCCGGTGGCGATCTCGGGGTGGGGACGTGAGGACCTTCGAATTCCCGGCGTCTCAACACGTCCACCATGACATGATCGATCCGGAACAGCCCTATCAGCGGATCCAGGTCACCTATCCGGTCATCGAGAAGCTGGTGTCGGGGGCGTAGAGACTTCGAGCATGACCGAGACGTACGTCGTTCTGGGCGTGGCTGCGGGTGTCTTCTTCCTGGTGGGAGCGGCGCGGGTATTTTCGCTGCGACGGTACGAATCTCTGTTCGACGGAGCCGCCCCGCGGGAGAGCCGTATCGGGGGAATCTCCGGGAGCTACTCGGGGCGTGGCGCGGAAATCGTCCTCGTGCCATCCGACCGTATCATGCACCGGCCCGCGAGCCTTCAGCTCTCGCTCGACTGCGCCGCGCCGTTCGAGGTGAATGCAGTCCGGGAGTCCTTGGCCACGGGGCTCAGGAAGGCCGTCGGGGTCCAACCGGACCGGAAGACCGGCCTCGAGGATTTGGATCGGCTCTTCGCCTTTCAGTTCTACGATCGCCGCACCATGGAAGGTTGCTTGAGTAGGATTGAAGTCCGCGAATCCTTCATCTCCCTCGCGGAGCTGGGCGCCGAGTCCGTGCGCCTCAATGATTCTCGACTCACCGTGGACGTTCCGATGAAATTCATCGTGCCGCTCGGTGTCGAGCGGGTCCGCCGGGTTCTTGCTGCGATTCTGACGCTCGGGTCGGCTATGGAGTCGGCCGCGTCGGCAGGGAGCTCCGGCGACGCCTGGACCTCGGTTTCCTCTCCGCAGACCGGAGAATTTGACGCCGAAGGTCGCGCACGCGGGTCCCGCCGCGCCGCGACGGCAATCGCGGCGCCTGTCTTCTACGCGGTCTTCTTCGTGGCGATGATTATCGCCTTTCTGATCGTGGGCCCATTCTGGGATTTCGACGGAAAGGTGCCCTGGCGGGTCCGCATGGACATCGTGAGCACCCGGTTGCCACTCGTCGCGCTCCTGTCAGGGGTTTCTGGCTTGCTGGCGGGACTAATCCTCCCTCGGAAACCCATCCTCTGGGGTCTTCGGCTCGCTTGGCCGCTGATCCTCCACGCCGCTCCGGTCTGGGCTCTCTTCCTGTTTCTCCGCGGCACCAGGATCCCCGAGATCGGACAGGAACTTGTCCACCAGAGTGAATTCGTGCGCGCGGTGCTCACTGCGGCAACCACGGCGCCGGCGGTGGTTTTTGGGAGCGGGGTCCTCGGCGCGTTGATGGGTAAGCGCCTATCGGGCGCCCGTTCGGATTAGTGGTCAGCCGCCGACCGGGACGGTATCGGATCGCCGGGGCTTGCCCGCTCCGTGATCCGGGCCTAAAATGCATACTCTTCCCGGATCTAGCCGTTTCAGGCGAACCTGCGATTGGAGGGACTATGAATCGTCACCGTGTTTTCACGATCGTGGTGTCGGGGTTGATGCTGGCGGCGGCCGCCTTTGCCGACGATGCCGCGAAGACCACAGACACCGCGAAATCGAGCGCCACGCCCGCCGCGACGGCCGCAACACCCGCCCAAGCTGCCGTTCCCGCAACCGAACACCGCCGGTTCCTGCCGGGCGATTTCAAATGGAGTGACGCGCCCGCTTCGCTTCCCAAGGGAGCCAAGGTCGCCGTCATCCACGGGGATCCGAACGCGCCCGGAATCTTCGCCATGCGGATTTCGATGCCTGCCGGCTACAGGATTCCCCCGCACTCGCATCCGGCCGACGAGCACGTCACCGTCATCTCGGGTGAGTTCACCATGGGGTTGGGGGACACGTGGGAAGAGTCGAAAGGGCACGCGCTGCCGGCCGGATCCGTTTCGATCATGCCGAAGGGGACGCGGCACTTCGCCTGGAGCAAAGTGGAGACCGTGGTGCAGGTCCACGCAATGGGACCCTGGGGCATCACCTACGTCAATCCGCAAGACGATCCCAGAAACAAGAAGCAGGCCGAGAAGTAAGCAGCAACGACGATGACAACCATGGTGGTCGGGATCAAGTAAGCTTCGCCGATTCGGCTATTCCTTCAGGATGAACGAGATCTTCATGTTCACGCGGTACTCCACGATTTTTCCGTTTTCGATCTTCAACTTCTGTTGCTGGATCCAGGCGCCCTTCACGTTCTCGAGCGTCTTGTTCGCTCGCTCGATGCCGACTCGGGTGGCGTCCTCGAAACTCTTGGTCGACGAAGCCGTGATCTCCGTGACTCTCGCGACTGCCATGGCGACTCCTTTCGTTGCGTGAAGGTTGGTAGTGCAGCTATTCTATTTCAGTAGCAAGCGCAAGCTGCCGTAGGTGGGGCGTTCTCGCGGCCGAAAGGAGTCGAGATGCCACTGGTCCATATCGTCCTGGTGTTGATCGTCGTGGGAGTATTGCTGTGGCTCATCAACAGCTTCATTCCCATGGACCCGAAGATCAAGAGCATCCTGAACATCGTCGTCATAATCGCAGTGATCATCTGGTTGCTGCAAGCGTTCGGAATCCTGGGCCCGATTTCTCGCGTCAGGGTGAATTAAACAATTCGCGCGTCGGTCACGGCGCTTTGCCCTCTTCGAGCGCCGCGTTCGTCCAGGCGACCACATCCCTGTGCCTCATTGTTCCCTCCGGAGCCAATCTCGGATCACGATACCCTCGCTCCAGCGCCTCCAGATACTGCCCGCGCGACAGGAGCGTTCCGCGGCAGATCCGGCCGGCGTCGCGTGAACCGCGGCGCTCCGCCTGAAGCGCGGCCAGGAGGTCCTCCCAGACCCACGCCGGCACCCGATCCCTCTCGGACGGATAGACGAAGAGGAACAGCACGAGGTGGCTCAGCAGGACGAGCCGATACGACTGGAACCGATCGAGCAGGCGCGACCAATCCAGATCCGGCCCCCGTCCCAGCAGGAGATGAATCACGTCCGCGCCGTCGAAGCGTTCCCGCTCCATCACGAACGCCTTCGACCAGATCATCTCTTCGGCAGGACAGACCCGCATGGGCAGACCGAAAACCACGTCCTCGACCGCGTGCTTGAACCAGAGATCATCAACCGTCACGATGCCATTTCCCGAGCTGAAGATGATATCCACGTACGCGTTTCCCTTGTAAATCTTGCCAAGCCAATGCGGAAACGTCAGCTCGGTCCGATAGCCGAGATTCGCGAACAGGCGAAGCACACGTTCCGCATCGGAGGGAAGTATGAATACGTCGAGATCCCGGGCAGGACGTTCGAAATCCGTGTGCCGCTTCATGGCGTAGCCGCCCCCAATCAGAAAGGGGATACGCGATTCGGCGAGGTGCTTCAGCACCGCGACGAAGAAGGCCTTGGTTTTTGGGCCCAGTTTCTGCATTGGGTTCGCCCTTAGCTCTCCACCGATGCATCGGAGGCCCAGAGTGCCGGAGCCCCAGAGCAACTCGACCGTCCGGATCGCCGCCCTTGCGGACCTTCATTATACAAGCCGGGAGAAGGCATCTCTCATGCCAATCCTGGCCAAACTCGCGGAAGATGCCGACATCGCATTGATTTGCGGCGATTTGACGCATCACGGGTTGGTCGAGGAAGCAGCCGAGCTGGCAAAGGAGCTGGCGAGCCTTCGCATCCCCATTCTCGGGGTCCTCGGCAATCATGATTTCCATTCCGATCAGCAAGAGGAGATCAAAAGGGTTTTACAGGACTCACCCATCCGGATTCTGGATGGTGACGCCGTGGAAATCCGTGGCGTGGGATTCGCGGGCGTCAAAGGGTTCGCGACAGGCTTCGGCCGGCGCGTGCTCGAGCCGTGGGGAGAGGAAATCGTCAAACGATTCGTGCGCGAGGCGGTCGACGAGGCGCTCAAGCTCGAATCCGCCCTGGCCCAATTGCGGACCGAGAAGCGTGTCGCTCTGCTGCATTACGCTCCGATCGTCGAGACCGTGGAAGGGGAGCCGCCCGAGATCCACCCGTTTCTCGGAAGCAGCCGCCTCGAGGAGCCCCTGAACCAGTTCCGGGTAACCGCGGCCTTTCACGGCCATGCCCATCACGGTCGTTCGGAAGGGCGAACCAGCGCGGGGATCCCGGTCTACAACGTCTCGCTCCCGCTGCTTCGACGAACGCGGCCGGATGCGCCTCCATTCCGGGTTCTCGAGATGGTCGTAGCCGGGCCGCCTGGCCCGGGCTAGAAGGGCATCCCCCTCAGCCCCCCGTGTCGTTTCCGTGCTGGTGCCTTTTCCGCGCCGGGAGTAGGATTTCGAGCGTTCCTCTCCCCTCTTCTCCCCGACGAGGTTTGGCTTTCGGACGCGCGAGCCGTTTCACAACCAAGGAGACCCACCATGCGCAACCGAGCGTTCCCAGGATTCGTTCTCCTCGGCCTTGTGACCGTCGCATTCCTGCCAGGCTTCGCGGATGCCTCCGGCCAGGGCCAAGACCTGGCGGGGATGCTGGCGTCCGGCGCCGCGGAACGCGCGACGGCGGTCAGCGGCCCGGTCATCGACATTTCGCCGCCGTCGCATAATTTCGGCAGGGTGAACGTCGGAAGCTCCGGCGGAACCTTCGATTTCACGGTAACGAACACGGGCGATGCGGATCTCCACATTTCAGGAGCCACGGAGTCCAACCCGGGCACCGGCTTTTCCCTCTCCTCCGCCGTAGTTCCGGGCACGATTGCTCCTGGGGGGACGGGTCTGATAACGGTGGCCTGGACGGCGGTTGGCAGCGGCTATGTCGCGGACAACTTCCTGATCAACTGCGACGCCACGAACGGGTCTTTCCCCATCCTCGCCTACGGTATGGCGAACAACGCGCCGGAATTCACCCCCGCGCTCCTTGCCACGTACGTCGCGGACGCGTTCGTCCCGTTCAGCCTGACGGCGAGCGCCGCCGATCCGGAAGGGGATCTGCTCGATTGGTCCTTGACGAGCCTTCCGGTGCTACCGGTGGGCGCCTCGTTCGATCACGCGAACGGCACCCTGGCCTTGACCCCGGCTCCCGGCGATGCCGGGAATTACTCGGTCACGATCAACGTCGCGGACGGCCTCGCCACGACGCCCGGCTCGTTCACCCTCCAGATCCGCGCGCTCAATAGTCCGCCTGTGGCGAACCCGGGCGGCCCCTATAAAGGGTACACCGGCCTTCCGCTCCAGCTCGACGGCACGGCCTCGAGCGATCCGGACGCGGGGCAGACGTTGTCCTACGAGTGGGGCTTCGGGGACGGCACCCAGGGTACCGGGCCTTCGCCGGCACACACGTACGTGAATCCGTTCGTTTACACGGTGACCCTTACGGTCACGGACTCCGACGTACTCCATTTGCAGAACACGGCGACCACGACCGCCGATATCAAGAACTTCATCGAAGGCACCATCGTGCAAAGCCTGACGAGCACGAACGTGATCAGGACAACCGGCAAAGGCGTGCAGAAGTTCGGTATCCAGATGGTTCTGCGTCCCGCGACCGATGTCGATCCGAGCACGATCAGGATGAGCACGACCTACCCCAACGCCGGTACCGTGTCCGAAATCGAAATCGCGGACAAGCGTCTCAGGCTCGGGGACCTCAACGGCGACCTGTTCCGCGACCTCGA
>DASXQO010000144.1:0-7872 GCA_036507115.1 Candidatus Eiseniibacteriota bacterium | reverse complement strand
GGCGGGCGATGCGACCCCCGGCGGCGTCACACGCAACGAAATCGTGCGCGCCTGCACCCGCGACAGGAGCTCCGAAACCGAAGCATCGAGCTTACGCAGGAATGTATTCGGGTACACCCCGATCCAGATGATGAAGACGATCACCGGAGCGAGCGTCCAGAACTCGCGCTTCGAAATGTCGGGCAGGCCGCGATTCTTCTCGTTCGTGATCGGGCCGAACATCACGCGCTGATACATCCAGAGGAGGTAGATGGCGGCGAGGATGACTCCCGTCGCCGCGATCGCGCTCACGATCGGCCCGCTCACGAAAAAGGGCCAGACCTCGATCGGCACCGCGCGGAAAGCCCCCAGGAGCACCAGGAATTCCCCGATGAATCCGTTGAGCCCCGGCAATCCGATGCTCGAGAGGCACACGATCATGAAGAGCGCCGCGAACCAGGGCAAGGTCTCCGCGAGCCCGCCGAATTCGGAGATCTCGCGCGTGTGGCGGCGCTCGTAGAGCATGCCGACCACCAAGAAGAGGGCTCCCGTCGAGAGGCCGTGGTTGATCGATTGGAGGATCCCGCCCGCCATCCCCTGCGTGTTCCAGACGAAGAGGCCCAGCATCACGAACCCCAGATGGCTCACCGAGGAGTACGCCACGAGCTTCTTCACGTCGCGCTGCACCATCGCCACCAGGGCCCCGTACACGATCCCGACCAGCGCGAGCCCCACGATCCACGGCGTGTAGGCCATCGCCGCCTCCGGGAAGAGCGGTATGGCAAAGCGCAGGAAGCCATAGACGCCCATCTTGAGCAGGACGCCCGCGAGGATCACGCTGCCCGCCGTGGGCGCCTCGACATGGGCGTCCGGAAGCCAGGTGTGGAACGGGAACATCGGCACCTTGATCGCGAAGGCGAGCGCGAAGGCCCCGAAGAGCCAGAGCTGGGCCTGGGGCGACAAGACGGTGTTGTAGAGCTGGAGCAGATCGAACGTGTAGGCGCCGGTCGCCCGGTGGTGGGCGAAGTAGAGGTACAGGATCGCCACCAGCATGAGCAGGCTTCCCGCCACCGTGTAGAGGATGAACTTCACCGCGGCGTAGACGCGCCGCGGCCCGCCCCAGACGCCGATCAGGAGATACATCGGGATGAGCATGACTTCCCAGAAGATGTAGAAGAGGAAGAGGTCGAGCGCCGCGAACACGCCGATCATCCCCGTTTCGAGCAGGAGGAAGGTCACCATGTAGGCCTTCACCCGGCTCGTGATGGCCGTGAACGAGGAGAGGATCGAGACCGCCGTGAGCAGCGTGGTGAGGAGGATCAGGAGCATGCTGATCCCGTCCACCCCCAGGTGGTAGCTGATCCCCAGCCCGGGCACCCACGGGGCCTGCTCCACGAACTGCATGCCGCGGTGAGTGGAATCGAACAGGGTGAAGAGCGGAATCGACGCGGCGAAGGTCACGATCGAGACAAGGAACGCCGCCACGCGCACGGTACGGGGCTTGGAGGCCGGGAGAAGCAGGATCAGGAGCGCCCCGACGGTCGGGAAAAAGGTCAGAAACGTGAGGATCGGCACGCCGAGGATGGTGAAGGAGTTCATCGGAGCGCCAGGTAGCCGATCACGACCACCGCCCCCAGCGTGAGGATCATCGCGTAGACCTGCACGTAACCGACCTGGGCTTCTCTCAGGAGCCCCGCCCCGCGTTCGATCTGCCTGCCGATTCCGTTCACCGCCCCATCGATCACGGCTTCGTCGAACTTCTTCCAGAGATTGATCGACCCGCGGTAGATCGGCTGCACGACGATCGCGTCATACGCTTCGTCCACCCAGTACTTGTTGAAGACGAGCCGGTAGAGCCCGCGCGCCTGCTCCGCGAGCCGGCGCGGGATCCCGGGATCCGCGACGTAGAACTTGTATGCGACGAAAATCCCGACCAGGGCGACCGCGAGCGAGATCAGCATGAGCCCGACTTCCGCACCCTCCGCATGAGCCGCGTGCGCCGCGGGGACGAGAGCCGCCGCGTCGGCGAAGACCGGCTCGAGAAAGTGCTCGAGGCGCTGGCTCCCCTCGATGAGCGGTATCTGGATGAACCCGCCGATCGCGCTCAGGACCGCGAGGATCATGAGCGGCACCGTCATGCTGTTCGGCGATTCGTTGATGTGGTGCTTCGCCTCCTCCGGCACACGCGAGGGTCCGTGGAAGGTGAGGAAGTACAGCCGAAACATGTAGAAGGCGGTCAGAAAGGCGCCCACGACCCCCGCGGTCCAGAGCAACGGCCCCCCGCGAAGCCACGCCTGATACAGGATCTCGTCCTTGCTGAAGAAACCCGCGAAGGGAAACACGCCCGCAATCGCAAGCGTCGCGATCAGGAATGTCAGATGAGTCCGCGGCAGGCGGGACTTGAGCCCGCCCATCTTCCAGAGGTCCTGCTCCCCGGAGAGCGCGTGGATCACGCTGCCTGCCCCGAGGAAGAGGAGCGCCTTGAAGAAGGCGTGCGTCATCAGATGGAAGATCCCCGAAGCGAAGGCGCCCACACCGCAGCCCACGAACATGTAGCCGAGCTGACTGATCGTGGAATAGGCGAGCACCCGCTTGATGTCGTTCTGTGCCAAGCCGATCGTGGCCGCGAAGAGGGCGGTCAGCACACCTACGATCGCGACGACTTGCAACGCGACCGGGGAAAGCAGGTAGAGCACGTGGCAGCGCGCCACCATATAGACCCCCGCCGTGACCATGGTCGCGGCGTGGATGAGCGCGCTCACGGGGGTCGGCCCCTCCATCGCGTCCGGGAGCCACACGTGAAGCGGGAGCTGCGCGCTCTTTCCCGTCGCGCCCACGAAGAGGAGCAGGGCGATCGTCGTCGCGACCGCGCTTCCAACCGCGAGCCGTTGCGGCGCCTCCGCGAATACCGTCGCGAAATCCACGCTGCCAAACGTAACGAAGATCAGGAACACGCCGAGCAGGAAGCCCCAATCCCCGATCCGGTTCACGACGAACGCCTTCTTCCCCGCCTCGGCCGCCGCGGGTCGCTGGTACCAGAACCCGATCAGGAGGTAGGAGCAGAGACCCACCGCCTCCCAGCCCAGGAACATGAGGAGGAAATTGTCCGCGAGGACGAGTGTGAGCATCGAGAAGGTGAAGAGATTCAGATACGAGAAGTAGCGCCCGTAGGCTTTCTCGTGCCCCATGTACCCGGTCGAGTAGACGTGGATCAGGAATCCAACCCCGGTCACGACGAGCATCATCACGGCGCCCAGAGGATCGAGGGCGTAGCGGACCTCGGCGTGGAAGTCGCCCGATTGGATCCAGGTGAAAAGTCCCTGCGTGACGCGGCGCGCCTCGGGCGGGAGCGCGAGCAGCTCGGCGAAGCATCCGATGGCGATCACGAACGAGAGCCCGACCGAGCCGACGCCGATGACGCTCACGGTCCTGCGCGGCAGCTTCCCGGCCCAGATTCCGTTCACGATCGCGCCGATCAACGGCAGGAGCGGCACGAGCCAGAGGAGCGAGAGTCCCACGCGCTATCCTTTCAGGAGGTGCACGTCGTCCACGTTCGCCGTTTCGCGGTTCCGGAAAATGGCGACCAGGATCGCGAGCCCTACGGCCACTTCCGCAGCGGCGACCGACATCACGAAGAACACGAAGATCTGCCCGTCCATCTGGCCGTGGTGCTTCGAGAAGGCGACGAAGCTCAGGTTCACCGCGTTCAGCATCAGCTCGATCGACATGAAGATGATGAGCGCGCTCCGCCGCACCAGCACCCCGATGAGCCCGATCGTGAACAGGAGCGCGGCGACGAGCTGGTAGGCTTCGAGCGGCATGCCGGAGGTTTGCATCAGGCGAACTTCCGCTTGGCGAGAACCACCGCGCCGATTACCGCGATCAGAAGCAGGATCGAGGTCACCTCGAAGGGAAAGAGCCACGTGGTGTAGAGGATCCGTCCGATCTCCGCGGGCGAGCCGAATCCCGGCGGGAGTGGCGCGGGCGGCTGGGGCGTGCCCTCCGCGCCGCCGTGCGTGACCACGACCCAGAGCACCTCCACGAACGCAATCAGCGCGAAGAAGAATCCGAAGCCCTTCGCCGCGCCGGGGGTCAGGAGCGGTACCTCCCCCCTCACGTTGAGGAGCATGACCACGAAGAGGAAGAGCACCATGATCGCGCCGGCGTAGATCAGAATCTGGATCGCGGCGATGAATTGCGCGTTCAGCAGCACGAACATTCCGGAGAGCGACAAGAGCACGCCCACCAGGTGGAGCGCGCAATGAACGGGGTTCTTCCGGAAGATCACGTTGAAGGCGAAGACGACCGCCGAAAAGGAAAAGAGCGAGAAGAGGATCGCCTCGGTCATGGATTGTTCTGGAGCGCCACGACGACCGCGGTGACGGTGAGGTTCAGGAGCGACGCGGGCAGGAGCACTTTCCACCCGAACGCCATGAGTTGGTCGTAGCGCAGGCGCGGGAACGTGGCCCTCAGCCAGACGTAGAAGAAGAGGAAGAGCGAGAGCTTGATCAGGAACCAGACGACCGGCGGGAGAAAGGGCCCTCTCCACCCGCCGAAGAAGACCGAGATCGCGATCGCGGAGACGACCATCATGTTCGCGTACTCCGCGAGGAAGTAGAGCGCGAACTTCATCGACGAGAACTCGGTGTGAAAGCCCGCGACGAGCTCGGTCTCCGCTTCCGGAAGATCGAAGGGCGCGCGGTTCGTTTCCGCGATGCCGCACAGGATATAGATCACGAACGCGAAGAACTGCGGCACGATAAACCACATGTGCTCCTGCTGCCGCACGATGCTCGCCAGACTCAGCGTCCCGGTCATGAGGATCACGCTCACGAGCGAGATCCCCTGCGCCAGCTCGTAGGAGATCATCTGCGCCGAGGAGCGAAGCCCGCCCAGTAGCGGATACTTGCTGTTCGAGGCCCAGCCCCCGAGCACGATCCCGTACACCCCCATCGACGTGGTGCCCAGGACCCAGAGGATCGCGACGTTCACGTCGGTGATGTGCAAATACACGGTGCGCCCCGCCACCGTGATCGTGTCGCCGAACGGCACGACGGTCAGGGCCACGAACGCGGTGATCACGGAGAGGGCGGGCGCGAGGATGAAGACGACGCGGTCCGCCTGGGCGGGGATGATGTCTTCCTTGAAGAAGAGCTTGATGCCGTCCGCGATCGTTTGCAGGAGCCCGAACGGTCCCACGCGTTGCGGCCCGATGCGGTCCTGCATGTGTCCGATCACCTTCCGCTCCATCCAGACGATGAGCGGGACCCCGAGCAGGACGAATCCGAGCACGATCAGCACCTTGACCGCCGACTCGATCAGAAACGCGGCGTCCACTAGGCTTACTTCAGCTCATCCAGAAGGCGGTCGACTTGCTTCGGCGTGACGTTTTCGTAGTAGCGTTCATTCACCATGAGCACCGGCGCGGTGCCGCAGGAGCCCAGGCATTCGACCGAGAGGTAGGTGAAGCGGCCGTCCTGCGTCGTCTCGCCGTCCTCAAGCCCGAGCTTCTCCTGGATCTGCCTCTGCAGGCGCTGTCCTCCGAGAAGCGAGCAGGAGAGGTTCCGGCATACCTGGATCAGGTGCCGGCCGACCGGCTTCTGCTGGAACATCGTGTAGAAGGTCACGACCTGCCGGACCGCCTGAGCCGTGAGCCCCAGGAGCTGCGCCACCTCGCGCTGGGTCTCCTCGCTCAGCCAGCCCTGGTCCGCCTGCGCCACATGGAGCGCCGGGATGAGCGCGGACTGGTCGGTCTCGTAGACCCCCTTGAGCGACTCGATTTTCCGGCGCGCCTCCGGCGAAAGCACGGAATCAGCTCTCCACGTTCGGGAACTGGGCGGACTGGGTCGGGAAATCCTTGCGGAGCG
This sequence comes from Candidatus Eiseniibacteriota bacterium, assembly GCA_036507115.1. GTDB lineage: Bacteria > Eisenbacteria > RBG-16-71-46 > SZUA-252 > SZUA-252 > WS-7. Next base: position 2,026 of record DASXQO010000144.1, on the reverse strand, counting down.
GGTGTCCGAGCCATCCCTCGGGCGTGAGGAGCCGCTCGAGGTTGGGATGTCCGGAGAAGGTCACCCCGAACATGTCGTAGACCTCGCGCTCCATGAAGTTGGCGCCCCGCCAGAGGGTGGTCGCGGTCGGAAGGCTCTCCCCTTCGTCCACCCACACCTTTACGAAGATGCGGCGGTTGAAGGTGGGCGAATAGAGAATGTAGACGACCTCGAAGCGCGGCTCGCCGGGCTCCCGATGCGTATGCCGGTCGACCGCGGTGATATCGGTCAGGAACGCGTAGAGGAGGTCGGGATCGGTCTTCAAGAATCGAAGCGCGTCGGGAAACGCCCGGCGATCCACCCAGACCGAGAACTGTCCCCGGAAGACCTGATCCGCGCGATAGGCGTCCGCGAAGCGCGACCGGAGCTTCGCCGCCACGGCCTCCTCGGCGGGCGGGAGCGGTTCCAGATCTTCTGGATTTGGCGTCAATCCCATTCCAGCGCCCCCTTCCCCCAAACGTAGATCAGACCGATGAGCAGGATTGCCACGAAGATGCCCATCTCGATCAGGCCGAACATGCCGAGCTGCTTGAAGACGATCGCCCACGGGTAGAGGAAGACCGTCTCGATGTCGAATACGATGAAGAGCATGGCGACGAGGTAGAAGCGCGTGTGGAAGCGCTCCCGCGCCGAGCCGGTCGGGGTGATGCCGCACTCGTAGGGGCTCAGCTTGGCCGGGTCGTTCACGCGCTTGCCCAGGAAATGCGAGCCGAGCAGTGTGAAAACGGCAAAACCAATCGCCACGATCAACATCATGAGAATGGGGATGAAGGCCGCGGTCGAATTGGGATCGACTTGATTCATCGAGGCTCCTCGGAGCGCGAACGAAGGCGAGAGACCGGGTGCCGCCTCAAACCATCCCGAGTTCGTGAAAAAAGGTGCTAATTCAGGCAGGATAAAAACTTGGGGGCTTCGGTGTCAAGCCACTTTCTCGAAACGGACCGCGTCCGCGGCGCCCGAGACGCGGATCGCCAGGTGATCCGGGTCGTGCTCGAACAAGAGGAGCCATCCCTCGCGGGTCGCTTCGCGCAGGATCGCCCGCTTCGTCTCGAGCGTGGTGAGCGGGTAGAGGTCGTACGCCATGATGTAGGGCAGCGGCAGGTGCGCGACCGTAGGCACGAGATCCACCGTGTAGAGGGCGCGCGACTCAGGAATGTCGAAGAAGACCCCCTGATGCCCGCGGGTATGGCCGGGCAGATGCTTCATCCAAACGCCCGGAAGAATCTCGACATCGGCGTCGTGAAGCACCAGCTGCTCCGCCTTCTCGAGCGGATCGTAGTTCTCGGAGAGATACGACGCGCGGTTTCGCTCGTTCGCATGGTGCGCGTCTTCCCATTCCTCGCGCCGCACCAGATAGTGGGCGCGCGGGAAGGTGGGACGCACCGTGCCGTCCGCCCCCCGCGTCGTTCCCCCTCCGCAGTGATCGAAATGGAGGTGCGTGCAGGCGACCGTGGTGATGTCCTCGGGCCGGACACCGATCGCGGCCAGATCCTCGAGGAGCGCCTCGGGAGATTCCACCGCGAAGATGTCGCGGAATTTGGGATCGACCTTCGTCCCGACGCCGGAATCCACGAGCACGCGCTTGCCGTCCCCTTCGATCAGGAGGCAGTTCATGCCCATCCGGATTCGGTTCTTTTCGTCGGCGGGGGCGACCCGGTTCCAGAGCACCTTGGGAACGACGCCGAACATGGCGCCGCCGTCCAGGCGGAACCTGCCGCCGGAGACGAAGTGGACCTGGTAGGGTCCGATGGTGATTCCTGTGTCAGGGACGATGCCGGAGTGCCCCATAAGCCGAGTTCTGTCGGATTTCTCCGTGGCGACCATTTCTCTGGGACGTCCGTTGCCGGACGCCTCAAGCAACCTACCCGGGAGTCAAGCGAGGCGGGCCACCTCTCCTCCCCTATTTGGTCTTTCTCCGGGTGGGGTTTACCGAGCCGGAGGCGTCACCGCCTCCGCTGGTGCGCTCTTACCGCACCGTTTCACCCTT
>DASXQO010000143.1:0-6279 GCA_036507115.1 Candidatus Eiseniibacteriota bacterium | reverse complement strand
CGAGGCGGTGAGGGCGAAGATCCGCCGCACGAGACGCCCGCTCGGATCGTAAACACGGAGCTCGATCGATTTTCCCCCATCGACCGACAGCACGCGATAGGGAATGTTCACTACCTGCCCGTTCCGGGGCCTGTAGGGATTAGGATACACGCGGCCGAGGGCGGAATTGGAACCGACGTAGATCGCGCCTTCCGCGGCCTTGCGCGAAGATCCATCGGGGAAAAACGCCTCCAGCCTGTACCGGTACGGCGTCGCTGCCTGGACGGCACCGTCGAGTGCTAAGCGGACGGCCGGATCGAGGAGCGAATCGTTCACCCGGACTCCCACGGCGGAGGCGAGCCCCTCCCCTGCGGTCCCCGTGTCGCGGTACAGGTTCCAGCCGATCGCACCCACCGGCACCGCGACCGTCCAGGTGATCGCAACGCGCGGCAGCACCGACGTGGGGTCGATGGCGAGCCCCAGGCTCGGATCGGATCCGACGGCGGCGGTCGCGCGAAAGCGCTCGAGCCCGAAGCTCTCGGCGATGAGGAGCGTGTCCCCGACCCAGACGGCGTCGCGGGCGAAGCCCGGTACCTGGATCACGCCCCGGACGAGCGGCACCGAGGGCGTCCTGAGGTCCACCGCGAGCGCCCCACCGTCTCCGAGGAGCGCGATGGCGGTCTGCCCGAGCTGGGTGACGCCGAACGTGGGAGGCGAGGGAACGGTCGCGAGGAGCACCAGAGACACCGGAAGGGTGGCGTCGACTACCTGCACGCCGCCGCTGCTCGCTCCCACGAGGAGCAGCGTCCCCGACAGATCCAGATCGCTCGCACCCGTGCCGCTGGCTGCCCCGATCGTGGCGGGCGCGTCGGGGTTGCCGAATCCGACCGATACCACGCCCAACAGCTGATCGGCGACGAAGAGCACGGTATCGCGAAACGCCAGCGCGCGCGGATCCTGCACGAACGGATAGTTCACGATGCCGCGGGCCGCCGGCACGGCCGCGAACGTGACATCGACGAAGGTGATGCCCGAGGAGCCTCCCCCGCGCCGGGCGACCGCCACGAGGGTGGTGTCCATCACCGAGACCGCCACCGTGCTCCCGGGAAATGAGAGCGTCCCTTCCAGCACCGGAGCCGAGGGGTCCGCGACGTTCACGATCGAGAGGCCGCCCGTTCCCGACGCGAGGAAGGCGAGACGGCGCACGCGGTCCAGCGAGATGTCGTACGCGCGGGAGTTCCCCGCGAGCGGAAACGCCCCCACGAGGGAGGTGTCCACCGACCCCGCGCGGTAGATCCGAAGTCCTCCGGAGTAGTCGGCGACGTAGGCGAGTCCTTCGTCCCAGACCACCCGCCGCACGCGGCCCGTGCCCGTGGTCATGGTCCTCGGGGGAAGGGCCGGTTGAGCCACCTCGAGGACCTCGAGGAGACTCCGCGACACTTCATCGGGGTCCGAGGGCGGTGCCTGATCGTCCTCGGAGATCACCGCGAGGCCTCCCACGAGCGAAACTTCGAACGGCTCGATGGTCGTCAGGCGATCGGTCTCCGAGCCCAGCGTCCCCCCTTTGGCCCCGCCGCGTAGGAACTGGGCGTAGGTGCGCGCCTCGCCGATCACGGCCACGGACGCCGCGTCGGCGTCGACCCTCCGCACGAATTGCCCCGAACCGACCGGCACCGTCGCTCCCGGAACCCGGGTCTCCGTGTCGAAGGGCAGGATGCCGCCGTTCCCTATCGCGACGAACGCCATCGCGTCGGGCCACGTCAGGTCCTGGGCCGAATATCCGTTCGCCTGGAATTCCCACAGCGATTCAGGCGCGGCGCCCGACCGCGCGCGATAGAGCGTGAGAAACATGCGGAGCGTGGGGGACGTGCTGAGACCCAGGACCAGGAAGGAGTCGGCCCGGGCCTGGACGCGCAGGACACGGCGTCCGTCCCGATACGCGCGGGTATCGATGAGATCGAGCGTTCCCGGCGACGCCTCGCGGAGAAAGTAGACTCTGTCGTCGGTCGCGGCCGCGAGTATCGCGCTCGATCGCGCGAATGCGCCGTGCACGACGTCTCCCAGGTGATCGTGGCTCCCGACCGCGACCAGATTCGTCGAGTCGGTGGCGTCGGCTGCCACGATTCCTCGTTCGCCCGCGAACAGGTAGGCCGTGCGGCCGCTCCAGGCCACTTCGTGGATGATGCCGGCCGTGCGGAAGGAGCCGAACAGCGTGTCCGAGGAGGCACTGCTCCCCCGGAACTCGACACCGGTGCGCGTGGCCACGAGGTAGGTGCCGCCCGGAGCCGAGACCCCGACGGAAACCGCGTCCCCGTAACGCGCGGAGACGGACGACGGCAGGAGCCGCGTGGCGATGATCTCGCTCACCGCGCGCGCATCGTTCGGCGCGACGAGGAGGCAACCCGTGAGGATGAGGAGGTCGGCGATTCGCGAGGGCCGGAAGGACTGGGTCATCTCCCTCGACGCTACCATGCGGCGCGTTTGAGCCTCAAGTGCGGTTCTTTCCGCTTGTCGCGCCGGACAAGGGAATGGTATCCAGTAGCCCGTGGAATTGCTCGAATCGATCCTCGCGCCGCTCAGCGCGTTCATCCTCTCGGTCATCTCGAGATGGGGATACGCCGGCATCGTCTTCTGCATGGCGATCGAGAGCGCGTGCATCCCGCTCCCGAGCGAGATCATCATGCCGTTCTCCGGGTATCTCGTGACGACCGGGCGGTTCACGCTGTGGGCCGTGGCCCTCGCCGGCGCCGTCGGAAACGTCCTCGGTTCGTGGATCGGATACTGGATGGGCGCCAAGGGCGGAAGGCCCCTCGCCCAGCGGCTCTCGAAGTGGCGCCTCGTGCGGATCGAAGAGTACGACCGTGCCAACGGCTGGCTCCAGCGGCACGGTTCGCAGGTGGCGTTCTGGACACGTCTCCTGCCCATCGTGCGGACCTTCGTCTCCTTCCCGGCGGGAGCGGCGCGCGTGCCGATCGGGCGCTTCACCCTCTACACCTTTCTCGGCTCCTACCTCTGGTCGTTCGCGCTCGCCTGGATCGGGGTGAAGTTCGGCGAGCACTGGGAATCGATCCGCGGCGTCTGGCGCGGGTTCGACATCGTCGTGCTGGCCGCCCTTCTCGTGCTCTTTCTTCTCTGGCTTCGCTCGCACTTCAAGCCGACCAAGGCCTCCTGAATCTCCCCACGACCCTCCCCGCGTAAGACCAAGAGGCTGTCCACGTTGACGGTTTTCCGCGCCGATGCTAGTCTCCTTCTCCCTCTGGGGGATCGTCCAGTGGTAGGACACGTGGCTCTGGACCACGGTACAGGGGTTCGAATCCTCTTCCCCCAGCCATTTCAAAATCGAGCATCCTCCACCGGATTTTTACGGCGCTATCGTCTAGGGGTTAGGACGGGTGGTTCTCAGCCATCAAACCGGGGTTCGAATCCCCGTAGCGCTACCATTTTCTCTCAGGCCGGAACCGACCCGCGTCACGCTCGCGTGAAAGGAGTCCCGTTCATGCCGTCCCGACCTCCCGCCCATCCCCGTCCGCGGAACCACGGCGTCCCGCTCCTCGCCCTCCTGGTTTCGTTGATTCTCCTGGCCCCCGCAGTACCGTCCTCCGGTGCGCCTCCGCGCGACGGCCTGTGGCGCGCCTCGCGGCAGGGTGCGGCGGGAAAGATGCCGGCGAACGTGGAATGGGTCGATTCGCTGGGCGGCATCTCGCAGTACCGCCTCAGGTCGAACGGGATGACGATTCTCCTCAAGCGTAACGATGCCGCCCCCGTGATCACGTTCGAGGTGGTCTACCATGTCGGTTCTCGCAACGAGGCACCGGGCAACACCGGCTCCGCGCATCTTCTCGAGCACCTTCTCTTCAACAAGAGCACCCAGAACTTCGGACGCGCGCGCGGGCACAAGACCTTCCAGGAGCTCCTCTTTCAAGCGGGCTGCGACTACGCCACGACCAACATGACCACGTGGTACGACCGGATGAACGGCTATTCGACCCTCCCCGCCGACAAGCTCGAGCTGGCGATGAAAATCGAAGCCGACCGGCTGGGGCGCGCCCTGATCCTCGACACCGAGCGGCAGCCCGAGATGTCCGTGGTCCGGAACGAATACGAAATCGGGGAGAACAACCCGTCCGTCGCGCTCTACAAGGCGGTGGTGGGTGCTGCGATCCTCGCGCATCCCTATCACTGGGACACGATCGGGTACCGATCCGACATCGAAGGGGTTTCGACCGAGACGCTGCGGCAGCATTACAAGAATTTCTTCTGGCCGGACAATGCCGAGGCGGTTCTGGTGGGCGATTTCGACCCGATCCAGGCGCTTCGGATGTTCGACCGGGAGTTCGGCGCGTTTCCCCGTTCCCCGAAACCGATCCCCGCGGTCATTACGGTCGAGCCACCCCAGGAGGGGGAGCGGCGCGTCGTGGTGCGCCGGTCCGGGCAGGTTGGGCTCGTGGAAATCGGGTACATGCGTCCGAACTCGCTTCATCCCGACTTCATCCCGCTCGACCTGCTCGCCACGATCCTGGGCTCCGGCATCAACTCGCGGCTCTACCAAGCGCTCGTCGAGAAGGGTCTCACGACCGACGCAAGCGCGAGTAATTACACCCTCCGGGATCCGTTCCCGATCCTGATCGACGCGACCGTGGCTCCCGGCGTGAGTCACCAGAAGGTGGAGGACGCGCTGAAGCAGGCGCTCTACGAGGTCGGTCGCAAGGGGGTCACGTCCGAGGAGCTGGAACGCGCGAAGAACCAGCTCGAGGTCACGGTGATCCGCGGGCGCGACGGCACCTATGAGCTCGCCTCGAGTCTGGGCGAAGCGGTCGCGTCCGCGAACTGGAAGTGGTTCGTGCGCTACGTGGACACGATGAAGCGCGTCACGACCGAGGACATCCGGCGGGTCGCGGCGACCTATCTCGTTCCCGACCACGCCACCGTGGGATGGTTCGTCCCCACGCAGGAGGAGAAGAAGGCCGACGGAAAGAAGCCCCAGAAGAGCGCCGGCGCGGGAGGGTCCGTCGAATCCTCGGCATCGAGCGGGCAGAGCGCCTCGGAAGAGGCGCGCTCCACGTTCGCGCAACGCACCGTTCACCGCGTCCTTGGCAACGGAATTACCGTGGACGTGCTCGCGAATCACGCCGTGCCCACCGTGGCGGTGCACGGGATCGTGCTCGCGGGCCGCATGCACAACCCCAAGGAGAAGCCCGCGGTGGCGCAGCTCACCGCGATGATGCTCGAGCGCGGCACCAAGGCCCAGAACAAGCGCGCGATCGCGGCGCGTCTCGACGGGGTCGGCGCCAGGATCCACGTCACGAGCGACATGTACGGGGCCACGATCCAAGGGTCCGCCCTATCGCGCGACGCGGGGCTCTTGCTCTCGATTCTCGCGGACGAAATGAGGAACCCCGCCTTCGCCGACTCGGAGCTCAAGAAGGCAAAGGCCGAGATGAAGACCGATGTGCTCCGCGCCTTCGACGACACGCGCCAGCGCGCGTTCGACCGCCTCACGCAGGCCGCCTTCGCGCCGGGGCACCCATACCGCGCTCCCTCGAAGGACGAAGTACTCGCGAGCATCGAGGCGACCCGCCCCTCCGATCTCCGCGCGTTCCACAGAGAACGCTACGTCGGTTCCGCTACGTATCTCACGATCGTCGGAGACGTCGATCCGGAACGGATTGCGGCGTCCGTGGATTCCCTCCTGGGCGCAATTCCGGCAGGGTCCCGCCCGCCGGCGGATCTTCCCCGGACCGGCCGGGAGAAACCCGTGCGAGAGGCGGTCGCGCTCCGCGGAAAGGCGAACATGAACCTCATGTTCGGCGCGGCGAGCGGTCTGAGAAGGCAGGACCCCGACTACGAGGCTTCCCTCGTCGCGAACGCCGCGCTCGGACAGAGCTCGCTCTCCTCCCGGCTCGGCAAGCGGGTCCGCGACACCGAGGGGCTGACGTACAGCATCTACTCGCGGTTCACGATGACCGATTTCCTGGATGGAGTCTGGCTCGCCGACATCGCCGTCGCGCCGAGCAACCTGGCCAAGGCGATGAAATCGGCGCGTGAGGTCATCGAGGGATACTGCAAGGACGGCATCACCGAAGAGGAAGTCGCGACCCAGAAGAGTTTCTTCGCGGGCAACTACCAGGTCCAGCTCGCGACGAACGCCGGCATCGCGCAGGCGCTCGCCGTCGCGGAGAAATACGGCTACGGGCCGTCGTACCTCGATGAGTTCCCGGATCGGGTGCGGCGCGTTACCCGCGAGCAGGTGAACGCGGCGATCCGCGCGCACCTGGATCCCTCGATGCTGAGCGTCATCGT
>DASXQO010000142.1:0-2056 GCA_036507115.1 Candidatus Eiseniibacteriota bacterium | reverse complement strand
TCCTTCGTCTTCGAGCCACCGCATATTATGGTACCGCTTCCGATAAATCGCAGACGATCACGACACGCGCGGGGGAACGGTGGATCAAGCCGAGGCCGGGTCGAAAAGTCCGCTCCTCGTGTACGACGGAGCCTGTGGATTCTGCAAGCGCTGGATCGCGCGCTGGCGAGGGGTCACCGGGGATCGGGTCGCGTACGCCCCCTTTCAGGAAGCGGCGGCGCGTTTTCCCGAGATTCCCGAATCCGAGTTCGCCGAAGCCGTCCATCTGATCGAGCCCGACGGCAGACGATCCCGAGGGGCGGAAGCGGTCTTTCGGGCTCTGGCCTACGCGCCGCGGCGCCGGGGCTGGCTCTGGGCGTACCGGACGATCCCCGGATTCTCGAGTCTGAGCGAGTGGTGCTACCTCCTCGTGGCGGAGCACAGGCCCTTCTTCTCCCGCGTGACCGGCTGGATATGGGGAGCACACGTGAGCCCTCCCGGCGAGACGGTCACGTGCTGGCTCTATCTGAGACTGCTCGGAGTCGTTTTCGCGGTCGCCTTCCTGTCGCTCTGGACTCAGGTGATCGGCTTGATCGGAAGCCAGGGGATCCTCCCGGCGTCGGAGACCCTGCGATCGCTTGCGTCGGCCGAGAATCTGGGTACAAGCCCCTACTGGGCGGCGCCCACCCTGTGCTGGATCGCGTCGGGGGACGGGTTCCTGTCGGCGCTCTGCGCGGGGGGCGTGGCGCTCTCCCTGGCGCTCGCGCTGGGTTTTGCCCCGGTGCCGTGCCTCATCGGGGTCTGGGCGGCGTACCTCTCGCTCGCCACAGTCTGCGGGGAGTTCCTCTGGTTTCAGTGGGACGGTCTCCTGCTCGAGACGGCCTTCATCGCGTGTTTTCTCGCGTCATGGGAGCTTTGGTCCCGGCCGAAGGAGGCCGTAGCGCCGCGTGGCGCGCTCCGGCTCACGCGCTGGCTCCTGTTCCGATTGCTCTTCGCCTCGGCCGCCGTGAAGCTCACGAGCGGGGATTCCGCCTGGCGCGATCTGACCGCGCTCCGCTACCACTACGAGACCCAGCCGCTCCCTACCTGGATTGCGTGGTACGCCCACAACCTTCCGCTGTGGTTTCAACGCGCGTCGGCCGGCGCGACGTTTCTCGTCGAGGGGCTGGTGCCGTTCCTGATCTTCACGCCGCGCAGGATCCGGTTCGTCGCCGCGGCGATCATCGCCGGGCACCAGCTCTTCATCGCGGCGACGGGGAATTACGGGTTCTTCAACTTGCTCACCCTCGTTCTCTGCGTCCTCCTGCTCGACGATGCGGTCTGGCCGCGAGCGCTGACGGCGCGGTTCGAGACCAAGCGGAAGCCGGGGCCGCGCCGGGGCGCGTGGCCCGCGTGGATCCGTCGTCCGGTGCTCGTGGCGGTGTTTCTCCTGAGCCTCGTGCCGCTCCTTGACGCGATGCGCGGGCCCCGATCGTGGCTCGGACCGCTGGCCAAAGCCTACGAGCTCGTGGTACCGCTTCGCACGGTGAACCATTACGGCCTCTTCGCCATCATGACGAAGGAGCGACCCGAGATCCTGGTCGAGGGGAGCCTGGACGGGGTGGATTGGAAGCCCTACGAATTTCGGTACAAGCCCGGCGATCCGGCGCGGCGGCCCGGCTTCGTGGCGCCGCATCAACCCCGCGTCGACTGGCAGATGTGGTTCGCGGCGCTCAGCGATTTCCGGCGCGAGTTCTGGTTCCTGAGATTCTGCGAGCAGCTTCTGAGGAATTCCAAGCCGGTCCTGGGGCTCTTACTCGAGAACCCGTTCCCGGACGCGCCGCCGCGTTACGTTCGCGCGGTCGTCTATCGCTACCATTTCACGGACCCGGCTGCGCGCCGGGCGACGGGAGCCTGGTGGCGGCGCGAGCCGCTCGGCCTCTACAGTCCGGTGCTGACGCTCGAAGCGGGCCAGCTGGCCGCGGCCCCCCCGGAGCTTCAGCGATGGTGACGCGCGGGCGGCACGTCGTCATCTGCGGCGCCGGGGTCATCGGGCTCTCCGCGGCGTACTACCTCCTCGAACGCGGGCATCGGGTGA
>DASXQO010000141.1:0-1559 GCA_036507115.1 Candidatus Eiseniibacteriota bacterium | reverse complement strand
ATGCTGGCTGGTGCTCGCCGTACTGCTCGAGTTCGCCTCAAGCCCCGCAGGCGCCGCGACATTGTCCGGAGGCGCCGGTGCCGACTACCAAACCGGGCCTGAGAAGCAGTCCTACCGAGGCGCGCTTCTCTTCGCCTCGGCGGAAGCGGCGCCCGGCGATCTAACGATCGCGGCGATCCGATACAACGACAGCCGTGTCGGGCCGGGGGTCGGCGCGTTCGCGAACGCGGGCTTGGGCCTTGCGTCACAGCTCAAGCTTCGAGCCATCGTCCTCCGCTCCGTGGGTGACACGGATTACCATGCGTGGCGATGGCGCGCCGGTCCGGAATTCCGGCTCGCGTCCGAGGTGACCCTCGGCGCCTACTATCTCCACCTCGAGGACGACGCCGGATCGAGCTTCGGCTCGGCGGGCTTCGAGGTGACCGTGCCGGTGCTGCCCAACGTGGCGGGGCAGATCGGTTCGTCCTACGGCAAATGGAACGGCGGGGCGACCGCCGCCCAGGCGGCGATCGCCGGCACGTGGCGCGCGGTGGCTCACGTTCAGCTCCTGAGCGAGATCGACGTTGGGCGCAACGTCATCACGACGTCGACGGCCTCGCCCTCGGGGGGCGGCATCCTGGGAGGTCTTCCCATCGGCAACGGCATTGGACAAGGAGGATCCCGCAGGACGGAGCCGCGGAACGACTCGAGCCTCACCGCGGCGGGCCAAATCGGCATAAGATTCGTGATTCCATGATTCGAGGGGGGGTTCGCGGCGCACCGCGCACGTGCGTGATCGAGAGGAGGTACCCGGTGAGACCGCTTCACAGTGTTCTATTCGGAAGCATCTTGATTCTCGTTTCTGTGGGGATTGCGTCCGGTCAGAGCAGCGAGCCCGCGGCGTCCGGCGCCGTGTCATCCAGCGCTCAGTCCGGAGCGACGGTCGAGGGGAAGAAGGACGCACAGCCGGAAGCCCAGATGCAGAGCGCAACGAGCGTCGAGGCCGACGCGAAGACCGATGCCAAGGCCGAGGCGGCTCTCAAGGCGATCCGCGCTCGCGGGAAGAGCGCTCCGGCGAAGACCCGCGCCGCGGTGGAGAAGAAGCTCGATCAGATCTCCGGTGAAGTAGACGAGAGCACTTCCGCGAAGGGAAAGGAAGTCGCCGCCGGCCGCGTCGCGCCTGAGTTCGGAATGACGGGCGAGGCGCTCCTTGCCGAGGAGACCCAGTTCAACACGAGCCTGGGCCAACTGGTCATCGCGCACACGCTGCTCGCGAACGCGAAGACCTCGATAACATTGGAGCAGCTCTTCTCGATGCGCCATGATGGGATGGGTTGGGGCCAGATCGCCCACGGGCTCGATCTCCGTCTCGGTGACGTCGTGTCGGCGGTCCGGAGCGAGAGCAACGTCGCCGAGGGAACAGCCAAAGCGGACGGGAAGGCAGCGATGATCCACAGGGGAGCCCATGTCGGGGCCCGCGCGGGGACAGGCGCGGCCGTTCAAGCCGGACATGCCGGCGTGGGAGCAGCAGGTAACGCGGGAGTGGGAGTCAAGGTCGGGAAGTAAACGCGAGGGGGGAT
>DASXQO010000140.1:0-14958 GCA_036507115.1 Candidatus Eiseniibacteriota bacterium | reverse complement strand
CTGCCGTCCCCCTCCACGACGGCTTCGCAGGGCGCGTCGCAGACGATCGCGTCCACCCCGTCGACGAGAAAGCCCTGGGGCGTCATCCCCAGGGCTTCGACCGCCCGGCGCATGGCGAGAAGGGAGGCCATGCGGATGTTGAACGCGTCCACTTCCATCACGCTCCCGACCCCGACCCCCATCGCGACCGCCCGGGCGCGAATCCGCTCGAGTGCCGACTCGCGCTCGGGCGCGGTCATCATCTTCGAATCGCGGACGCCGGGAAGCCGGGTGCCGGCACGAAGCACGACGCACGCGGCGACGACCGGACCGGCCAGCGGTCCCCGCCCCGCCTCGTCGACCCCCCCGAGGAGATCGCCCCAGCGGGCGCGGTAGTCGTCATCGAAGCGGGCGAGCCCTCGACGCGCCATCGTCCGGTGGACCGGTCTAGGCGCTCTCGGGATTCAGCTTTTCGCGCTCGCCGACTTTCGCCGACTTGCCCCGTTTTCCTCTCAAGTAGAAGAGCTTCGCCCTGCGGACCTTTCCCTTCCGGGCCAGGTCGATCTTGGCCACCGCCGGGGAATGGAGCGGGAAGGTCCTCTCGACGCCGACCCCTCCCGAGACCTTCCGCACCGTGAAGCTCTGGCGCATCCCGCTCCCCCGGATGTTGGTCACCACGCCCTGGAAGACCTGGGAGCGTTCCTTTTCTCCTTCGATCACGCGCACGTGCACCTTCACGGTGTCGCCGGGACCGAACTCCATCTTCCGGTCCGTCTTGAACCGGTTCTCGAAACGCTCGATCGTGCTCATCGTCCCTCCTCCCTCTTTATCTCATCCAACAGCGATTGGTCTTCGGCGTTCAGCTTCCGCCCGAGGAGCAGGTCGGGGCGCCTGAGCCACGTTCGACGGAGCGCCTCCCGGCGCCGCCAGACGCGGATCTTCTCGTGATCGCCGCTCAGAAGCACGTCGGGAACGCGGCGTCCCCGGAAATCTTCCGGGCGAGTGTACACGGGAGCGTCCAGGAGCGGCTCCGAAAAGGAGTCGGCCTCCGCCGATTCCGCGTCCCCCAGCACGCCCGGGAGGAGCCGGACCACCGCGTCCAGGATCACCATCGCGGCGGGTTCCCCTCCGGACAACACGTAATCGCCGATCGAAATCTCCTCGGCGCCAAGGAGCGGGATCACCCGCTCGTCGATCCCCTTGTACCGTCCGCAGAGAACCGCGATCTCGGGCTCTCCGCTCAGCTCCCGGGCCCATTCCTGCGTGAAGCGGCGGCCCTGGGGCGAGGTGACGAGCACCCGCGGCACCGTGGAACCCGCACCGCGCCGCACGCTCTCGTGCGCGCGGAGGATCGGCTCGGCCTTCATCACCATCCCCGCGCCTCCCCCGTAGGGGTAGTCGTCGGTCGTGCCGTAGCGATCGTCCGTGAAATCGCGGATCGGGACCACGACTACCTCGAGGAGCCCCTTCTGCCGGGCGACCCGGATCATGCCCTCGTCCAGAGCACCCGGGAAAAATCCCGGGTTCAGAGTGAGGATCGAGAAACGCATGCCGGATCCCCCCGGGCTACTCGTTCAGTCCGGGCGGAACCGCCACCACCATCTCGCCGCCTTCCAGATCGATCGTGAGAACGACGTGCGTCAGATAGGGGAGCAGGATCTCGCCTCCGGCGCCGCGGACCACGATCACGTCGTTGCTGCCCGTCGCGAACACGTCCGCCACCGTGCCGAGATGCCGCCCCTCGCGGGTCCGGACGCGGAGCCCGACCAGCTCGAAACGGTAGTGCGTCCCTTCGGGCAGCGCTCCGACCTCCCGCCGCGCGATCGTGAGATCGGCGCCGCGGAGCGCCTCCGCCTGGGTGCGCGTTCCGATGCCCGCGAAGCGGATCAGGAGGCGCTCCCCGAACGGTCGCGCGGACTCGACGATCACATCCCGCGTGACGCCCCCGGGAAAGCGCGCCGTCAGGGAGCGCCCCGGTTCGAAGCGCTCGGGCGCCTCGCTCCAGACATCCACCACGACCTCGCCGGCGAGCCCGTGGGCCCGCGCGATCGATCCCACGAGGATCGGCTCGTCCCGTCCCTCAGTCGGCAATCTCGAGTACGGCCCGCCGCTCTTCGGAGGCCGCGGCCGCGGAGAGGAGCGTGCGCAGCGCGTGTGCGGTCTTCCCTTCCCGGCCGATTACTTTTCCGAGGTCCGTGGGGCCGACCCGCAGCGTGAAGACCGCGGTCTGCCCGTTGACGCGCTCATCCACGTGGACGAGGTCCGGATGATCGACCAGGTTCCGCGCGCAGTACTCGACGAAGGACTTGAGCGCCGTGGGGTCGCTCATTTCTTGGCCTTCTTCGCCTTCTTCGCCTTCTTGGGCTTCGCGACGCCGCTCGCTTTCTTGGCCTTGGCCTTGGCCCGGGTCTTGGCTTTCTTCTCGCTTCCCTTGGTGGCCTTCCTGGGCTTCCGCGCCGTCTTGGTCTCCGGCTTCTTCGCCTTCTTCACCTTCGGCGCCGGGGGCCCTGCCGCCTCGGTCTCGATCACGGCGCCGGGCTCGATGGGAAGCAGCGGCACGGGCCGCAGCGCGGAGGGCGCGTGCTTCGCCATCATGACCTCGACCGACTCCGAGGGCCGGGCACCCTTCCGGATCCAGTCCGCGAACTTATCCGTGTCGATCTGGAACTTCGCCGGCTCGGTCAGCGGATCGTAGTAGCCGAGCTGCTCGATGTAGCGGCCGTCGCGGGCGAATCTCGAATCCGCGACGACGACGCGGTAGAACGGACGCTTCTTGGCGCCCGCCCGTTTCATGCGGATGACGACTGACATTCCCGTACTCCTCCGTGGGTGGTGCGTGGGTCGGATCGCGCGCCGCTCAGGGCATCCCCATCGGGAGCCGGCCGCGCTGTCCGCCGAATCGCTTCAACATCGTTCTCGCCTGCTCGAACTGCCGGAGCAGGCGATTCACGTCCTGCACCGTGGTGCCGCTGCCCCGCGCGATGCGCTTGCGACGGCTGCCGTCGATGATCTGCGGCCGGGTCCGCTCCTGCCTCGTCATCGACTGGATGATCGCCTCCGTCCGGCGGAGTTCCTTGTCGCTGACGCTCACTCCGGCCGGGAGCTTCACCCCAGGGAGCATTTTCAGGAGCTCGTCCATTGGGCCGAGCTTCTTCATCTCCTGAAGCTGCCCCAGGAAGTCCTCGAGGGTGAAGCGCTCTTTCCGGAGCTTCTTCTCGAGGGCTTCGGCCTTCGTGTGGTCGAGCCGCTCCTGAGCCCGCTCGACCAGCGTGAGCACATCCCCCATTCCCAGGATGCGCGACGCGAGCCGATCCGCGTGGAACGGCTCCAGCCCCTCGACCTTCTCCCCGACGCCCAGATACCGGATCGGCGCCCCGCAGACTGAGCGGAGCGAAAGAGCCGCGCCCCCGCGGGCGTCGCCGTCCATCTTCGTGAGAAAGAACCCGGTCACACGCAGATGCTTCGTGAACGTCTCGGCCATCTGCACCGCATCCTGCCCCGTCATCGCGTCCAGGACGAGGAGGGTCTCGGTGGGCTCGAGCACGTCCCGGACGCGCGCCACCTCGGCCATCAGCTCCTCGTCCACGTGAAGCCGGCCCGCGGTGTCCGCGATCAGGAGGTCGAAGCCTTCGCGATCCGCGCGGGCCCGCGCCCGCTCCGCCAGCGCCACGGGGTCCTTCGCCTCCCGGTCCAGATGGACCGGCACCGCGATCGATTTCCCAAGCACTTCGAGCTGGTCGATCGCCGCCGGACGGCGCAGGTCGAGGGCCGCGAGCAGGACCCGCTTCCCCCGATCCTTCCAGAAACGCGCGAGTTTCGTGGCGCTCGTGGTCTTTCCCGAGCCCTGGAGCCCCGCCATCAGCACGGTGGCCGCGCGGTTCGACGGGAACTGCATTCCCGGGACGCCGGCGCCTCCCAGAACCGAAACGAGCTCGTCGAAAACGATCTTGACGACCTGCTGGCCCGGAGCCACCGACTGTAAGATCTCGGTCCCAATCGCACGTTCTTCCACGCGCTTGCAGAGATCTCGCGCCACGCCAAGGTTCACGTCGGCTTCGAGGAGCACCCGGCGGATTTCCCTGACGGCATCGCGGACTTCCTGCTCGCTCAGCCTGCCGCGACCGGTCAATTTCCGGAAGACTCCGGCTAATTTCGTTGTCAGCTCGTCAAACACGCCGGAGAAACTCCTTTTACTTCAACGAACGCGCCCAGTCGAGACAAACGACGAAGGTTACCATGCCCTTGGGCCGGCGGCAACCCGGAAGAACCGGTGTTGTGTAGGGACCGACGCCGACTTTTCCGCGCCGGTATGCCACATTAGGTATTGACACGTACTCACCGATGGACAAAGATCCATGCGAGCGGAGTTCCCTGCCGCCTCGTGCCCAATCCGCAGCTAAGACCTAGTCTATCCAGCGGGTCGTTTCTTGCGAGGTTTTATCTTGCGAATCACGTGGCACGCGGGGAACTTCCTCCCATTTTTTTCCAGGCCGGAGAGCCTGACGGTAGCAGCATCGTGAATCGTCCCCCAGCGCTCTCCGCGACCGCTACTTCATAGGCGGTCTCTTCCCGTCCCCATCGCCCTGTCGCCGGATCGGAGCGCGTGTGCCCCTGCGTGTTCTGGCGTTCCTGTGCGTGGCCTTGATTCTGGGCTGCTCGGCGGAGAACGTGCATTCGCCCCTCGAATTCTTTCCCGGGTCGGAACGGACTTCCTGGGAAGACTGTGGAAAGTTCGGGAGCGGCGGAAACGATATCCAAGTCTGTGCCGCGTTCGTGAACCAACCCGGCACGAACACGCCGATCGGCTACTCGATTTCCTTTTACCTTCCCAGTCCGAGCGATGTTCTCATCGCCGCGTACGATTCCCGCGGCGCGCTGGTCCGGGTGCTCCTCAATTCTTCGGAGCCGGCCACGATCGGACAGTTCCGCACGCCTCCGGTCGAATGGGACCTCAAGGATTCCCAGGGAGTGCGCGTCGTGGGGGGCGATTACCGGGTCTACATGAGAGCCGGGGAGTTTCTGTCCTCCAGCGACCTGACGCTGCCTTGAGCGCGGAGCGGGCGGCAGTCGCCTGGGCCCCGGTCGCGGCCGTCCTGACCGTGGTACTCCTCGCGTGCGGCTCTCCGACCCAGGCGAGCGCGCAGGATTCGACCGCGACGTCACCCCGGGTCACCTCCACCTTCCGCCGCACGGGGGAAGAGCTGGATCGTTTCGAGCTGGGGGCCGCCGTGGTGCGGGGCTTTTTCGATGCGGTGGGAACCTTCGCCTACCGGCGATCCCTCAGCGTGGGGCGGACCTTCGAGCCGAGCATCATGGGCGAGCTGTCGGGAACGGCGAAGGACCAGCTCACCGAGGGGGCCTTCAGTGCCTATCTGCTCCTGCGCCCGGTCAAGTCGTTCCGCGAATCGTGGCGCATCCGACCGCTGATCGAGGCCGGGCCGGGGTTTCACACCGTGGTCCAGGTCGCGAGCCTCGAGGGACTGAATCGCACGAGGTACAAGGCGCACGTCTATGTGAAGACCCACGCCTACGCTGGATTCGAGCTGCTCGCCACCCCCCGGCTGGGCTTCCTGGTGCGCGGACGGATGTCGGTCCCGAGCCACCGTCCCTTCGACTACGCGCAGGCCGCGATCTTCCTGAGATAGCGCCCGGTCAGCGAGCCCTCGTTCCGCGCGAGCTCGTCGGGCGGTCCTTCCGCGATGAGCGAACCTCCTGCCTCGCCCCCTTCCGGCCCGAGCTCGATCACGTAATCGCAGGCCGACAGCAGATCCAGATTGTGTTCGACCAGGACCACAGTCGATCCGCGCCGTTTCAGCTCGCGGAGCACGCGGAGGAGAACGAGCACATCCTTGCGGTGGAGCCCCACCGTCGGCTCATCGAGAAGGAAGAGCGTGGCGGCGGGGCTTCGGTCGGAAAGCTCGCGCGCGAGCTTGAGGCGCTGGATCTCGCCTCCGCTCAGCGTTGAGAGCGGCTGTCCGAGTCGCAGATAGCCGAGCCCCACCCGTTCGAGAACCCAGAGCGGTTCCTGGATCTCGGTCTCCCCTTGGAAGAGCGCCAACGTCTCCTCGACCGTCTTCCCGAGGAGCTTGTCGAGCGAAAGCCCGTGTACCTGAACGTCCAGGATTGAGGCATCGTATCGCCTTCCACCGCACGCCTCGCATGGAACCCAGAGGTCGGCGAGGAAATACATCTCCACGCGCTCGACTCCGGCCCCCTCGCACCGTTCGCAGCGCCCTCCCTTCACATTGAACGAGAAGGTGCCGG
Source organism: Candidatus Eiseniibacteriota bacterium (assembly GCA_036507115.1). Taxonomy (GTDB): domain Bacteria; phylum Eisenbacteria; class RBG-16-71-46; order SZUA-252; family SZUA-252; genus WS-7. Next base: position 8,715 of record DASXQO010000140.1, on the reverse strand, counting down.
GGGTGTACCGGCGCTGGCGGGCGAGCGGCGTCCGCGCGTATCGCTCGCGGATCCGGTCGAACGCTTTGACGTAGGTGACCGGGTTCGAACGGAAGGAGCGCATCACCGGCGTCTGATCCACGAGAACGGCCCGGTCGAAGGAGTCCAGGCCGCGAACGGTCCGATGCGCCCCCGGTTCGGGAGCGTCCTCGCCCAGGGCCCGCGCGGCCGCGCGCCAGAGAATTTCCTCGACCAGCGTGGACTTCCCGGATCCCGACACGCCGCATACCCCGACGATCGATCCGATCGGGATCCGCACGTCGATCGACTTCAAGTTGTGCTCGCGCGCGCCGAGGATCTCGATCCAGGCGGCCTGCCGGGCCCGTCCGTACGGTTCTCCGCCCGGCTCCGCGACCGCCTCGGCCCATTCCGCGCCGGCCAGGTCGCGCCCCGGCCAGCTCTCACGCGGGCCCTGGTAGAGCACGCGGCCGCCGCGCTCCCCCGCGCCCGGGCCCAGCTCGACCACCCAGTCGGCCGCCTGGATCACGTCGGGATCGTGCTCGACGACGAGGAGGGTGTTCTTTCTCCCCTGCAGCCGGCGAAGCACCCGGACCAGTCGTTCGGTGTCGCGCGGGTGAAGCCCCACGGTCGGCTCGTCCAGGACGTAGAGGGCGTGGCTCAAGCTCCCGCCGAGCGCGTTCGCGAGCTCGATGCGCTGCGCCTCCCCTCCCGAAAGGGTCTTGGAGGGCCGGTCGAGCGTGAGATAGTCGAGCCCCGTCTCCGACAAATACTCGAGCCGCCCCCGAAGCTCCGCGAGGATCGTCGACGCGATCATCTCGCGCATCGGGTCGAGCGCGAGCGTGGAGACAAACGCGCGCAAATCCCCGACGGTCATGGCGAGAAGCTCCGCGATGTTCCTGCCACCCACGTGCACCTCGAGCGCCTCGGGCTTCAGGCGATTGCCCCCGCACCGCGCGCAGATCACGGGTTCCTGGTAGTGCTTCACGAGGAACCGCGCGCTCGACTTGTAGGATTTCTCGCGGAGCCGCTCCAAGAACGGGAACACGCCGCGGAACCCGGGCGCGCCTTCGAGGAGGATCTTCTGGTGCTCCTTGGAGAGCGAGCGGAACGGCTGGTCGAGGGGGATCCCATAGCGCTCGGCCACAGTCTTGAGCTTCGGCAGAAAGTGAGCGCGCCACGAATTGGCCCAGGGCTCGAGCGCCCCCTCGAGGACCGACTTCCCGGGGAAGGGAACGACGCGGCGCAGCGTGAAGGTCAGGATGTTGCCGAAGCCTTTGCACTCGGCACAGGCGCCGTAGGGACTGTTGAAGGAGAAGAGCTGCGGCAAGGGCTCCGGAAATTCGCGCCCGCAGCGTTCGCACGTCCTTCCATCGTGATAGCAGAGCGTCTCGCCTCCTCCGCCTTCGACGAAGACCCGCCCGTGCCCCTCGCGCCATGCCGTTTCCAGGCTCTCCCGCAGCCGCATCCGGTTCTCCGGCGCGGGCGCGAGCCGATCCACATAGATCTGGATCGGGCCCTTCGCGCGGCGAGGCATCGGCTCATCGAGGCGGGCCCAGCCGCCCCCCTCTCCCGCTCGTGCCCGGACGAATCCCCGCGCGAGCGCGCGCTCCCATACTTTCTTGGGAGTCTCGCCCGGGTGGGCCGGCAGCGTGAACCAGATCGTGACCTCTCCGGGACCGCGCGCGAGGATCGCCTCGAGCACCGAGTCGACGCTGTGCCGCGGCACCTTGGTCCCGCATTGGCCGCAGATCGTGTCTCCGACACGGGCGAGGAGGAGCCGGAGGTGGTCGGCGACCTCGGTGACGGTGCCGACCGTGGAGCGGCCGGTCTGCGCGGCCGCGCCTTGGCGGATCGCGAGCGCGGGGGCCAAGCCTTCCACCCGGTCGTAGTCGGGGCGGGGCAGGCGCTCCAGAAACTGCTTCGCGTACGTGGAGACGCATTCGACGTAGCGCCGCTGGCCTTCGGCGTAGATCGTGTCGAACGCGAGGGACGACTTCCCCGACCCGCTGACTCCCGTCACGACGGTGAGGGCAGCACGGGGGAATTCCACGTCGATGTTCTTGAGATTGTTCTGGCGGGCGCCGTGCAGCCGGACGAATCCCGCCCCTTCGATCTTCTCGGGACCGGGCACGACTCGATCTTCGCAGCGGCTGTACGTTCTGTCAAACCGTCCGGCAACTAGAGGGGCCGCCCGGGAGAACCCGAGCGGCCCTGAGGACGTGCCCAATCCAGAAATTCTTACTTCTTCTTCGCGGCCTTCTTCTTTCCAGCCTTTTTCTTCGCCGGCATCGTGATATCACCTCCCCTCACGTTGGATTCGCTTTCCGGTTCACCCGGCTGTCAGGCCCTCCCCGTTTCCGATCAAACTGTGGATCTCTTCCAGCAGGACCGTCAGGTCGAAGGGTTTCTTCAAGTAGCGCTCGACTTTGAGCCGCTTCGCCTCCGCCTTCACGTCCGGGGTCTCGTACGCCGTCATCAGAATCACCTTGGACTTGACCGCGCGGTCACGGACCCGCTTCACGACCTCCATGCCGCTCTCTTTCGGAAGGCGGTTGTCCAGGAGGATCAGGTCGAACGGCGGATCGCCGAACACATGCTTGTCCGCTTGTTCCGCCGATCCCGCGACCGTGATCCGGTATCCCGCCTCCTTCAGTGCGTTGGAGAGTGTACGTACGAGCAGCTTCTCGTCGTCCACGATGAGGACCGACTTGCGCAATCCACACCTCCCCTTGAGCACTGATGTGGTTCCATCGACATGAAGTAGAAAGCAGGAAGCGGGCCAATGCCCGCATCAGACGCGCGACGGGGAAATTCGCTACCGCATCACTCGCGTGTGTGAACGTTTAGAAATTTTTCTTCGAGAAGGAATGGAAGCCGGAGAGATTTCGCACGCGACGATCGGGGTGTCATAGGAATGGACAGCGATTCGCGCATCGGAACGGCGCTGCGGAGCGCGCTTCGCTCGAAGGCCGGAGGGAACTGCGACGCGATGTCGAGAAAGACGACATCCCAAGAAACGCGACAGGCGCGAGACCGCGGAATCGACTATCGAAGAAGTCGCGCGCGAATCGGATCGTCGGGCGCGTGGGATTCGCGCGAGGCGGCGATCCGTTTGATCCTTTCGATCAAGCTCTGCCGTGAAATGCCGAGGATGCGCGCCGCACGCGAACGGTTCCCCTCGGTGAAGTCCAGAATCTTGAGGATGTGCTCCTGCTCCACCTCGGCGAGCGTCGGCATGTCGCCGTCTCCTTCGCCGCGGGCCGTGAGCGCGTCCCGCAGGACGCGGGGAACCGACTCCACCTCCGCGACCATCTCCGCGGGCAGGTGATCCTCCCGCAGCGTCTCGTCCTCTTCGAGCAGGACGATCCGTTCGATCAGGTTCCGGAGCTCCCGGACATTGCCGGGCCAGCGGTAGCCGCGCAGGATTTCCTCGACTTCCGGGGCGATTGACGTGAAATGCTTCCTGAACTTCTCGTTGTAGTAACTGAGGAAGTGCCGCGTGAGAAGCTGGACATCCTCGCCGCGCTCGCGGAGAGGCGGCAGGACGATCGACACCACCTTGAGACGGTAGTAGAGATCCTGCCGGAACCGACCCTCCTTCGCGTCCCCGTCCAGGTCGCGGTTGGTGGCCGCGATGATCCGGATATCCACGCCGAGGTCCGCTGCGCCGCCGACCCGCTTGAACGTGCGGTCCTCGATGAAGCGAAGGAACTTGGCTTGCGTCGCGGCAGGCAGGTCGGCGATCTCGTCGAGAAACAACGTGCCCTGGTCCGCCAGCTCCACCAGGCCGCGCTTGGGTTCGCGGGCGTCGGTGAAGGCCCCGCGCTCGTGGCCGAAAAGCTCGTTCTCGAGCAGTTGCTCCTGGAAGGAGGAGCAGTTGAGCGCCAGGAAGGGGGATTCGCGCCGGGCGCTCTCGAAATGGATCGCGCGCGCAACCAGGTCCTTCCCGGTGCCGCTCTCCCCTTCGATGAGCACCGTGGTGGCCTCGCTCTTCGAGACCTTGGCCACCAGGTCCCAGATCTTCCGCATCGCCGGGGCCTCGCCCACGATCTTCGTCTTGAGGAATGCCTCCAGCTCTCCGCGCCGGAAGGCATTGAGCTGGTTCTCGCGCGCGATGCCGGCCTTGAGCCGCTCGATCGCGAGCACCATCTCGTGCATCTCGTAGGGCTTTTTGATGAAATCGGTCGCGCCCTGGCGCATGGCCTGGACGGCCGTCGGCAGGTCCCCGAAGGCGGTGATCACGACGACTTTCAGGTCCGGCTCGATGCTCTTGAGCCTCGGCAAGAGCTCGAGCCCGCTGCCGTCGGGCAGGCGGAGGTCGAGGACCAGGATCTGGGGCGGGTCGTTTCGGACCGATTCGAGCACCTCGGCCGCCGATCCCACCGCATCGACTTCATAGCCCTCGGCGCTCAGCAGCTTGACGAGGGATTTCCGGATCAGCTCCTCGTCGTCCGCGATCCGGATGCGAAGGTTCATCGCTACTCCTTGGCCTCCTCCCCGTCCGGAGGCAGGAGCGCGGGCAGGCTGAACTTGAAGACCGCCCCGCCCTGCGCGCTGTTCCGGGCGGTGAGGTTGCCGCCGTGCTCGCGCGCGATCTGAAGGGAGATCGAGAGCCCCAGACCCGTACCCATGGACCGCGTCGTGAAGAAGGGGTCGAAGATCTTTTCCTTCACTTCATCGGGAATTCCGGGGCCGCTGTCCGCCACCACCACGTCCACGTAGGCTTTCTTGTAGCGGGTACGCCTGAGTCCGGTCCCCACTTTCAGAAGACCTCCTTCCGGCATCGCCTGGAGGGCGTTGATCCCGAGGTTGAGGAATACCTGCTGCGCCATATCGGGGTCGATCAGGACGTTCGGCAGCTCTTCGTCGAAGTCCCGCGCAACCTCGACGGAGGCCTCCTGGCACCGCATGGCGAGGTTGTCGAGGACCTTGCCCAAGACCTCGCGGACGTCGGTCGGGACGGGACGCGCCGCCTGGGGCCGGGCAAACAGGAGCAGGTCCGTGATGATCTGCTCGATCCGGTCCAGCTCCTTCAACACGTCGTTCAGGTCGTCGCGGCGGGAGTCCCCCGCCCGGAGCTTGGATGTGACGAACTGGACGGTCGTGCGGACGCCGGTGAGCGGGTTCCGGATCTCGTGCGCGACCCGGGCGGAGAGCTCGCCCAGGGAAATGAGCCGCTCGGTGTTCCGGAACACCTCTTCCTCGGAATCCGCGTCGACCAAGTCCTCGACGCGAACCACGACCCCGCCCGTATCGCCGAGAGCGCGCACGCTGTAACGCATGAGGACCTCGCGGTCCGCGACCGATCCGCGGATTTCCCTCGTGCCGCGCCCCGACTCCCCGCGCCCGCCGCGCTCGGGGAGATACCACCGCTCGACTTCCGACCGGAACACCTCGGCGAGCGGCAGGCCCTCGATCTCGGAGGGATCGACGCCCCAGCCCTTCGCGAGCGTGTCGTTGATCGCGACGACGCGTCGATCTTCGTCGAGGGCGAGAAGACCGGTGTCGAGCGCGTCGAGGATGTGGAGTAGTAGCTCCCGTTCCGCTCCCGGGGCTTCGGCGCGTGGCATCGTGGATCCTCCGATGTCTCAAGGCGACATCGATTGACGTTGCATCGACTTCCGCGTTCCGTCAACCCAAATCGCGCTCGGGAGGCGTTCCCTTGCGAATCCTGCGATGCCGCGATATCATCAAAATTGATTATTGCTTTCTCGCGGCGCCCCGCGGGCGCCGTCCTCATTTCAACGCATTCCATCGAGGGCCGTACACATGATGCAGGGCATGCGAGACAACATGAAGGTGATCATCTGGGCCACCGCGATCATCTTTCTGGTCGGTTTTGGAGTCCTCCAGCTCGGCGGTGTGCTGAATCCGGAGACCTCCGGGGGGCCGTCCGGCGTGATCGCCAAGGTCAACGGCGAGCCGGTCCGCTACGAGGAGTTCATGGGCATGTACCAGAACCTCCTGAACCAGATCCGCCAATCCCGCGAGGTCAAGGAAGGGGAGGACAGCTACATCCGCGAGCAGGCCTGGCAGCAGATGATTCAATCCAAGCTGGTCGAGCAGGAGGTGAAGCGCCGCGGCATCCGGGTCACCCCCGAGGAGATCAAGATCGCGATCCGTTTCGCTCCCCCGGAGTTCATCCTCCGCGCGCCGGGATTCCAGACGAACGGGCAGTTCGACTACAGAAAGTATCTGGCCGAGCTGGACAACCCCAACTCCCCGGTGCCCTGGGCCGAAGTCGAGTCGTATGTGGCCCAGACCCTGCCCCAGCAAAAGCTGCAACAAGAGATCGCGTCCATCGCCAAGGTCTCGGAATCGGACGTGCGCGACCGGTTCCGGCTCATCAACGAGAAGCTCACGGTCCGCTACCTCTATTTCGCATCCGACAGCTTCGTGGTCGACACGTCGCGCATCGGCGGGGCCGACATCGAGACGTACTACAAATCGCATCCCGAAGAGTTCACCGGACCGCCTGAGGTAAAACTTCAAGTAGCGCTCGTCCCGCGCAAGCCCAAGGACCCGGACTTCGCGGTGGCCCGGGAGCGGATGCTCGGGATCCGCGAACAGGTCCTGGCGCAGCCGGACTCGTTCCCGAAGTACGCGCGTACCTATTCCGAGGCCGGCTCGGCGCAGGCGGGCGGCGACGTGGGGGACACGCCGTACATGCAGCTCCGTCCCTCGTTCCAAGCGGCGCTCAAGGTGCTGCAACCCGGCCAGCTCTCCGACGTCGTCCGGGAGGAGCGCTCGGTTCATCTTCTTCGGCTGGACAAGCGGTGGATGGATCCCAAGACGAATCAGATGATGGTTCGCTACCATGAGATCGCGTTCCGCGTCGAGCCCGGCGCCGATGCGATCCGCGATACGCGCAAGGCGATCAAGACCCTCGTCGCGGACGCGCGCAAGAACGGGCTCGCGAAGGCAGCGACCCGAGCCGGATACGCCACGACCGAGACGAACTGGTTCCGCGAGGGGAAGAGCAACAATCAGATGTTTCAGAGCTTCCCGGAAATCGAGCGGTGGTGTTTCTCGGCGAAGGTGGGTTCCGTCAACCAGCCCGTACCGGCCGAGAACGGCTGGTATCTCTACGAGATCACGGACCGCCAGCCGGCCGGACTCCGTCCGCTCGCGCAGGCGCGGATCTTCGTGCGCGAGCGGCTCATCCACTCCTTGCAGCTAGCCCGGGCGACGGACGCGGCGACTCAGGCCAAGGCGGCGATCGTGCCGGGGGCGAGCGACCTCGCGGTCGCGAGGCAGTTCAACGGGGTGACCAGCCTCGCCACCCAGGTCACGAGGAACGGCTATCTCGGGACGATCGGGGCCGAACCGAAAATCGTGGGCGGGCTGTTCAGCACGCCGCCGGGGACGTGGAGCAAGCCGCTCACGGGGAACTGGGGCGCGCTCGTGGGATTCGTCACGGAGCGCACCCGGCCCGGCGAAGAGGACTACCAGAAGCAGGCCCCGGAAATCCGGGGTGGAATGCTCAACGACCGCCGGCAGACGCGGTTCACGGAGTGGCTTCAGGCGCTGCGGAAGAAGGCGAAGATCGAGGACTTCCGGGAGAATTACTTCGAGGCGTGACGGACGCTCCCCCGATTCTGAAGCGGTTGCGCGAAATCCTCGCCGTTCCCGGCGATCGGGTGGGAAAGGCGAGACGGATCGCCGCGGCGATTCGTGAAACGGGTGGGTATCGCTGGGTCGGGCTCTACGACGTGACGCCGGAGGAAGTGGGCGTCCTCGCATGGAGCGGGCCTGCCGCTCCCGCCTATCCCCGGTTCCCCGCGAGCCAGGGTCTCTGTGGCGCTTCGATCCAGTCCCGGACGACGGTCTCGGTCGGAGACGTGACGCAGGATCGGCGCTATCGGACCACGCTCGGCACGACGCGCTCCGAGATCGTGGTACCCGTCCTCGACACGGAAAGCGGACGCGTGGCGGGATTGCTCGACGTTGAGAGCGAGCTCCTCGACGCGTTCAGCCCGGAGGACCGCCGCTGCCTCGAGGAGTGCGCCGCCGCGCTCGTGCCGCTCTGGGGGTGAGCCGGGGGTCGGCTGCTAGCGAAGGACGACTACTTTCCTGCTCACCCGGTATCTCCCTGACTCAAGAACCGCGATATAGACTCCCGAGCCCGCCGAGCGCGTGTCCCATGAGACCGTTCTGACGAAACCATCAGCCGGATCGACCGCCAGCCGACTGACGAGACGGCCGGTTGGTGCGAACACTCGCAATTCCAGCGCCCCTGCCCCACGTCCCGCATAGCGAAAGAGCACCACGCCGCGGCCTGGGTTGGAGGACGCCCGCTCGAGTACCAACACCCCTTCCGCCTCACTGGGAGTGGTGCCCCCGCGGAGGACGGCTTCCCAAATCCCGCGACCATGGGTTGCGACCCGCAATTTCCTCGATCTCTGTTGGATCGCGAGATCCAGGGTCATCGCATAGGGAAGGCCGTAGCCGTAGGGCCGCCAGAATGTTCCGCCGTCTCCCGAGTGCCAGACTCCGACGGCGGTGCCTGCATACCAATCGCTCGGCCGATCGGGATCGACGGCGATCGTGTTCACCGATTGGCCGAGGAGGTTACCCGTGACGTCCTGCCACGATGTGCCACCATCCCCGGTGCGCAACACGAGGGGAGGGCGAAGCGGGTGGGATAGGAACGTGCAGAACGCGGCCGTCGAGTCGATCGGATCCGCCAGGATCTTGGTTCCTCCGATCCCAACG
>DASXQO010000139.1:0-4404 GCA_036507115.1 Candidatus Eiseniibacteriota bacterium | reverse complement strand
TTCGCGATGTTGCTCTTTCTGGCGGAGGTCAAGATCCAGAGCCACGGGATGCTCGCTGTGGGAGGAGTCGTGTCGCTCATACTGGGATCGCTGATCTTGATGCACGGAGACGGAGGCACGGCGCGCATCTCCCTCTCCGTGATCCTGACGGTCGCCGTGGTGACGGTGCTATTCTTCGCGTTCGTCGTCGGGGCGGGATTCCGCGCGCTGAGGAGAAAGCCGCTCACCGGCAGCGAGGGGCTCCTGGGCGAGCGCGGCGTCGCGCTGACCGAGCTGGGGAGCCGCGAAGGGCGGATTTTCGTGCACGGGGAAAACTGGGCGGCGGAGTCGAACGAGCGGATCGAGCAGGGCGCGCCCGTGGTCGTCGATCGAGTCGACGGCATGCGGCTGCGCGTCCGGAAGGCCTAGGGAGGGGAAGGCGATGTTTTCTGTTTCCGCTGCGGTGGTGATCTTTCTAGCGTTTCTGGTCCTCTCGAGCGCGATCAAGATCCTTCGTGAGTACGAGCGCGGCGTGATCTTCCGGCTCGGCCGGGCGATCGGGGCCAAAGGCCCGGGGCTCATCATTCTGATCCCGATCATCGACAAGATGGTGCGGATCCAGCTCCGCACGGTCGCGATGGACGTGCCGTCTCAAGACGTGATCACCAAGGACAACGTCTCGGTCAAAGTCAACGCGGTGATCTATTTCCGCGTCCTCGACGCGAACCGCGCGGTGCTCGAGGTGGAAAACTATCTGTACGCGACGTCCCAGATCGCGCAGACCACCTTGCGCAGCACACTCGGCGAGTCGGACCTCGACGAGCTCCTCTCCAAACGTGAGAAGATCAACCAGGAACTCCAGCTCGTGATCGACCGCCACACGGAGCCCTGGGGCATCAAGGTGAGCACGGTCGAGGTGAAGAACGTGGACCTCCCGCAAGAAATGCAGCGGGCGATCGCGCGGCAGGCGGAGGCGGAGCGGGAGCGCCGCGCCAAGGTGATCAACGCCGAAGGAGAGCTCCAGGCCTCGCAGAAGCTCTCCGAGGCGGCCGCGGTCATCGCGACACAGCCGCTCGCCATGCAGCTTCGCTATCTGCAGACGCTCGCCGAGATCGCGACGGAGAACAATTCCACGACGATCTTCCCGATTCCCATCGACCTGTTCGAGCCCATCATCCGGGCGCGGCTCGCGCAGCAGAAAGCGTAGCCGGGAGGGCCGATGAACGGCGAACGTTACGACGTCGCCATCCTGGGCGGCGGCCCCGGAGGCTACGTGGCCGCGATCCGCGCGGGCCAGCTCGGGCTGAAGACGGCGCTCGTCGAGAAGGAGCGGGTGGGCGGGACGTGCCTTCACCGGGGCTGCATCCCCACCAAGGCGCTGCTCGAGACCGCCGAGGTCCTGCTCCTCGCGCGCCGCGCCGGCGAGTTCGGGGTGCGCCTCTCCGAGGCCTCGCTCGATCTCAAGGCCGCGATGGACCGGAAGGACCGCGTGGTGAAAAAGAACCTCATGGGCACCGAATCCCTGCTCAAGAAGAACAAGGTCGTCACGATCAAGGGGGAGGGGCGCCTCAAGGCGAAGGACCGGATCGAGGTGACCGACGCTGCGGGAGCGAAGAGCGAGATCCAGGCCGGAGCGGTCGTGCTGGCGACGGGGTCGCGCGTGGGCTCGCTTCCCATGGCGCCGGTCGACGGCCGCATCGTGCTCTCGAGCGACGATATTCTGAGCCTCGATCGCGTACCGGAGTCGCTTCTCGTGATCGGCGCCGGAGCGGTGGGAGTCGAATTCGCATCGATCTATCATTCCTTCGGCTCCAAGGTGATCCTCGTCGAGAAAGAGCCGCGATTGGTTCCGGTCGAAGACGCCGAGATCTCCGAAGCCCTGTTGCGCGCCTTCACCCGGCAGGGGATGGAGGTTCTCGTGGGCGCTTCGATCAAGAGCGTGCGCGCGGAAGGGGACCAGGCCTGGACCGAGGTCGAGGTGGCGGGCAAGGTCCAGAGACACCATACGGAGCGGGTGCTCATGGCGGCGGGCCGGAAGCCCGTTACCTCGGACATCGGCCTCGAAGCCCTGGGGATCGCGATGGAGCGCGGATTCGTGCGCGTGAACGCCACCATGGAGACGAGCGTCCCCGGGATCTACGCGATCGGCGATATCGTGCCGGGGCCCGCGCTCGCGCACGTGGCCTCGCACGAGGGGCTCGTCGCGGTCGAGAAGATCGCGGGAGGAAATCCCCATCCCGTCAACTATCAGGCGATCCCGAGCTGCACCTACTGCCATCCGCAGATCGCGAGCGTGGGGATGACCGAGGCGCAAGCACGCGCGTCCGGGCGCGCGGTCAAGGCCGGGAAATTCCCCTTCATCGCGAATTCCAAGGCGGGGATCCTCGGCCAGGGAGATGGTTTCGTGAAGGCGGTCGCGGACGCGTCGAGCGGAGAGATCCTGGGCGTCCACATCATCGGCGTGCTGGCCACCGAGCAGATCGCGGAATCCGTGGTCGCGCGCCATTTCGAGGCGACCGCGCTCGAACTTGCGGAAGTGGTCCACGCGCATCCGACCCTCGCGGAGGCGACCATGGAAGCCATGTTCGCGACCGATGGACGATCGATCCACTTCTGAGCGCACCATCGACTCCGCACGCGCGGGCGTGGGCGCGGGCGCCCCGATCCCCCTCACGCTGACCTCCGACCGGAGAACGGAAGCGGGGGAGCGACGGAAGCCGCTCCGCTCGTATCAGAGACTGAGCCTGGATCCCGCGCCATTGCGCCGCCCGGAATGGCTCAAGGCCCGGATCCCGGCCGGAAAGTCCTATCTTGAGACCAAGGCGATCCTGCGTCAGCTCGACCTCCACACGGTGTGCGAGAGCGCGAACTGCCCGAACATCGGCGACTGCTTCTCGCGCCACACCGCGACCTTTCTCATCCTCGGTAACGTTTGTACGCGCTCCTGCCCGTTTTGCGACATCCGGAGCGGGAAGCCGCTCCCGGTCGATCCGGAGGAGCCCCTGCGGGTCGCGCGGGCCGCGCGCCGGCTGGGGCTCCGCTATGTCGTCGTGACGTCGGTGAACCGGGATGAATTGCCCGACGGCGGCTCCTTCCAGTTCGCCGCCGTGATCCGCGCGATCCGCTCCGAGATCCCGACGGTGCGCGTGGAAGTGCTCATCCCCGACTTCATGGGGAACCGGGATGCGCTCGAGAGCGTCCTCGAAGCGGGTCCCGACGTCCTGAACCACAACATGGAGACCGTGAGACGGCTCTATCCGCGTGTGCGGCCCGCCGGACGGTACGCGCGCTCGCTCGAGCTCCTGCGCCGCGTGACGGAGATCACGCCCGGCATCCCGGCCAAGTCGGGCATCATGCTCGGGGTTGGGGAGACGGTGGAAGAAGTGGAGGAGCTGCTGCGCGATCTCAGGGCCCACGGCTGTTCGATGGTTACCCTGGGCCAATACCTGCCTCCGTCAGGCTCCCATCTGCCGCTCGAACGCTACGCCCCGCCCGAGGAATTCGCGCACTACCGGGAGTATGGGCAGGCACTCGGATTCCGGCAGGTCGCGTCCGGACCTCTGGTACGCAGCTCCTATCACGCGGAGGAGCAGGCGGGCGAGCCGCTCCATCTCCCCTGATCGGCGCGCCGCCGCCAAGAGACCCCCTAGAGTGTCCTGATCGGGGTGCTGACGGTTCAGTGCGTTCAGCTAACGCGCATGGGACACCTCCGCGGACGTGCTGACCTGGATCGATCTTCGGCTGAGAAACTTCAATGCGACCCGCATACGCTCCTCGAGCGTGGCCTCCTGAAGGGTCCCCGTGAACGCGGCCGCGCGACGTGCCTCATCGGCCCGGCATCCTAGGTTGCGTAAGCCTGCCAGCACATCCTGGACCTCCTCTCTGGCAGCCTGCTCCTTGGCAGCCGCCCGCGCCCGTGCTTCCGCCGCCGCGCATCGCGCCTCGTGGCGCTTCCGGTTCATGAACCCGGCCCCGAACGTGCGCTCGGCTTCGTACTGGTTATGCGCGCGGCATCGCAGTCGCATCTTCTCGACCGACGTCTTTCCTCCTCGCGCCACCGGGTCGACATGATCGAACTCGAGGAACCTTCTCGCCTTACACCGAGTCCCCTTCGCGCTCACGAAGGTGCATCGGCCCTGATCCCGCTCCCAGACCGCCCGCCGGACGTGCGCCGGGACGTAACGGCTTCCTGGGGTCGGGCCGTTTCCGGCAGTCGAAAGCCGCAGTCGCGGCCGACGGGTGGTGGCCCCGAACTTGCGCTTCTCGAGTTGCACGATAAGAGTATCGAGCGCCCGGTCGAGCACCTGAGCCACATCCCCCGAAGGCAGGGCATGGCTGAGCAGAGCTTGGGCGTACCGCAGCTTGTCATGGGTGCTCTTTTGGATTCTGAGCTGGAGGAGGAATCGCTCGGGGGAAGGAGGCGCC
>DASXQO010000138.1:0-13879 GCA_036507115.1 Candidatus Eiseniibacteriota bacterium | reverse complement strand
TTCGAGTCGGGGCCGGATCCGATCACGCGAAGCTTCGCGCCGATCCGGTTCGCGGCCCGGATCGTGAGATCGACCCCCTTGTACGGCACGAGCGCGGATACGGTCAGAAAGGGTGCGTCCCGCTCGGGCGGCCTCTCGCCGGGGGTGAAGAAATCGGTGTCCACGGGCGGGTACACGACGAGCGCGGGCCTGCGGTAGTGCTTCCGGATGCGGTCCCGGATATTGAGCGAGTTTCCGATGAAGAGGTCGACCCGGTCCGAGCTCAGCCGGTCCCACAACCGGAATCGGTGCGCGACAGGCGGGCCGAGCAGCCGTTCGAGCGCGCCCGCGCGGGACGGCGCGAAATATTCCGGGTAGAGGTCCCAGAAATAGCGGACCGGCGTGTTGCAGTAGCAGACGTGAAGCGTGTCGGCGCGGGTGATCACGCCCTTGGCCGCGCAATGGCTGATCGAGACGACGAGGTCGTAGCCGCTCAGGTCAAAGGATTCGATCGCCTTCGGGTACGAGGATACGTACCAGCGGTAGCGGCTTCGTCCCAGCGGGAGCTTCGCGATCCACGATTCGTGGATGGGATGCGATTCGATCGTGCGGGAGAGGCGCCCCTTCCAGTGCACCAGCGTGTAGATCTCCGCGCGGGGGAACATTTCGCAGAGCACTTCGAGGCACTTTTCTCCGCCGCGCATTCCCGTGAGCCAGTCGTGGACGAGGGCGACGCGCAGGGAATCGAGCGTGCCGGAAGCCGGTCCCGGGATCGGCGCGCTCACGAGGTGGGCGCTGGAGATTCGGCCTCGAGGCGGTCCGCCGCGTGGCGCAGTCGCTCGACGGTCCGCTCGCGGCCCAGGAGCAGCATCACGTCGAAGATGCCCGGGCTCACCTTCTTCCCCGTCAGCGCGATCCGCGCGGGCATGATCACGTCCCCGGCCTTGACCCCTTCCGAGACCGCGACCCCGCGGGTCGCCTTCTCGATCGGGTCGTGCTCGAAGAGTTCCACGTCCGAGAGCACCGTGGCGAGCTTCTTGAGGCGCGCCGCGGCGAAGGGGTTCGCGACGAGCTCCGCCCAGGGTATTTGCTCGGGCTCGACGCGATCGACGTAGAGATACCCCGCGTACTCGAGGAACTGCCTCGGGCGCTTCATGCGGTCCCCGACCGCCGCGACCGCGCGTTCGAGAAAGGGGCGGTCCCGGAGCGCCGATTCGGGCAGCGCGCGCGTCTCCTTCAAGTAGGCCGCCACCATGTCGGCCCGCGTCTGCAGGGGAAGCGCGCGGAAGTACTCCCCGTTCATCCAGTCGAGCTTCTCGTAGTTGAAGATCGCGGGATTCTTCGAGACCCGGTCGAGAGTGAAGACCTCGATCAACTCGTCCATCGTGAAGATCTCGCGCTCCCCGTCGAACGCCCAGCCCAGGAGTGCCAAGAAGTTCACCATGGCTTGCGGCAGGATCCCGTCGTCGCGGAATTCACCGACGGAAACCGCGCCCTGCCGCTTCGAGAGCCGTGTGCCATCGGGGCCCAGGATCATCGGAAGATGCCCGAACCGCGGAGGCGCAAGACCGAGTGCGGCGTAGAGGCGGAGCTGCCGCGGCGTGTTCGAGATGTGGTCGTCCCCGCGGAGCACGTGCGTGATCTCCATCGCAGCGTCGTCCACGACGGCTGCGAAATTGTACGTCGGATGCCGGTCGGCGCGGAGAATCACGAGATCGTCCAGCGTGGCGTTCTGGAACGTCACGGTCCCGCGCACTTCGTCGTCCCACGCCGTCTCCCCTTCGGGCATGAGAAAACGGATCGCGAAGGGTTCCCCCTTCGCCGCGCGCGCCTCGGATTCCTCCTTCGAGAGGCGGAAGCAAGTCCGGTCGTACTTGGGCGGCTCGCCGCGCGCGAGCGCCTCTTCGCGCCTGCGCTTCAGATCCTCGGGATCGCAGAAGCAGCGATAGGCTTTGCCCTCGGCCAGAAGACAGCTCGCGGCCTCCGCGTAGCCCGGAAGCCGTTCGCTCTGAAAATACGGGCCGGCCGGGCCTCCCACCTCGGGGCCCTCGTCCCAGCGAAGACCCAGCCATTTGAGCCCCTCGAGGATCCCGCCGAGCGCCTCCTCGACGTTCCGGTCCTGGTCGGTGTCCTCGATCCGGAGCACGAACGCGCCTCCGTGCTGGCGCGCGAAGAGATAGTTGAAGAGCGCGGTCCGCGCGCCGCCGACATGGAGGTACCCGGTCGGGCTCGGCGCGAAACGCACGCGTACCGGCGAAGCCATGCGGAGATCCTTTCCTCTCGGAGTGGGACCGGCTTTGGCGCGGTGCTCGAGGCGCCGAGCCGCTCCAGGCATCGAGCCGCTCAGCGCAGCAGCGCCATTTTCCTTTTATACAGGTTGGGCCCGATCTCCGCGCGGTAGAAGTAAACGCCGGAGGAAACTTCCCGGCCGTCGCCGCCGCGACCGTCCCAGCGAAGCTCATAATACCCGGGATCGAAGGGCCGCGAAACCGGAGTCGCGACGAGGCGTCCCTGGATGTCGAAGATCTGGATCCGGACCGGCTGGGGTCCCGGTCCCGCGACGGCGAATCCGATCGAGGTGACCGGATTGAAAGGATTCGGACGATTCTGCGCGAGCGAGGAGCGTCTCGGCACGAGGGGGGGCGCCCCGGGTCCTTCCGGAGGCGGCGCATCGACCGCGGTGAGCACCGGGAAGGTCGCGTACCCGGTGCGCCAGTTGTCGTGATGGAACATGGGCCACGCCATGCCGGTCGTGCGGAACGTCCCCGGATAGCGCCACGCGTGGACCGCACGGTCCCACCCGGCGAGCACGATGTCGGTGGCGCCGTCGTGATCGAGATCCCAGATGGCGGGCGTGCTGCGCACCTCCGCGCCGATCTCGATCGGAAAACCGCTCACGGGAGCACCGTTGAAGTGAAACGCGTAGAGCTTTCGGTCATCCGCCCCGATCAGGATCTCGAGCGTGCCGTCGCCGTCGAGGTCCGCCACGGCCGGCGAGGCCTCGGTCGAACCGCCCCCGAGCGTCACGTTTGAGAATCCTGGAACGACACTCCCCTCAGGGTCCCACGCCATCACGCGGCCGTCCCAGCCCGCGGCGACGACGCAAAGCCGCGGATCGCCGAGCGGAGCGAGGAGCGGGGCGAGCGCCGGCGACGGGACGCGCCCGTTTCCGGGCGTCAGCTCGAGAGGGCGCGGCCATCCGGGCGCGCGCTGCCCCAGGGACGTGAGCAGGTAGAGGCTGTCGTTCGCGCACCCGAGGGCCACTTCGAGACCGCCGCCGGGGATCACGTTGCCGATCGCGGGAGACGAGCTCGTGAGGCCGCTGAATACCCTGTCCCAGAGGACCGAGGAATCGGCGTGGATCGCGTAGACGTGCCCCGAGGAGGTGCCGAAAACGATTTCGCGCACGCCGTCCCCGTTCAGATCCGCGATCGCGGGCGAGGAAATCACGCTTCCCTGCGGCGTGAACAAGACGCCGCTCGTCCCGCGCAAGGGGGTGCCGTTCGCGTGCCACGCATAGAGTTTGTTCGTGTTCGATCCCACCACGATCTCCGGAATTCCGTCGCCGTCGATGTCCCCGACCGCGGGCGTCGACCAGAAGGGCGCTCCGCCCTTCCGGGGCCACCCCGGGAACATGGTGCCGTTCGCGCGCCAGACCGCTACGGTCGAATCGTTCCAGGAAGCGGCGATGATCTCCGGTATCCCGTCGCTATCCAGATCGGCCGCCGCGGGGGAGGACGGTATGTGGTGGAGTGCCGTGCTGAAAATGCCGGTCGTGGCCGGACTCAGGTCGCCGTCGTGCCAGTCGGTCCCGTCCGGCCGGAACACGTAGAGAAAATCGGCGCCGACCAGGACCTCGGGCCTCAGGTCTAGGTCGAGATCGGCGAGGCAGACCGAAGAAGATGTGGCCTCCCCGACAGGCTCGGGCCAGCCGATGAGCGCGGGAGGACTCGTGCTCGAAACGAGCGGCGCCGATAGCGCACCCTCGTTTCCTCCCGAGTCGACGGCCGCGACTGCGTACCGGTAGCGGGTGAGCGGCGGGAGGCCCATGTCCTCGTACGAGGAGACGCGCCTTACGGGAATGGGCGTCAGGAGCGCCAGCGGACTCCCGTCATCGAGCGCGCGATAGACCCTGTAGCCCGAAGCGTCGCTTGCAGCGACCGGATCCCAGGCGATGGTGATCCGGTCGGCCCCGGGTGTATCGGTCCTGAGGCCCGTCGGGGACGCGGGGACGGTGTGATCGACGGCGAAGCTCCACGAGTGAAAATACGCGTCGTCCACACGGACGTCGAAGAGCCGTCCGGCCGGCACCACTCCCCCGGCGCGAATCCGGAGGAAGGCGCTCGTCCCGGTCACTCCGGGGACGACGTCTCCCACGGTCGACACTGAATCGAGGATCGCGACTCCCGCCCCGGGATTTCTCAGATGGACCGTGAGTCCGCGGCCCCGGCCGTTTCCCTCGCTCGCGACCGTGAAACGGTAGCGCACGGTTTCGTTGGGGTCCACGTTCCCGTTCCCGTTTCCTCCCGCGGCGGGGCTGTCGTCGAACCCGTTCGCAGCGAGGAGCAGGGACGCCGCGGCCACCGCTATCGGAACGTCGGCGGTGTCGGATCGGACCGCATCCCTCACGATCACCCGCAGCCGCTCCGCCCGGCGGAGGTTCGGGGTCGCGAGCGCGCGGACGCGGAGGCTGTCGGGAAGCACCGCCTGCGCGCCAGCGGCGAGCGCGGGGAGGGTGGCGACCCCCTGCGAAATCGTGAGTCCGCTCGTGAGCGTCGAGAGCGTGATCGTGAGCGGTCCGGAGGAAGCCCCGGTCCCCGCGTTCTTGACGCTGCCCCGGATCGCGAAGGACTCGCCGGCGTCGGCGGCACCGTCGCCGTCTCCGGCGATCGAGTCCCGCACGCCCACGTTCAGGATGGCGAAATGCGCGGGAGCGTCGGCGGTCACGGTGAGCGAATCGAGAAACGGAAGACTCCCCGGCGCGGTCACGGTCAGGGAGAACTTGCCGGTAGTCCCCGGGTGGAACGGCACCATCCCATTTCCACCATCGTCCGTGTAGATGGACCGGTAGTCCTCTCCGGCTTTCCACGCGACCACGAGCGCCGACTCGACCGGGGCGCCCGAGACAAGCACCGTTACGGGAAACGCTCCCGCGCTCAGCGGGACGGTCGAAGGGCGCGTCACCGCGAGCGCAGTGGGGGCACAGCGCCAGATCGGGATCGCGGGGTCGCCCAGGAGCACCGTATAGAAGTAACCCCACCGCTCGGGCGTCTCGCCGCGCGCTTGAGGGAGCAGTACCGCGCGCGTGTCCTCCACCGCTTCTCCGAGCGATGTGGGGGGGCCCGCTTCGAGGAAATCCATGAGCCGGGTTGAAACCGTGTAGCTCACGCCGGGCCAGGCCTCGCGGCTCGCGCCGACGTACGCGAGCGCGCCCCCGGAGGGATTCCGCACGACGGTCTCCGCCACGCACTCGTAATCCGCCGCGGCCGACGCGCAATTGGAAACGATCCAGAGCGGCAGAGAATCGCCGTTCGCCAGCGCCGCCAGGTCGGGCATGGTGATGACCTCGCTGCCGACCGAGATCTGCGACCGCGCTCCGTGTCCGACGTGGTTCACGACGCCGTATCCTCGACCGAGCGCGCTCAGCGCGGCCGCCTTCGAGAGTGGCAGCGCGCCGGGATATTCCGTCACGTTCTCGTAGTAACGATCGACCGTGGCGCAGGCCGGGGCGCGCACCTTGAGCGATTCCCCCTGGGTCGCGCCGTCGCTCCCGACGAGTTGCCCCGGCACCCAATCCGATGGAAGGAGCACCTCGGCCAGGATGAGCTGCTTCGTGAGCGGTCGCGCGATAGGGCTGGTCGCGTACCGGAGCGCCTTCGCGACAAGGACCTGCGCCTGCGCCCGGTTGGCGCCGGAAAGTCTTCCCACCGCGATGTCGGGGTTCATGTCCAGGCTGTCGGCAACTTCTCCGTAGATCCCGTTTCCGTTTCCATCCCAGGTGCCGTCGAGATCCGCGTAGTAGGAGTCGGTCGGAATGTCGGCCGTCAGGGCGAAGTTGACGCGCGCGTACCGCATCGGGATCTGGTCGTGGTCTCCCGCGAGCGCCGCCCAGCGCGCGCCCCAGAGATCGCGAGCCGCCTTGATGAAGCTTCGGACGGCCTGCGCGAGGTCGTTCGAACGCGGGTCCGCCGCGCGTATCGTGGAGAGGTTCCGCACCACGGTGGCGATGCCGACGCGCGTCTGGTAGTCCGCGAGGCGCTGGTAGACGTCCGCGATCGAGTCGGGAGCGACGATCACACAGTCCACCGGAGAGCCCAGTCCCGAAGGCTCTACCGTCGGCAGAAACGGCGCGGCACGGCGCGGATCCGGAGCGGGGCGCGGAGATCTCGGAGGAAGCTGGGCTTCGGCGGTGTGGGCGAAGACCAACGCCAGGATCGCCGCGAGCGGCACGGCGGACGCTAGTGACCCGAGTATCCTGTGTAGGGTCGGGAGAAGGCGCGGGCCAGGCTTAGGGGAAAACGTGAGGGACCCTTCGTAACTCGCTGAACGTGAGATGCTTGGTTCCTCGACTGCGCCCCGGGGATGAGCGAACCATCCGCAGTATACTCCTTTCCTTCTCGCCCGGCAACCGCGCGGCGAGCGGGGCGCCTGGCTCCGCCGACCCCGGCGATCCGCTGGCGGGTCTCATCCACCACCCGCCAATCGATCGCGTAGACGGAATAGTAGTAGCCGCCGGGACGCGTGATGCCGAGATTGGCGATCCTGCGCGCGAAGAGAAACCGGTAGGGAGTCGCCTGGTCGAGAGTCAGCGCGAGCCTCGCCTTGACGGGATGACGGTCGATCAGATAGTCCGGCCGCCCCGCCACCTCGAAGAGGCATCGAGTCACGACGGCGTCGTAGCCCTCGCGCACGACGATCGGCGCGAGCTCGGGCGTGACGAGCCCGTACAGATCCAGAACCCGGCGCTCCGAGTAGTACCCGAAGGCGCCGATGTCGGCGACGGCAAAGGTCGCGTTCGGCGGCGTGTCGTCACGGGCCCAGATCCCGAGCGAGACCAGCGACGCGCGCAGCCCGCGCGTGTGCGCCCGCGTGCTCGGCGCGCTGAGGAGCGCCGTGAAGACGCCGTTCTGGATCGCGAACGCGGCGAGGAAGAGCGCGAGCGCTATGCCGTAGCGCTTCGGGAAGCTGGTCGCGACGACCCACCGAAGCGAGGCCATGCCCAGAAGGAGCACGCAGGGCGTTGCCGGCAGAAGATACCGCGACACGACCTGGACGCCGTCCAGCGCGAAGAAGAAGACGAGGAGGGGAAGCCACGCCGCGCACACGAGCCAGAAGAGGCGCCGTCCTCCCAAGGCGGGAAGCGCGGTCGAGCGGCTCCCGAACGCGAGCACCAGCACGAAGAGCGCGAGCGGGAGCGCGTCGGCGGCAAGCTCGATCTGGAACGCGGAGTGGACCGCGGCCACGGCGCGCCCGGGATTCGCCAGCGCCCCCGCCTTGGCTGCGGCTGTGTTCGGGAGCACCACGTGGAACCAATGCCACGCGGTCGCGAGCCACGGCACCAGGACGACCGCCGAACCGGCGAGCACCTCGAGCGCGCGGCGGGGACGTTTCAAGGCTCCCATCCACACAGCGAGGACGGCGATCGCCGCCAGGAGATAGCATTCGGGGCGCGCGAGCGACGCCAGCCCCAGGGCGATCCCGGTTGTCCATCCGGAGCGATCCAGGATGAGAACGCCCGCGAGGCCGTAGAGCGCGAGCGCGACGCAGGCGGTCGCGAGCGGCGTTTCCATCCCGGAGAGCGCCCAGCGCATCGCCCACGCCTGGGCAGCCATGAGAAGACCGAGCCCGAGCGAGGTCCGGTCGTCCCAGCCGAGCCTCTTTCCGAGGCGAACCAGAACCCAGATCGTGAGTAGATGGAAGATCCACCCGTACGCCTTCGCGACCCACGCGAGCGCCGGCATGGTGTAAGCATCCCGCGGGGCCGCGACTTCGATCGGGAGCAGTTTCCCCGCGAGCGCGAGCAGGAACACCCAGAGCGGGCTGGTCGCGCCGTACGTCGGCTCCCCGGCGTTGAAGGAGTAACCCTTCCCAAGTACGAGATGCTTGGCGAATTGGAAGTGGATGAACGAATCGTCCGTCAGGTATTCGAGGAACGGCAGGAGGGCCGCCGCGGCGGCGATGAGGAGTACGAGGAGGAGCGCGCGCGATCGCGCGTTCACGTGCCGCTCATGCGCGTCCGAGCCAGCGTTGCACGTTCTCCACGACCGCGCCGGGCGTGAACCCCAGGTGTTCGGCGATCACCGCGGCAGGAGCCGAGGCTCCGAAGCGGTCGAGTCCGATCCGCAGACACCCTTCCCCGAGGAGCTCGCACCAGGGTTCGGTCCGCGCCGCCTCGATCACCACGCGGCGTGCCGCCTTTGGAATTACCGCCTCGCGATAGGTCGCGGGCTGCGAGCGAAACGCCTCGACGCAGGGCATCGACACGACCCGCGCGCGGACCCCGCCGGCCGCGAGGCGCTTTCGCGCTTCGCGCGCGAGCGGGACCTCGGAGCCGGTCGCGACGATCGCCAGTTCGGGCACGCCTCCTTCCGCGTCCTCCAGCACGTAGCCGCCGCGTAGGATCTCCCGGCGATCGAAGGTCTCGCCCCGCTCGATCGGAGCGAGCTTCTGCCTCGTGAGCACGAGCGCCGTGGGCCCGTCCGCGCGCTGGATGGCGCGCGCCCAGGACATCGCGGTCTCCAGCGCGTCGGCGGGGCGCCAGACTTCGATTCCCGGGATGAGGCGAAGCGACGGGAGTTGCTCGATCGGCTGGTGGGTCGGCCCGTCCTCGCCGAGAAAGACGGTGTCGTGCGTGAAGACGTAGAGGACCCGGATCTTCATCAGGGCAGCCAGCCGGATCGACGGGCGCATGTAATCCGAGAAAATGAGAAAGGTTCCGAGATACGGAATGAACGATCCATAGAGCGACATTCCGTTTCCGATTCCTCCCATCGCGTGCTCGCGCACGCCGAAGTGGAGGACCCGCCCGCCGTAATTCACCTGGGCTCCACACGTGAGTCCCGCCGGTACGACCTCGCCGCCCCCCTTGATACCCGTCATGGTCGAGGGCTCGAGATCCGCCGAGCCTCCGACCAGGGATGGGATCGCCTTGGCCGCGGCCTGGAGGACGTTGCCTGAGTGCGTCCGCGTCGCGCCTTCCTGGGCCGGAGCGGCCGCCGCGAGGAGCTCGTCGAGATTCTCCGGCGCCTTGCGCGTGAAATGGGCGTCCCAGAGCGCGGCCACGTCCGGATGGTCGCGCCGGAACGCGGCGAAGCGCGCGTCCCAAGCGGCCCGCTCCGTTCGCTTCTCCTCGGCCAGCGCGTGGAAGTGCGTCCGGGCTTCCTCCGGAATGTGAAACGCCGGCGAGAGCGGCCAGCCCGCCGCCTCCTTCGCGCGATTCAGCTCCTCCTGGCCGAGCGGCTCGCCGTGCGCCTTCGCGGTGCCCTGCTTCGTAGGCGCTCCCTTGGCGATGATCGTGCGAGCCACGATCAGGGACGGCCGCATCTCGTCTGCGACTGCGCGGAAGAGCGCCTGATCCACGTGGTCCCGGTCGTTTCCGTCCACGACCTCGACGCGCCAGCCGTACGCTTCGAACCGCCGTCCCACGTCTTCGCAGAACGCGAGCGCCGTCGGCCCTTCGATGGACACCCGGTTGTCGTCGTAGAGATAGACCAAATTCCCGAGACCCCAGTGCCCCGCCAGCGACGCCGCCTCCGACGCGATCCCCTCCATGAGGTCTCCGTCGCTCACGATCCCGTACACCCGATGATTCAGGAGGTCGGCGTGGCGCCCCAGGCGGGCCCGCATCATCCGCTGCGCGAGCGCCATCCCGACGCCGTTCGCGAAGCCCTGCCCCAGAGGGCCCGTCGTGGCCTCGACTCCCGGCGCGTGTCCGTATTCCGGGTGCCCCGGGGTCTTCGAACCCCACTGCCTGAATTGCTGCAGCTCTTCCATCGGAAGGTCGAATCCGAAGAGGTGGAGCAGCGAGTAGAGGAGCATCGACGCGTGCCCCGCGGAAAGGACGAAGCGGTCGCGGTTCGGCCACAGAGGATCCTTGGGATCGAATCTCAGATACTTCGACCAGAGCACGTAGGCCATGTCCGCGGCGCCCATGGGCGCGCCGGGGTGCCCCGATTTCGCCTTCTCGACCGCGTCCGCCGACAGAAATTTGATCGTATTGACGCAGAGCTGAGCCTGATCGACCGAAGTGATGGGCATGGCCTCCCCGTTGGCTTGAAATCCGGAACCGGCGCGCGAGCGGTCGAGTGTTACTATAAACTGCGACACGGTTGCATCGCTACCACCCATGCCTCCGGAGAATGCTCATGCCCCCGAGGTTCCATAACGCTCTCGTCTCTCTCGCGCCGGCCTTCTTGGCCGCTGCGTTCGCGCTCCCCTTCACCGGCTGCTCCACGAATCCCGCCACCGGCAAGCGCCAGATCTCCTTCGTCAGCACGAGCCAGGAAGTCGAGATGGGGCGCGAGTCGGATCCCGCGATCGTCGAGCAGTACGGCCTCTATGGCGATTCCGCGGTGCAGCGCTACGCCGATTCCATCGGGCAGAAGATCGCCGCGGTGTCACACCTCCCCAAGCTGGGGTGGCATTTCCGCGTCCTCGATTCCCCCGTCGTCAACGCGTTCGCGATTCCCGGCGGTTACATCTATGTGACGCGCGGGATTCTGGCATATCTGAACTCGGAGTCGCAGCTCGCGGGCGTGCTCGGCCACGAGTGCGCACACGTGACGGCGCGCCACAGCGCACAGCAGATCACGCGCTCCCAGCTCGCCGGAGTGGGCCTCCTCGCGGGAGCCATCTTCGTCGGCGCGCTCCGGCCCTACACCGGGCTCGCGCAGCAGGGGCTGGGGCTTCTCTTCTTGAAGTACAGCCGCGACAACGAAAACCAGGCGGACGAGCTGGGCGTCGGGTACGCCGCCAAGGCGGGCTACGATCCACGCGAGATCCCCGCGACCTACTCCATGCTGAAGCGCGTCGGAGAGCGTCAGGGCGCGCATCTTCCCGGCTTCCTCTCGACGCACCCGGATCCGGGCGACCGCGAGATCCGCACCACCCAGCTCGCCCAGGCCGCCGTCGCGGGAGGAAGAAGGGATCTCAGGATCGACGCGCCGAAGTACCGTGCCCGGATCGAGGGGCTCGTCTTCGGCGACGATCCGCGCGCCGGGTATTTCGTGGCGAACCGCTTCTACCACCCGGATCTCGGAATCGAGATGATCTTTCCGGACGGGTGGAAGGCGGTCAACCAGCCCAGCTCGGTCGTCGCCACGAGCCAATCGCAGGGAGGGGTGATGGAGCTGACCCTGCAGCGCTCGAAGGACACGGCGGCGACCCCGGAGGGCTACGTCCAGTCGCTGATCGCCGAGAAGAAGATCCTCGATGCCTCGGGGCGGTCGGAGAATTTTCGCGACTACCCTGCCTGGATCGGGCACGTCGTCGCGAACACGGAAGGCGGAAAGGCAACCCTGATCGCCGGATTCGTGCGGTACAAGCCGGGGCAGTTCTTACAGGTATTGGGCCAGAGCCGTTCCGTGGGAGACGTCGCGTCGGAACAGATTCTCGCTTCGATCCGGAGCATCGCGGCGCTGCGCGACCGGGAGCGGCTCGACGTGACGCCCGATCGCATCGATGTCGTGATCACGGACCGCGCGGGCATCTTCGCCGAGATCGTGAGCCGCCTCGGTCCGCAGGCGCTGAGCCTCGAGGAGACGGCGATCATGAACAACCTGCGCGCGACCGCGACGATCGCCGGGGCCACGCCGATCAAAATCGTCCGCAAGGGACGGCATCCGTAGCCGGACGGCGCACCCAGCCTACGCGGCGCCCAACCCGGCCGCGAGGCGCCCCTAGCCGTTCCCGGACACCAGGCCTCCGAGACGGATCAGCCCCGCGCCCGCGAGGGCGAGCGCCGAGTCCTTGGGCAGCCGTCCGAGCAGCACGGCCAGGAAGAAGCGGCTCGGCCTGACCCCGATCATTCCGGAGATGAAGCAGATCGCGTCGGCCGGGGTGAACGGCAGGAGAAAGAGCGGGACGAGCGCGAGCCAGCGCTTTCCGCCGACCAGCGCCCGGGCCCGGGCGACGGTTTCCACGCCGAGCCACCGCTTCAGGAGGGGCATTCCCGCGCGACTCCCGATCGCGTACGCGGCGGTCGAGCCGACCAGCGTCCCCACTGCGGCGATCAGCACGCCCACGACCGGACCGTAGAGAACCCCGGCCAGGATCGGCATGAAGACGCCCGGGATCGGGGCGACGAGGATCTGCGCGATTTGCAGCCCGATCAGGATGAGCGGTCCCCATCCCCCGGCGCCGCGGATGAACCCCTCCAGCCGCGCGCGCGTGAAGTACGGGGCCGTCGCGATGCCGACCCAGACGATCGCTCCCACGATCGCTACGATTACGATCGCATGGATCCAGGTGAATCGAGGCTCCGACCCCGGACGGGACATGGCCGCAGACTCTACCGTCGCGCGCGGACACCGGGAAGCGGGAATTGGCCCGCGCGTCGCCGCGCGGGCGGCCGGTCACCCGCGAGCAGCCGGTTCCCCGCGAGCGGCCGGTTCCCCGCGAGCGGCCTACCCCCTCCAGGCCGAGTCGGGTATTCTTTCCTCGTTACGTTCCGGCCTCTCCCTTCGCCCGGCATGAAGCCGGCGATTCCGATGGAGCCAAATCCATGAAGGATTCTTTCGGCGCACGCTCGGTCCTCACCGTAGGCGACCGGCGCTACGAGATCTTCGGTCTCGAGGCGCTTTCCAAGGCGGGCCTCCCCGTCGAAAGACTGCCCTACTCGATGCGCATTCTGCTCGAGAATCTGCTTCGCACCATGGACGGCCGCGTGGTTTCCGCCGAGGACGTGGAGGCGGTGGCGCGGTGGGACCCCAAGGCCACGCCGAGCCGCGAAATCGCGTTCTCTCCGAGCCGCGTCCTCTTGCAAGACTTCACAGGCGTCCCGGCGGTCGTGGATCTGGCCGCGATGCGCGACGCGATGGCGGAGCTGGGCGGAGATCCCAAGCGGATCAATCCGCTGCAGCCCGCCGAGCTGGTCATCGACCACTCGGTCCAGGTCGACGAATACGGCTCCAGCGCGGCCCTCCTGATCAATGCGAAGAAGGAGTTCGAGCGGAACCGGGAACGCTACCTCTTCCTCCGGTGGGGCCAGCGCGCGTTCCAGAACTTCCGGGTCGTGCCGCCCGCGACCGGAATCGTGCACCAGGTGAACTTGGAATACCTCGCGCGCGTCGTCTTCTCCGGGGACGGCAATCCGCCGTGCGCCTACCCCGACACGCTGATCGGCACCGATTCGCACACCACCATGATCAACGGCCTGGGCGTTCTGGGATGGGGTGTCGGAGGGATCGAGGCGGAAGCGGCGATGCTCGGACAGCCGGTCTCGATGCTCCTTCCCCAAGTCGTCGGCTTCCGCATGACCGGCGCGCTCCCCGAGGGATCCACCGCGACCGATCTCGTGCTCACGGTGACCGAGATGCTGCGCAAGAAAGGGGTCGTGGGAAAATTCGTGGAGTTCTTCGGACCCGGTCTCGACACCCTGCCGGTCGCCGACCGCGCCACGATCGCGAACATGTCGCCCGAGTACGGCGCCACGTGCGGCATGTTCCCCATCGATGCCGAGACGCTGCGTTATCTGGAATTCACCGGCCGCCCGCCCGAACAGGTGCGGCTCATCGAGGCCTACGCCAAGGAACAGGGTCTTTTCCGGGGACCGGGCACGCCCGAGGCGTCCTATTCCGACACGCTCTCGCTGGATCTCGCGAGCGTGGAGCCCAGCCTCGCCGGGCCGCGCCGCCCTCAAGACCGCGTCCGTCTGCGCGACACCAAGAAAAATTTCGCCGAG
>DASXQO010000137.1:0-2385 GCA_036507115.1 Candidatus Eiseniibacteriota bacterium | reverse complement strand
CACGAAGTGGTCCACGTCGGCCTGGCGATCCGCAAATTCGGCCGGACTCGCGGTCGCGAGAAGCGCCTCGGCGCGGGTGAGTTTGGTCAGGATCTGATGACGGCTCTCAACGGCTACGAAATACGCGGCGCCCGAAGCCAGAGTCGCTCCGAGCCAGACGAGTCCCCGGAACTTGCGATTCGCGTAGTCCTGCCCCGCCCCGGGAATCAGGATCGAGCGCCACATGACGCCCGCCCTGCGAAGCCTGGGCGCTCCGACCGTCACCCGCGTGGGCGTCGATTCGAGCAGGCGCATCCGCGCGCGCGCGATGTAGTCGAGCGCGCTCAGGCCCCACACCGTTCCCGTGTAGATCGTCCAGCTCCTTCTCGCGTGGCGGAAGTCCCCGGCGCGGTCCTGCGATTCGAGGTCCGGCCTATCGAGTCTGTCTCGATACTCGGCCTGGTTGAGGACAATGGCGCCGAGCCCGCCCGCTCCGGCTATGAGGAACGCAGGGCCCCGCCCCGCGCGGCGACTCAAGAGATGGGGAAACCCGGGAACATTGAGCGAGCGCAGGAGGATTCCAGGCGTCACCCCGGGCGGCTCGGACCGCGCGGTGGGTCTCGAGCCGTCCTCCGGAAACAAGAGCGCCCCGCGCACGGTGGCGTGCCCCGGCGCTTCGATTGTGACGCGGTACCGCCCGGTCCACAGCGGTTCCAATTCGATCGGAGAAGTCGCCCTGAGCTCGCTCTCGCCGGTAAGCGTCACGAGCGCATCGACGGGAGACGTGAGGACCGTCATCCGGGTCCGGCCTGCGGGGGGGGCCGGCTGCTGCGCGCCCGCCGGGGAGGGGAGAAAACCGGCGGCAACGGCCAGAGCCGCTGCGGTGAGGGACCGCGCGCGCCGGCGTGGCACGAGGAGCTTGAATCGTGGATTGGATTTCATCATGGCTCGGGCCGATCGCGACCCGGCCCCATGACGTTACCCGGCGCGTTCCAACGAAGTCAACCGCGTCGTGACCATCTGCGCCACGACCTCGAGCAGGAGCAGCGTTCCCGCCAGCTTCTCGCGCCCGTACTCGGGATCCCCGCAGAGAAGGAACCCCAGCAATTTCCCTCGGTGGGTGAGCGGAACGGCGCAGGCCGCTCCGCACGCCGCGATCTGTTTGGCGTTTTCCACGTAGATCGGGATCATGCCGAGATCGTCGGGGCGGCCGCGGAGATGGATCGCGTGGCGCGATCCCCGGAGCTCGCATGCCAGGGGCTCGTCCGCCCCGACCCGCTCCACCGGGATCGGGTCGAGCGTGCTTCCGGCCACCGTGAATTCGGATGCCCCGTTCCAGGTCAGAAACAGCGTGACCGGTTCCACCCCCGCGATGTCGGCCGCGCACCCGGGAATAAGGCGGCAGAGATCCTTTCGCGTCACCGTGGCGTCCAGCTCGTGCGACAAATGGCTCCAGACGACCTCGGGGTCGAATCGCGACGTGTAGAGGTAGGGCTCCAGCAGCTGCCGAAGGCGGAACTGCAGGCGTCCGGAGAGCGCCAGTGCCGCAAGTCCGAAGAGCGTGGCGCAGAGGATCGAAATCCAGGTGGTGCGGGCCAGGGTCCATCCGGTGAGGCGGGAGATCTGGACGAGGCCGATCGACGCCGTGAGCGCCCCGACACCCAGGGCGAAGGAGAGCGTCTCGTAGAAGGGACGCAGCTCTGCGGTGACCGCCGCCTCGGCGCCGCGCCTCCGGATGAACACCAGGGGCATCGCCAGGGATAGGATCCCGAACGGGATCGAGGATTTCACCATGTCCCACATGGAAAGGCGTCCGAGCAGGATGCTGTTCGCGATGAAGACCGTGAACCAAGCCAGGGTGAAGATGATCCCCAGCACCGCGGGGGAGAACGCCCGCCTCCAGCGGGCCGAGAGCGCCACGTAGGTGGATTCGAAGTTCGCGCTCATGAGCGAGATGTTCAGGAGCAGGAGCCCGAGCACCGCGACTCCGAACGTGGTCAAGGGGAAGTACTGCGCTTCCCTGCCGGGAACGAAGGACCGGAGCGGCGAAAACCACTGCAGACCCGCCACCATGACGATTGAGACAAGCGCGTTCAGCGATACGTACACGCGCCATCCGCGCAATTGCTCGGGATCGGTCCCGCGCGCGAGCGTGATCGAAAGGAGGAGCCACGCGAGAGAGACCGGCAGCCAGCAGACGAGCGACAGATCGAGCCAGTAGTTTCGACGCTCGAAGGAGAGCGCATAGAGCGCCCGGGTCCAGCCGAGCTGCTGAAGCCCGACCAGAAGCAGCGCCGCCGCCGCGAGGAGCGTGACGACCCGGTTCGGCTTCCAGATGAGGATGGCGATGCCGCCCAGGAGGGCGAGCCCGGCGCTCGCGAGGAGCGGAACGAATACGAAGTTCAT
>DASXQO010000136.1:0-38115 GCA_036507115.1 Candidatus Eiseniibacteriota bacterium | reverse complement strand
TGGGTACCCGGAGCGCCTGCCCTTCTGGCAGTGGGTTGAGCCCGCTTGGGGCGTTTGGGGGTGGGCCGCTTGTTTGCCATGAATGGGCTGGAAGCCCGGGCAAGTATAGGTTTTAGGTCGATTGCCGCACAAGCCGCATGCCGTTTGGGCAACCCGGTACACCAGGGCGGAGCGCGGGTCCTTCCGGAGCCGCACGATCCAGTGGGCCAAGCGCGCGCGCTGCCACGGTTTCGCCCGCCGGCCGCTCGAAGTCTCGAACCCCGGCACGGCATCTGCGTATTACGGATGCAGGAGGGGGGCGAAGAGTCAATCTTCTGCCCATTTGACAACCATGCCAGAGACGAAAAGCAAACCGAAGAACGAAACCCCATCGAACACCCCTGAAAGCAGAGGAGCCGCTACCATGAATGTGAAGCCTTTGGCCGATCGCATCCTCGTTCGCCGCCTCGAGGAGCCCGAAGTGAAGCGCGGTGGAATCATCATTCCGGATACCGCCAAGGAAAAGCCGCAGCAGGCGGAAGTCGTGGCTACCGGTCCCGGACGGCTGACCGATGAGGGGAAGCGCGTCGCCCTCGAGGTGAAGACGGGCGACAAGATCCTCATGGGCAAGTATTCCGGCACCGAGGTGAAGATTGAAGGCAGCGAGTATCTGATCATGCGCGAGGAGGACGTTCTCGCCATCGTCGGCTGACCCCTGAGGTTTCTACCGAGACCTCCATCCATAAAGGAGTGATGAGAATGGCTGCTAAGGAAATCATCTTCGATGAAAAGGCGCGTCAGGCCGTGCTGTCGGGCGTGCAAACGCTGGCCAAGGCGGTGAAGGTAACGTTGGGACCGCGTGGCCGGAATGTGGTCCTGGACAAGAAGTGGGGCTCGCCCACGATTACGAAGGACGGCGTGACCGTCGCCAAGGAGATCGAGCTCGAGGACCGCTACGAGAACATGGGCGCCCAGATGGTCCGCGAGGTCGCCACCAAGACCTCCGACGTCGCGGGGGACGGAACGACCACCGCGACCGTGCTCGCCGAGGCGATCTTCCGTGAGGGACTCCGCAACGTCACCGCGGGCAGCAACCCGATGGGTATCAAGCGCGGGATCGACAAGGCGGTCCGCGCCGTGGTCGAGGAGCTGAAGACCTTCTCGAAGAGCGTCAAGGACCCCAAGGAAATCATGCAGGTGGCGAGCATCTCCGCCAACGGCGACCAGGAGATCGGCAAGATCATCGCGGACGCCATGGACAAGGTGGGTAAGGACGGCACGATCACCGTCGAGGAAGCCAAGTCGATGGAGACGACCCTCGATCTCGTCGAGGGGATGCAGTTCGACAAGGGCTACATCTCGCCGTACTTCGTCACCGACAAAGAGAACATGGAAGCGATTCTCGAGGATTGCTACATCCTGATCTACGAGAAGAAGCTCTCGAACATGAAGGATCTGCTCCCGCTCCTCGAGAAGGTCGCGCAGAAGGCGAAGCCGCTGCTCGTCATCGCGGAGGACGTCGAAGGGGAAGCGCTCGCCACCCTGGTCGTGAACAAGCTCCGCGGCACGCTCCAGGCGTGCGCGGTGAAGGCGCCCGGCTTCGGGGATCGCCGTAAGGCCATGCTCGAGGACATCGCGATCCTGACGGCTGGAAAGCTCATCACCGAGGATCTCGGGATCAAGCTCGAGAACGTGAAGATCGAGGATCTCGGGCGCGCCAAGCGCGTCACGGTGGACAAGGACAACACGACCATCGTGGAAGGCGCGGGCAAGCACACGGACATCCAGGGCCGGATCGCCCTCATCAAGAAGCAAATCGAGGACACGACCTCGGACTATGACAAGGAGAAGCTCCAGGAGCGCCTCGCGAAGCTCGCGGGGGGCGTGGCCGTCGTGAACGTGGGCGCCGCGACCGAGACCGAGATGAAGGAGAAGAAGGCACGCGTCGAGGACGCGCTCCATGCCACGCGCGCGGCCGTCGAGGAAGGCATCGTCCCGGGCGGAGGCGTCGCGCTGATCCGCTGCATCCCGGCGATCGACAAGCTGAAGCTGGAAGCGGACGAGCTCATCGGTGCCAACATCGTGAAGCGCTCGCTCGAGGAGCCCCTTCGCCAGATCGTGAACAACGCCGGCTTGGAAGGCTCGGTCGTCGTCGAGCAGGCCAAGAAGGAGAAGACCACGGTCGGCTTCAACGTCGAAACGGAGAAGTTCGAGGATCTGTTCGAGGCCGGTGTCGTGGATCCGACCAAGGTAACGCGCTCGGCGCTCCAGAACGCCGCGTCGGTCGCTTCCTTGCTCCTCACGACGGAAGCGCTGGTCGTGGAGATCCCGGAGAAGAGGAAGGCTCAACCTGCGGCCCAGCACGGCGGCGGCGGCTACGAGGACATGTACTAGACCGAAGAGCGGTTGGATCGGCAAAGAACGAGGGCGGGACCGAAAGGTCTCGCCCTCTCTCTTTCGGCTCTCAGTGGAGGGGTTGTTTGGTCGATGCCTTGAGAGTGTCCGGCTCCCCGGGCGTCGAGTCCACGGGTGCGCCGAGGGGCGGCATGGCGATGCCCGCGAGCTGCGCCCAATCCGCGGCCGGGACCTGCCTCACGACCCGAAACTTTCCCTTGCCCAGAGGCTGGAACACGAGCGCGTCCCCCTCCTTGAGTTGATCGCGGCGAAGACCGGGGACGATCGGGATGAATTGGTCCTGATGTCCAACGAGCACGAGGTTCTTCCCCGCTGCGGGCGGGGTGCTCAGCCACTGGATCCGCGCTTCCCGGAATTTGGGTCCCTTCCAGAAGAGGAGGCTCGTGGTGTCGTAGGCGCCAAACGCGAACTCCGCGGTATCGCGGCAGCGCCACATGGGGCTCGCGAGCACTTTCTCGATCGGGATCGAGAGCACCATGATCGCCTTTCCGATTGCCGAGGCCTGCAGTTGTCCGGCCGCGCTCAGATTGCGCTGCTTGGTTCGGTTGGAAAAATCGCCTTCGGTGCCGTCGCGCTCGTTCCAATTCGTCATGGCGTGCCGGAGGAGGATGATGTATCCCCCTGCCTTCAAATCGGCGATAAGCGTCGGGTCCGCTCCGAGCGGGATCGAGCTTAAGGCCGCGTTCGGCACGGCGGGAGTGATCTTCGTGGGCGCGGGCGCGGCGGAAGTCTGCTCGGCGGGCGCGGGCGCGGCGGAAGTCTGCTCGGCGTGAGTCTGGGCGCGCGCTCCAAGAGGGACGGCCGGTAGGGAAGCGATCACCGCCCAAGCCAGCCCGCGGATCATCCGTTGTTCGAGGTTCATGTCGCGTGTTTCTCCGGAGGAGCTTTCACGTACGGGAGAAGCAGATAGAGCGCGAAGGGCGCCACATAGGTGAACCCGCGCTCGACGAACTCGTAGAGTGGATAACCCGTCATCGGATAGAGGAGTTCCGTCAGGACCTTGAATACGCAAGCGGCCAGCGCCAGGGCACGAAACGGCCGGATCGCGATCGCCACGCCGAGCGCCATCTCGATCCAGCCCAGGGCCGGCGTAAACCGGGGTCCTACGAAAGGAAGCGTCGTGAGTCCCACCCTCGTGTAGTGGTCGAGGAGCTCTCGTTTTTGCAAGAAAGCTCCGTAGGCTCCGTGCCCGATCAGGGTGAGCGCCGTGATCCATTGCAAGACAACGGCCAGGCGCTTGAGGGTGGCGCGCGTCGCCGGGCTCCAGTGGATCGGCGCCGTCCACTCGGCGGCCGTGCGGGGCCACCCGCTCAGGACGAGGAACGCAAGAGGTCCGCCGTAATTGCCCGCCCGGTCCAGAACCTCCCAGAACGATTCGCCCGATAGAGGCCGGAGCGAGGCCGTCATGAGCCCCCAGAAGGCGCACCAGACCAGAGCCCAGCGCCGCGGGCTCACGAAGCCCAGGATTCCGAGCGCGATGTCGATCGTCCCCACGATCGGCATGAGCGTGTGGATCGTGGATGCGTCGAATCCGAAGACCGCGAAGTATCGGCCCCAGCCTTCATTGAGCGAGATGCCGGCGGCGCCGTGCCCGACGAACTCCATGAACATTCCCAGCCGGAAGAGCCAGTGGACGGCGAACCCGAGCCGAGCGGCGGACTCGGACGGTAAATCTCCTGCGAAGGAAGAAGTTACGGGGACGGGCTTTACGGCGATATCGGCCAAGTCGTTGAAATCATAAAGGATATGGGTGGAAAAATCAAGCTCGGGCTGCCTGGAACGCCCCTTCGACCATATCTGCGTGGATCCCGACCGTGTCCTCGATCCGGAGCGCGTAGCCGCCGGCAAGGAATGCCACGGCGGGAATCTCGCGCGAGGAGCAGGCTTCGAACACCACGCGGTCGCGGCGCCTCAGATCCTCGCGCGTGAGCTTCAACCCTCCGAGCTGGTCCTGCTCGAAGGGGTCCGCGCCCGCGACGTAGGCGACGAGGTCGGGACGGTGGCGGTCCAGGATCGCGGGCGTGTGACGCTCCAGCGCGGCGAGGTATTCGGCGCCGCCCGTGCCTTGGTCCAACCCGATATCGAGATCGCTCGGAGGCTTCACGGCCGGATAGTTCTGCTCGTCGTGCATCGAGAAGGTGAAGACGCTCGGATCGTCGCGGAAGATGGCCGCGGTGCCGTTTCCCTGGTGCACGTCCAGATCGATCACTACGGATCTTCGCACCTTTCCTTCGTGCTGCATCGCGCGGATCGCGATCGCGATGTCGTTGAAGACGCAGAAGCCTTCGCCGTGGTCCGGGAACGCATGGTGAAACCCGCCGCCGAGATTGACCCCGACCCCGCGCGCCAGCGCTTCCCTCGCCGCGAGAATGCTCCCGCCGGCGCAGAGAAACGAGGCCTCGACGAGCTGCTTCGAGTAGGGGAGCTCGAGCAGGGCCTCCTCGAGCACGGAGAGCCGGCCTTGAACCAGCTTGTCCACGTAGGCGCGGTCGTGCACGCGGAGCAACTGCTCCGTGCTCGCGCGCTCGGGGGCCAGGATGTCCGAATCGGCGAGGAGCCCGCGCCGGACGATCTCCTCGCGGACGAGCCGGAACTTACGCGTCGGGAACACGTGCGCGCCGATGTCGGCAAAGTACCCATCGGAGTGGACGACGGCGGGCGCGGACATGCGGCTACTCGAACGGCGCGCGCGGCGCGGTCACGGGCCGGAACTCCTCATCGATCGCGACCGGGGCACCCGCCCGCGTTTCGCCGGCGTAGGGAATGAGCGCCCGGTAGAGCACCATCAGAGCGGCCACCCAGAAGGGGAAGAAAAACGTATCCACCGCGCTCGTCCAGATCACGGCCGCGAGCTTGATCGGAACGGACGTGACCCCCGACGCCCGTTCGACGTTGGTGAGAATGGTCGCGGGCATCATCGCGACGAAATAGATCACGAACGCGAGGAAGGCAAACGCGAGGAGTCGCAGGAGGATGTCTCCCAGGTTCCTCGTCACGAGACGGAAGCTCGTGCGCAGGGACTGAACGGGGCCCTCGCCGTCGAGCACCACGGCGGGTGTCGCGAAAATCATGAGGAGTCCCGCGAGGAGCCACCATAGGATCCCCGCCAGGATCGCGAAGGACATCACGATCAACCGCGCGCCGCCGGACTCCGCCTCGCCGCCGGCGTCCGGAAGCATCAGCCCGGCGATGACGAGGATCACCACGAACGGCACGAAGAAGACCAGCATCTGGGCGATACCGGAGAGCATGAAGTTCCAGGCTGTTTCGAGCACCCGCCGGATCGCGGCCAGGAAATTCATCTCGTGCCCGCGGAGCAGGCCGTCTTGGAGCGGAAGGAACGGGGTGTATACGAGAAGCAGAAGCGGCACGAAGCTCGCGATGACCATCATCTGCGGGACGACCGCGCCGATCGCGTCTCTTCCGAGAGGATAGGAGTAGTCCGAGAGCGCGACGTAGGCGCCCATGCCCAGGCGATAGAAGTAGAGGAACGCGAGCGCGGGCAGCGCGGGTTTGAAGGAGCGCCGGCCGAGGTTCGCTACCGCTGCAAGGTAGTTGGCGATCCCGGGAAGCGCGGCTCTGGCGGGGCCGATCGCGACCACGTCGGCGTTCATGGGCGCGCATTCTACGCCCGTTCCCGCCGCGTTGCCATCCTCGAACCCATCTGATAGCGTGCGGCCGCCATGGCGACCCACGCCGCATTTTCCCGCGCGGCAACGCGGCTTATCGATTGGACCCTGCGCTGGGTTCCCGGGACCTTCACGATCGCCTGGCTCCTCACGCTGATCGTGCTGGTCCTGGGGGTCACCGTGGGACGCGCCTCGGTTCTCACGTGCGTCGCGGCTTGGGGAGACGGATTCTGGGAGCTCCTCCCCTTCTCGATGCAGATGTGTCTCATCATGTTCACGGGGTCCATCGTCGCGGTGTCCCCGCCGGTGCGCGGCGGGCTCGCGTGGCTCGCGGCGCGGCCCCGCACGCCGCGGGCTTCGATCCTTCTCGTGGCGCTCACCTCGATGGTCCTGGCACTCCTCCACTGGGGGATCAGCATCGTGGGAAGCGCGGTGCTCGTCCGCGAGCTGGGGCGCAGACGCTCGGGCGTGGACTACCGGCTGCTCGTTGCGGCCGCGTACCTCGGCATGGGCACGACCTGGCACGCAGGGCTCTCCGCGTCCGCGCCGCTTCTCGTCGCGACGCCGGGGCACTTTCTCGAATCGGAAATCGGCATCATTCCGGTCTCCGCGACCCTCTTCTCGTCCTTCAACCTGATCCTCGTCGCCTGCGTCGTGGTTCTCTTCTCGGTCGTCACCCCGCTCCTGCATCCCGCGCCCAAGGAGACGGTCGAAACGACGCCCGAGCAGCTCGCGGCGATCCACGTGTTCGAGCCGCCGCGGCGGCCGGCCGAGGCCGGAAAACCCTCGCTCGCGACTCGGCTCGAATATTCGAGGTGGGTGAATCTGACGTTCGGCGCCCTGGCGCTGATCTGGCTCGTGGATTACATCCTGAGACCACAACATCCGGTGACCCTGAACGCGCTCAACTTCGCGATGCTGGGGCTCGCGATCGCGCTCCATCCTTCGGCCGCCTCGGTCGTCGCGGCGGCGGAGGAGGCGGGCGGGCTCGTGTTCGGGATCATCTTGCAATTCCCGCTCTACGCGGGGATGTACGGCATCATACGGGAGACCCACCTGGCCGAATCGCTGGCGGCGATATTCGTCGCGGCCGCGTCGGCGCACACCTATCCGGCGATCGTCTACGTATACTCGGGCATCGTGAACTATTTCGTGCCTTCGGGCGGATCCAAGTGGGCGATCGAGGCGCCCTACATTCTCTCCGCCGGGCAGACGCTCGGCGTGCCGGCGGCGAAGGTCGTCACCGCCTACGCGTGGGGGGACATGATGACCGACATCATCCAGCCCTTCTGGGCGATCCCGCTCCTCGCCGCCGCGAAGCTCGACTTCCGCGAGATCCTGGGCTTCTGCCTGATCCTCTTCTGCATCTACGCGCCGCTCGTCACGCTCGCTTTCTTGCTCTTCCCGCGATGAGCCAGGCGAATCTCTTTCCGCAAGATACCGCCGAGCTCGAGGGGCTCGATCCCCGGCAGCGGGATGCGGTGGAGCACGACCTGGGGCCGCTGCTCATCGTGGCCGGCGCGGGCACGGGCAAGACCACCGTGATCGCGCGCCGGATCGCGCACCTGATCGCCTCCGGGCGAGCGCGTCCGGCCGAGATCCTGGCGCTCACCTTCAACGAGAAGGCGGCAGCCGAGATGCAGGAGCGGGTGGACGTGCTCGTTCCGTACGGGTACGCCGACACCCACATCTCCACGTTTCATTCCTTCGGCGAGGAGGTGCTCGCGACGTTCGGGATCGAGATCGGCATCGCTCCCGGGTTCACCGTGCTGGACCAGACCGCGCAGGCGCTCTTTCTGGCGGAGCATCTCGAAGGGCTGGATCTGAAATGCTACGCGCCGCTCTCCGACCCGACCAAATACCTCCGCGAGCTGGCCCGATTCTTCAACAAGCTCAAGGACTATCCGATCGCGACGGGGCGGCTTCGCGAGTTCGCGGAGCGCCTAGTCCAGGCTTCCGGCGAAGACCCGGCCGATCGGGACCGGGGGGAGCGATACCTCGAGCTTGCGCTCGCCGCCGATCGCTACGACCGGCTGCTGTGGAAGAAGGGATTCGTCGACTTCGGCGATCTCCTCGCGCTCACGCTCCGCCTCTTCGACGAGAGCCCGATGGCGCTCCGGTACTTCCAGGAGCGCTTCCGGTACGTCCTGGTGGACGAGTTTCAGGACACGAACCCGGTCCAGTTCGAGATCGTGCGGCGTCTGACAGCGACCCACCGCAATCTGGTGGTCGTCGGGGACGACGACCAGAGCATCTACCGTTTTCGCGGCGCGCACCTCCAGAACATTCTCAAGTTCCACGAGTTCTTCCCCGATGCCCGCTCGATCGTGCTCACGAGGAATTACCGGTCCTCGCGCGAGATCCTGAAATCCGCGCGCCGGCTCATCCTCGTCAATCGGGACCGACTGGAGACGCGGCTCGGCATTTCGAAGGAGCTTCACGCGGAGCGCACGGGTGCGATGCCGCGCATCAAGGAGCTGCCCACCGAGGCCGAGGAGGCGGCGTGGGTGGCGGGAGAGATCCGGGCCGCGGTGGAATCGGGGGCCCGGCGGTGCCGCGACTTCGCGATCCTCGTGCGCTCGAACAAGAACGCCGAGCCGTTTCTCCGCGCGCTCGACGAGCAGGCGGTGCCGTACTACTTCTCCGGGAGCCGTGGCCTGTTCCAGCGCCCCGAGATCAAGGAGCTCGTGGCGCTCCTCTACGCGCTCTCCCAGGACACGCGGGAGGAATACCTCTATCTTCTGGCCCAGTCCGCCTACGGGGTTCCGGGCGAGGACCTGAACCTGCTCGTGCACGCGCTCTCGACCGATCCCTCGAGCCTCCGCGCGCTGATGGCGCGGGCCGTCCGGGGCTCGGCGGCGGTCGCGATCTCCGAGGAAGGACGCGGGCGGATCGCGGCGATGCTCGAGGATCTGGACGCGCTGCGGGTCTTCGCCCGGGACCACCGGACCGGCGAGGTGCTACGCGCGTACCTCGATCGGCGGGGGATCATCAAGCGCCTTCGCACCCCGGCCCATTTCGAGGACGAGATCAAGGCGCGGAACATCGTCAAGTTCTTCAAGCTCGTCCAGGCGTTCGGAACGGTCGCGGTCGTGGACCGGGTGCCGCTCTTCCTGCGCCATCTGGGGATGGTCATGGAGCACGGGGAAGATCCGGCGGTCGCGGAGATCGGCGAAGAATCGGATGTGGTGCAGGTGCTCACCATCCACCGCGCCAAGGGGCTCGAGTTTCCGGTCGTGTACCTCGTGCAGGCGGCCACCGACCTCTTTCCGACGCGCAATCGCCGGCGCGGGATCGAGGTGCCGTTCGAGCTGGCGCCGGGCGAGCGGCAGAGCTCGGAGCTCCACAGGGAGGAGGAACGGAGGCTCTGCTACGTCGCCTTCACGCGCGCGAAGGAAGAGCTCATCGCCACCCACGCCGCGGACTACGGCGGGAAGACCCTGCGCCGGAGAAGCGAGTTCCTCTCCGAAGCCTTCGATCTGGGAAAGCCCGCGCCGGCATTGAAGAAAAAGCGCGCGCTCGAAGAACTGGACTCGGAAGGGACGGACGCCCCGAAAGGTCTACCGCCCCTCGGGCGACCCTTCCTACGGGAGCCGATCCAGCTCAGCCATCAGCGGATCGCCGACTACGACACGTGCCCGCTCAAATACCACTTCCTCCACGTGCTCGCCATCGACCCGATCCTGACCCAGGACCATCGCGTGAACTTCGGGAACGCGATGCACCAGGCGGTGGCCTTCGCGCTCGAGCGCTACCGGTTGGGGGAGCGTCCCACGTTCGAGCAGGTGGTCGAGGTGTTCCGGAGCTATTGGCGGAACGACGGGTACCGTTCGGAGGAGCACGCCCGCCGGCGGTTCGATCAGGGGGTGGAGGCGCTGCACTCGTTCCTCGAACGGGAGACCCTGGACCAGCCTCCGCCCACCGAGGTGGAGCGCTCGTTCCGCTTCAAGCTCGGGGACATCGTCGTGTCGGGGAGGATGGACCGTGTGGACGAGGGGCCGGACGGCGTCGTGATCACGGACTACAAGACGAGCGAGGAGGAAGCGGAAAAGGCCGATACGAACGCGCGCGACAATCTGCAGCTATCGATCTACGCCGTCGCCCACAAGGAGCTGACCGGGCGGGCGCCCGAGAAGCTCGAGCTGCGGTACGTCCTGAGCGGAGCGGTGGGCACGTCCACCCGCTCGGAGGAAAAACTGGAACGGACCCGGGACCGCATTCTCGCGATCGCCGAGTCCGTTCGCTCCGGCGATTTTCGGGCGCAACCGAGCGAGCACAACTGCTCGATCTGCGCCTGCCGCCCGATCTGTGCCGAATCCGCGGTTTGAGCCGCGGGCGGTGGCGCGTGCGGGCGCGCGTTAGACCGCCGACAGCACTCCGTCGAGCACCGAGATGATCTGATGCTTCGGGACGGCGCCCACGATCTGTTCGACCACCTTTCCGCCCTTGAAGACGTAGAGGCTGGGGATGCTCCGGATGGAATACTGCGCCGCGATCCGCTGGTTCTGATCGACGTCCACCTTGGCGACCTTGACCTTCCCCTGGTACTGCTTGGCCACTTCCTCGACGACAGGGGACACGATGCGGCAGGGGCCGCACCATTCGGCCCAGAAATCCACCAGCACCGGAACCTTCGCATTGAGCACTTCGGATTCGAACGTGCTGTCGCTCACCTGGACTACAGCGTCGGCCATGGGCGAAAACTCCTTACACGATGAGTGAACCGCCGTCCCACACGAGTTCGGAAAACTAACGATTTAGACTCGGCGCATCAAGGTTCGATTCGTTGACACCCCTCCCCTCGAAGCCTAGACTGGCCGGCGCGCAAGGGCAAAGCCCCTGCCCCCTTACCCCCGCGAAGCTCCCGGAGCCCGATGATCGAAGTACTGAACCTTCGTAAGACCTTCCACGACCGGAAGAAAGGCGACATTCCCGCGGTCCGCGACATCTCCTTTTCCTGCTCGCCTGGGCGCGTTTTCGGCCTCCTCGGAAGAAACGGCGCGGGCAAGACCACGACCCTCCGTGTGCTCGCCACGATCCTCACCCCGACCTCGGGCACCGCGCGGATCGACGGGTTCGACGTGAGCCAGCGCGCCGGCGAGGTCCGGAAGCGCATCGGATACCTCTCCGGCGAGACCAAACTCTACGACCGGCTGACCGGGCGCGAGGTGCTCACCTATTTCGGCGAGCTGGCCGGAATGTCGCCCGCGTCCATCGCGGGGCGCATCGCGGAATTGCAAGTCTCGTTCGGTCTCCGCGAGTTCCTCGACAAGAGGGTGGGGAAGATGTCCACCGGGATGAAGCAGCGGCTCTCGCTCGCCCGCGTCGTGCTCCACGATCCACCCGTGCTCATCTTCGACGAGCCCACGTCGGGTCTCGATGTCATGGGCGCCCGCGAGGTGCTCCGGATCGTGCAAGACCTGAAATCGAAAGGGCGTACCATCCTCTTCTCGACCCATATCATGACCGAAGCGGAGCGGATTTGCGACGAGATCGCGATCATCGAGCGCGGCTCGATCCTGGCCCAGGGCAGCGTGGACTCCCTGCGCCGAGGGAATGGCGGCGGCTCGCTGGAAGACGTGTTCGTCCAGACGGTGGGCGAGGTGACCGGCGATGCGTAGGGCCTGGGCGGTATGCAGGAAGGAGCTACGCGACGGGATGCGCGACGGGCGAACGATCATCGCGGTCTTCGTCGTGCCGCTCGTCCTCTACCCGGGGCTCATGCTCTTCATGGGCTGGATCGAGTCGGCGAACAAGAAGGAGGAGCAGTCGCTCCGGGTTCGCGTGGGGATCGTAGGGGAAGAACAGCTTCCGATCCTGCGCGAGCGTTTGCGATCCCTGGAAGGCGTCTCCGCGGTACCGCTCGACCGCGCCCCGGCTTCGATGGAAGCGGCGGGCGTGGACGCGGTCCTGGTCCTTCCGCCGGGGATCGAGCGGTCGATCGCGCGGGGCGATTCCGTGAAGGTCGAGCTCCTCTACAAGGACGCGGACGACAAGTCCTCCGCCGCGTACCAGCGCATGAAACCGGTCCTGGACGACGTCCGGCGCGCCCTCACCGTGATCTGGGCGCGGAGCCGCGGGGCCCACGCGGACGCCGCCCCCGCGATCTCGGTCGTACATCGCGACATCTCCTCGAAGGAGGAAACGGGGCGCTACATCGCGGCGTTCATCATCCCCTACATCCTCGTGTTCATGGTCGCGGCAGGTGCCATGCACATCGCCACCGACGTCACCGCGGGAGAGAAGGAGCGGAGCACGCTGGAGACGCTGCTCGCGACGTCCACGTCGCGAGGCGAGCTCGTGCTCGGGAAGTGTATGGCCGTGATCGCCACCGCCCTCCTGGCGGGCGTCATCGGCATTTTCGGGCTCTGGTTCAACTTCAGCGTGCTCGCGGGTCTCATGCCGGGGCTCTCGAGCCAGTCGATCCAGTTTTCGATCCGGCCCGAGCAGGCGTTCTTCATCCTCGTGACGATCCTGCCCACCGCGGTCTTCCTCAGCGCGACCCTGGTCGCGCTCGGCTGCTTCGCGCGGAGCATGCGCGAGGGGCAGACGTACTCGACCTACGTTTACATGGCGGCCGTTTTCCTCGGTCTGGGGAGTTTCCGGCAATTGGGGACTCCGCCGCTCGAGCGGTTCACGATACCGATTCTCAACACCGCGCTGCTCCAGCGCGAGATCCTGACCGGCACCGTGGTGCCGCTCCACGCCGGAGTCACGCTGGGCGCGAGTGCACTCATGGCCGCGATCATGCTCGTCGTCGCGACGAGGCTATTCTCCAACGAGTCCGTTCTCTTCCGGACATGAAGGGACGCGCATGAAACGAGACATCGATCACCTCATGAACGAGCGCGGCCTCGACGCCGCGATCGTTCTCCAGGGCGAGCACATGAGCCCTACCTTCCGCTACCTCACGGGTCCGCGCGCCCACCTGAAAGGGATCGTCGTGTGGCGGCCGGGGACGAAGCCCTACCTCGTGCACCACGCGATGGAGCGCGACAGCGCTGCGGCGACCGGGTTTACGCTGGGCGACTACGGTTCGCTGGGCTGGATGAAGCTGCTCGAGCAGGAGGGGAGCCAGGTCAAGGCTATGGCGCGCCTCATGCAGACGGTCCTCGACCGCCTGGGCGTGCGCGGCCGCGTGCTGGTGGAGGGTGTGGTGCAGGTGGGCTGGTACTACCACATCTTGAACTTCCTCCGCGAGATCAAGCCCGACATCGAAATCGTCGACGACGAGGATCCGGGCATCTTCGAGCTGGCGCGGAGCACCAAGGATCCGGACGAGGTGAAGACGGTCCGAACCGTCGCCTCCGTGTGCGAGCGCGCGTATGCGCGGATACGCGAGATCCTGTCAGGCGCAAAGCTTGTGGGCAAGAAGCTGCGCGACGACCAAGGGCCGGTCACCATCGGACGCCTGCGGCGGGAGGTGCGTCGCATCTTCTTCGAGGCGGGCCTTGTGGAGCCTCACGGAAACATCATCGCGATGGGACGGGACGCGGGCGTGCCCCACAATGAGGGGAACGACGAGGATGTTCTCGAGGAGGGGCGCCCGATCGTCGTGGACCTCTACCCCGCCCAGGAGAACGGCGGCTACTACTTCGATGTGACCCGGACCTACTGCGTGGGCAAAGCGCCCGCAGAGCTGAAGGAGCTTCACGCGCTCGTGCACGACGCGGTGAAGACGACGGTGGACCGGCTCGCGGTCGGAACCCCCGGGCGCGTCTATCAGGAAAGCGTCTGCGACCTGTTCGAGGCGCACGGCCATCCCACAATCCGACAAGATGAGCGCGTGCAGGAAGGGTACGTGCACGGGCTCGGCCACGGCATCGGTCTCGAGGTTCACGAGCGGCCCCGTTTGAGCGCCGTGATGAACCCCGATCTCATCCTTCCCGGATCGCTCTTCACGGTGGAGCCGGGACTCTATTATCCTTCTCGTGGATTGGGTGTTCGGATCGAGGACGTCATCTACGCTCATCACGATGGGACCTTCGAGAACCTCACGCATGTCCCCTACGAGCTGGAGATCGCGCCCGCATAGCGAGCGCGCCATCCTCGCCGGCCTCAAGACGCGCGGGCGGGATGGCGCGAACGGGGAATGCCTGACCGAGCTCCGCCTCCTGGCGGAAACGGCCGGCGCGCAGGTGCGCGGGGAAGTGCTGCAGCGCCGCGGACCCGTCCGCGCATCCACGTTCCTCAGCAAGGGGAAGATCGACGAGGTGCGCACGCTCTCCGGCGAGGAGCAGGCGACGGTTCTTCTTCTCGACGACGACCTTTCCCCGGCCCAGAGCCGCAACTTAGGCGAGCAGCTCAATATGAAGGTCGTGGACCGGACCGGGCTCATCCTCGACATCTTCTCGAGGCGGGCGCGGTCGCGCGAGGCACGGATCCAGGTCGAGCTGGCCCAGCTCCAGTACCTCCTTCCCCGTCTCACGCGCATGTGGGAGCACCTTTCGCGTCTGGGAGGCGGCATCGGGACGCGGGGACCGGGCGAGACGCAACTCGAGGTCGACCGGCGGCGGATCCGCGAACGGATCGCGAAGCTGAAGCGGGAGCTGGAGCGCGTGGTGAAGGAACGGCGCGTGCAGCGCCGCGGCCGGCGTGGATGCTTCAAGGTGTCGCTCGTCGGGTATACGAACGCGGGCAAATCGACGCTCTTCAACGCCCTCACGCGCGCGAGCGTCTACGTGGAAGACCAGTTGTTCGCGACGCTCGACCCCACGACGCGCGTCTTCTCGATCGGCCCCGACATGCGGCCGCTCCTCACCGACACCGTGGGCTTCATCCGGAAGCTTCCGCCTCATCTGGTCGCCTCGTTCCGCGCGACCCTGGAGGAAGTGACCGAGGCGGATCTCCAGATCCATGTTGTGGACGCGACGGAGCCCGATATCGACGCGCACATCCAGGCGGTCGAAGCCGTCCTGGAATCGATCGGGGCGCTCGGGCGGCCCCGCCTCGCCGTGTTCAACAAGATCGACGCGGTATCCGACGAGGTTTCGGTCCTGGGCCT
Source organism: Candidatus Eiseniibacteriota bacterium (assembly GCA_036507115.1). GTDB lineage: Bacteria > Eisenbacteria > RBG-16-71-46 > SZUA-252 > SZUA-252 > WS-7. The sequence continues at coordinate 23,088 of DASXQO010000136.1, read as the reverse complement.
CCGGGCGCGCTATCCGGGCGCGGTCTTCGTCTCCGCCTTGACGCGGGAAGGGCTTCCCGAGCTGCGCGAGGCCACGATGCGGCACCTTCTCGAGAACACCGGCCGCGGAGAACGGAACGCGTCGGACGGCTCCGCGGAGTAATGAAGGCGGTTCCCCTCGCGGAAATCGAATTCCGTACCTCGCGCGCGAGCGGGCCCGGCGGGCAGAATGTGAACAAGCTCGAGACGCGGGTCGAGGCTCGGTGGAACATCGGCGACTCCGCCGTTCTCACGCCGGAAGCGCGCGCGCGGCTCTTGCTCGCGCTGGGGTCGCGGGTCGGTCCCCGGGGCGTCCTCCGGGTGGTCAGCCAGCGTTACCGGAGCCAGTCCCGGAACAAAGAGGCCGCGCTCGAGCGGCTCCGGTCTCTTGTCGCGGAAGCGTTGAAGCCGAGGAGGGAGCGGCGCGCGACAGCGCCGACCCGAAAGTCGGAAGAAGCACGCATCGCGGAGAAGAAACGCAGGAGCCGGATCAAGCGCCTCCGCGCCTCCAGGGGAACGCGGTTCGAGGGGGAGGATGGGTGACCGCCGGTAGGCGATAAGAGCAATCACCGCAGCAGCTTACGACTCTCGAATCGACGCCATCTCCCGCAACTTCATCTCAAGTACCGATCCCACAAGCCGATACATGCCCTGTACAACTCAGTCCGAGGGATGGGCGCGACCGTGGAACAACAAAGGCGCGGCCCCGATCGGGCGAGACAGGCTCCGTCCGGGGGGAATCGCGGTGTCGAGGAAGAGGTGGTTCGACGGCCAGTTCAGCCCCATAGCGATCACGGCGGCGCTCGTTCTGCTCGTGGTGGTTTCCCTCGCGGCGCCGCGATTGCGGGGGCGCTCGGAGCGGCCGCCGGAAAGCGTCGCCGTGTACGGCCCGCATCCCGCCACGTCGCCGCTCACGAAGCCCCAGGTGTTCCGGTACTTCAGCGAACAGCCCGGCACGCTGGACCCGGCCCTCGCGGCGGACGCCTATTCCTCCATCGTCATCGCCCAGATCTTCAGCCCCCTGGTCGGGCTCACCTCCGATCTCGAACCCGTGCCGCAGATGGCGGAGAGCTGGACCATCTCGCGAGACGGGCTCGTCTATCTCTTCCAGCTGCACAAAGGGGTGCGATTCCACAACGGGCGCGAGGTCACGGCGAACGATTTCGTCTATAGCCTGACGAGGCTCTTCAAGGAGCCCTTCCGGTCCCAGGGCCTCGCCGCGGGATACCTCGACGCCATCGTCGGCGTGCCCGAATTCGTCTCGGGACGATCGAAGGGGATCCGGGGGATCCGCGAGCTCGACCGTTACCGGCTCGAAGTGAGGCTGAGCCGCCCCTACGGTGCGCTCCTGAGCGCACTCGCTCTCGACCAGGCTTCGGTCGTGCCGCAGGAATGCGTCGAAGCGAAGGGGAAGAGATCCTTCGCGCAGTATCCCGTCGGGTGCGGCCCGTTCCGCGTGGCCTACCATCGAAACAACGAGTTCCTCGTCCTCGCCTCCAATCCGAGTTACTTCCTCGGGAAACCAGTGATCGACTCCATCGTCTTCTACACCCCGAAGAGCGCGGAGGGTGTGGACACCGAGGGGGCCCAGGCCCTGCTCCGCGGGGAGGCGGCCATGGCGAACCTTCCGCTCAATCTTCTCGATGAGTTCAAGGAGCGGGAGAACATCCGCGTGATCCGCTGGCAGGATTTGAGCCTTTCGTTCATCGGCATGAACGTGAAGAGGCCGCCGCTCGACGATCGAAGAGTCCGGCAGGCCATCGCGCTCGCGATGTACCGGGAGGAGATGCTGAATCTCTGGCCGGCGGGGAAGGTGCTTTCCCAGGGGATCATTCCGCCGGGGCTTCCCGGGTATTCGCCCGAGCCGCGGACCTACTCGTACGACCTGACGGCCGCGCGCCGCCTGCTGGCTTCGGCCGGATACGGACCCGGTCATCCGCTCCCGACCCTGACGCTGTGGAAGTCGACCGCAAACCAGAGCGTCCGCCAGGTGGACACGCTCATGGTGAGCTCGCTCGCCGAGGCGGGAATCCGTGTGAAGCTCAAGTACGTCTCCTGGGGCGAGCTGGACCGCGCCATCATGGGAAGGACGGCGCAAATGTTCGGCCTTGCCTGGGTCGCGGACATTCCCGATCCGGACACGTTCCTTCGCGCGCTCTTCTACTCTTCCAGCGGCACCAATTACTTCCGGTACTCCGACCGGACCGTCGATTCGCTGCTCGACGTCGCGCAGCGCACCGCCAACTCGGATGTGCGCATGAACGCCTACCGGACCGTCGAGGCCCGCGTGGTAAAAGCCGCGCCCCTCGTGCCGCTCTTCCACTCGTCCACGTTCGTGGGGCTGAGGGAGGATGTCTCGGGCCTGGAGGTGAACCCGCTCGGCATATCGACCCTCGCGATGGAGAAGCTCCGGATTGCAAAGCGAGCCCAAGAGCGTGAGCCAAGACAGACGGGTCTTTAACCCGCCGGCCGGGCGCCGGTTCGGCCTGCAGACGCGGATCGTCCTGACGTTCGGGCTGATCGTCGTCGGCCTCGTCGGCGTTTCCCTGATCTACGTGGTCCGAAACCAGAGCGAGTCGCTCCTGGGACAGACCCGTGAAAAGGGATTCGCGCTCGCCCACAGCATCGCGTGGCTCTCCACACCGTCCCTCCTCTCGTACAACTACGTCGCGCTGAGCCAGGCGGCGACCCGGTCCCGCGGCGGCGGCGAAGTGGCGTACGTCGTGATCTACGACAAGGAGGGGCAGATCGCAGCCGACAGCCGCGAGCGGAACTCGTTCGGCCATCCGCCGCGCGAGCGCGCGGACATGAAGGCGGTCGAGACGCGAGAGGATCGCTGGATGATCGTGCCCCCTCCGCGGCAGGGAGAGGCGCCGGTGATCGAGTTCCTGGTCCCGGTCTACGTGGAGGATCACGCCGTTAAATGGGGAACCGTCCGCGTCGGCATCTCGCTCGCGGAGGTGAACGCCGACATCCAGCGGACGACCCACCATCTCGTCCTGGCCGGCCTGGTCGCGGCGATTCTCTGCCTGATCGGCGCGCGGTTCGCCGCCCACGCGATCACGCGGCCGATCGACCGGCTCGTCGTGGCGACCCGCGCGGTCGCTCGCGGGGACTATACGGAGCGGCTCAATCTCAGGAGCGGAGACGAGCTGGAGACGCTCGCGTGGCACTTCGACCGCATGGCCGACGAGGTCCAGCAGCAGCAGGCGGAAATCCTGGAATCCCGCGAAGACCTGCGCCGCCTCAACGAGAGCCTCGAGGCCACGGTGGAGTCCAGGACCCACGCGCTCGCGGAGTCGGAGGCCAAGTACCGCATCCTGGTCGAGAGCTCGCCCCTGGGGATCCTGATCGTCCAGTCAGGGAAGGCGGTGTTCGTGAACAAGGCGTTCGAACGGATGACCGGGCGGGACGCTGCCACCCTCCTCCAGAACGGCACCGATCCCTTCGGCGTGTTCGATCCCGAATCGGAGCACCGGATCCGGAAGGCCGTGCGCGAAGACGGGGCGGTGGCCCAGGTCGAGGGGCAGATTTGCCAGCCTTCCGGGAAGCAGATCTTCGTCGAGGTGCAGACGGCGGGGCTGCTCTTCGAGAACGCCCCCGCGACGATGATCCTGGCCTCGGATGTCTCCGCGCAACGCGACCTGCAAGAGCGGCTCATCCGCGGAGAGAAATTGCGCGCCCTGGGAGAGCTCGCGGCGGGAGTAGCCCACGACTTCAACAACAACCTCGGCATTATCCTGGGCAGATCCCAGCTTCTCCAGATGAAGGTCGAGGATCCCGAGGTAATCTCCGGGCTCGAGGTCATCCGGCAGGCCGCGATGGACGGTGGGCAGACGGTACGTAGGATCCAGCAATACACGCGCGTCCGCGAGGAGATGCAGCACGAGGTGCTCCACCTCCCCTCCGTGGCGGCCGAGGTGATCGAAATCACCCGAGGCAAGTGGAAGAACGATGCCCAGCGCCGCGGGGTGAAGATCGAGATCCGCGTCGAGGCGAACGAGCCCTCCCCGATCCTGGGCACCCGGGCCGAGATCCGCGAAGCGCTCACCAATCTCATCTTCAACGCGGTCGATGCGCTGCCCATGGGAGGCTCGATCGTGATCCGGGCGCGCACCAGCGGCAAAGACTCGATCCTCGAGGTCGAGGACAACGGGATCGGGATGGCGGATCACATCAAGAGCCGCATGTTCGAGCCCTTCTTCACGACCAAGGGTTTATCCGGGAACGGCCTCGGGCTCTCGATGGTCTATGGGATCGTGAGCCGGCACCGCGGCTCGATCGAGGTCGACTCCAAGGAGTCGGTGGGAACGGTGGTCCGCATGCGGTTCCCCGCCGTGGATCCCACAAGCGCGGATTTCGCCGCCCCGGAGCGCCACCCGGCGCCGTTCCGGGCGCGCGTCCTCGTGGTCGACGACGAAGTCGACCTGGTCGCGGTCATGCGCGACACCCTCATGCGTGAAGGGCACGAGGTGGTGACCGCGACGTGCGGCAGCGAAGGGATCCAGCGGTTCCGGGAGGGGAAATTCGACGCCGTGCTCACCGATCTGGGCATGCCCGACGTGAGCGGGTGGGAGGTCGCGAGGATCGTGCGCCAGGAGGGAGGGCCACGCATGGTGCTTGGGCTCGTCACGGGATGGGGCGCGACGGTGAGCGACGAGGTCATGGTCGCCCATGGAATCGATTTCGTGGTCGGCAAGCCCTTCGAGGTGGGGACCCTCGCCGCGAGGGTGAACGAAACCCTCGCGAAGCGGGCTCCTAAGACTCGGCGATCCGCTTCACCCAGCGGAACTCGGCGGACTTGAGCCGCCGCTCGCGGTAGCCCAGCGCTTCGAGAAAGCGCGCGCCGTCGTCGTACCCGCCCGGCACGTCGGCTGCGATGGTCATGGTCCCGAGCTCGTTCGCGAGAAAATTCTCGGCCAGCTCGAGCGCCGCCCGCCCGTATCCCTTGCCCCGCTCTCCCTGCGCGACGATCAACCCCCGGAGGGTCGCCGGCACATCATCCGCCCCCGTCTCGAATTCGATGGTCCCGACCAGGGATTTGTTGTCGGTGCGGCGGATCGCCAGGTAGTACCGGGTGTCCTCCGCGAGCGCCTCCTCGTACATCATCTCGACGGCGGTGGGATCGAAGTCCGCGCTCCCGGTCAGCGCTTCGAAATAGTCGGGCGCGTCGAGGTAGACCTTCCAGATCGCCGGGAGATGCTCCGGCCCCGGCGATTCCAGATACACAAGCGGCCCGTCGATACGGGTATTCGTGCCGGTGCTCATCGAAGCAGAATCGCTTTCTCGACCCGGGAGCGATCCCCGGATTTGAGCTCGATCAGGTAGACGCCACCCGGGACCACCCTACCGGCATCGTCCCGACCATCCCAGCGGAACAGCCGCACCCCGGCGATGCCGGGCCCGTCATGCAGCGTACGAACCAGCACCCCGTCGACGCGGAACACGCGCAGCGCGAACCTGCCGTCCCGATCCAGGGAGACGGGCAGCGTGGCCTCGGGGTTGAACGGATTCGGGCGGATCGGCCCGAGCGCGAACGCGCGAGGCGCCTGGGTGCTCGTGGGGACCGAAACCTGGACCGGCCCGTATTCGGATCCAGGCGTTCCCTCCCCGGCCGCAAGGATCCAGTAGGAGTGGGTCCGCCCGGGCCTGAGATCGTCGTCCTCCCACGTCCCGAGCCCGAAATACCCCACGGGATTGGCCACCCGCACGCGCGGCCCTCCCCCGAGCGCGCGATCGATCCCGACGGTCGAAAGACCCGCGCTCCCCAGGTCCCAGCGCACCACCACCCGGGATCGCGCGGCGTCGTATTCCGCTTCGAGGGGGATGACTTCCGTCCCGGTGGTGGCGCACGTCGCGTCCCCCGTCACCACGACGTCGTCGATCCACCAACCGACCCCCCCTCCCGAGGGCTGCGCGCGGAAGCGGAACGCGATCTGGACGACACCCGAGTAGCCGGTCAAGGGCACCCTCGCCTGCGCGAAGGAGGTCTGGGTCCCGGTCCACTTGTCGATAGACGGATAGTCGGGGACCGGATGGAGCAGCGTCCAGCTCGCGCCTGCGTTCGTACTGATCTCGACCGAAACGCCGTCCGTGCCCATCTGGGTGCCGTAGCGCTGCCAGAAGGCCAGCGTGTCGGCCGAACCGGTGAGCCGGATGGGCTGGCTGACAAGCCGTGTGTCTTGCGGTCTCGCGTAGCTTCCGACCGGCCCCACGGGTCCCAGCTTCCACGCGTAGGCCGCATTCACGCCCGGCGTGTGATTCACGCCGTCCTCGCGGTGCCATTCGTTCGTGACCGTGCAGCCCGTCGCGGTCCCGTACCAGCGCTGCGACGACCCTTCGAAATCGTCGCAGATTCCGGCCTTGTTCCCGAGGAGCACCTGCACGGTGTCCACCAGCGCGAGACCCGAGGCGCCGTGGACCTCGTACCGATAGCCGGCGCCGATCGGATCCGGCGAGAGGCTGATGGTGACCTCCACGGCGGTGCCGGAGTCGGATTGGGCCACGCCGATCGGACTGTAGTCGATCGAGTCGCCGGCCGTGATCGTGGTGAAGGCGTCGAGCGCCGTGACCTTCGCGTAGAGCGGAGGCGAGGGCGACCCGTCCACGTTGCGCAGCGGGAAGCGGAGCCGCACGGACTCGCCCGGCTCGGCACGTCCGTCCCCGTCGTTCGGGGTTCCCGGTCGCGGGGCGTCGTCCAGATCGGGACCCTGCCTCACTACGGAGGCTCCGCGCACGAAGAGATCGGCGGTGATCGTCCCGCTGCTCTCCACGATGTTGCGGATAGCCACTTGCGAGAAATCGCCGCAGTAGGACAGGGACGGCGGACAGGAGGCCGCGCTGAAATTCTGCGCAGGGAGCGGCCCTGGCCAGGGATCGTAGCGGTCCCCCCGGTTCCCCGTGACGCTCGCCGTGGCGCCGCAGGGGTTCTGGGACGCGGTCAAGCCTCTGTGAATGTCCAGATTCTGGACCCCGGCGGGTCCCGAGACCGACTCCGCGCCCCCCGCCTCCTCGACGTCGACCAATTTGCGCGCGGCGTTGTTGTTGCTGCCCGCCAGCTCGTCGACGTGATAGATGACGAGCCCATGGGCTGGAAGCCCCTCGATCTCGATCGACCGGCGGACGAGGCCGCGATCGAATCCGACCGGCTGGCGGTTCTCGATCAGGAAGTACTCCCCTGTGAGATTTCCGTTGGTCCAGAGACGATAGACCGGTCCCCCCGACTCGACCGGCTGGATCGTGACCCCGAGCTGATCCGTCGAGAGGATGGTGGGCGTGACCCAGCCCAGGACCTGCTTGGACCACGCCGAGAAGTGCGTTGGGCTCGTGCCGAGCGATTCGCCGAGCGCGTGGTTGAAGTTTCCCGAGCCCATGAGATCCCACTCGCCGATTCCCTCGCTCGAGGTGGGGAGGCCGCCCGTGTCGTAGAGATCGATCAGTCCGAGGACGTGGCCGAACTCGTGGCAGAAGGTCCCGATGGACATGATGAGATTGGGGGAGGTATGGGGCGCCAAACCCGCCCACTTCTCGGGCTCCGTCGTGTATTCCTCCACCTCGATCGGGCCGCCCACGCCGATGTCGTTGCTCTGGTACACCACGTCGAGTACCGACATGTGCGAGTGAATGTCGTCTACCGAGGCAGTCTCCTCGGCGCCCGGCCCCGCGTGAACCACGAAAACGCCGTCCACCTTCCCATCGTCATCGCCCGAATTGGGGACCTGGTCCGGGCCGTTGCTGTCGAAGAGCCTGAAATCCAGGTCCGCGTCCGCGAGGACCACGGCGTCGAGCGCCATCTGCTGCGCGTTTCGCGGCGGGTCGCCGAATCCGAACTGTCCATCGGTGTAGAAGCCGTAGGGGTGCGGCGCCGTGTACCAGCGCGTTACCACGCCGCTGATGTCGAACTGATTCGCCGAAGCCTCACGGTAGTATTCGCGGAGGCTCCCCTGCGGCTGCGTGCCGATGCTGAAGAGGAGCGAGTCGTAGGCGGAGGGCGGGTGGGCCAGCGTGTCGGCCAGGAATCCGGGGTCGCCGGGGATGCCAGGGTCCGGAGGAAACTGGAGCAGGATGACGATCACGCGGAAGTGCCGCCCGACGGTTACGGCCTGGGCCGCGGGGCTGTCCACCCACAGCGGCTTCTGCGCCAGGGTTCTCAGGGCCGCCGCGGCCTTGGGGGTCCCGCGCAGGCTGGGGATCTCGGTGAAAATCGGGGCGACGGCGTGCGCCCGGGGCGCCAGGCACAGAAGCAGGCACGCCCCGACGATGCCGCCTTTGAGCCGCACGAAAAAGCCTCCCTTCGGCTTGTGATTCGCGCGGCAGTGTGGTCAGGCTTTGGCGGGGGAAGAACCGATGCGGTCGAAGCCGGCGCGCTCCTGCTTCCCCCATCCGCCGCGCCCCAGAATGATATCGAGCACAGCCCCGAGGCGGAAGAGAAGAGTCAGGAGGCGGTAGGAGAAGTTTTCCAGCACTCCGACCCCGATCATGAGGGCGAAATCCCCCCAGCTCCGGTACAGGCCGAAGGAAACTTCCTCGAGGAAGACCGCGGAAATCGAAAGGAACGCCCCCGAGGTGATCGCGAGGAAGAGGAAGGCCCAGAAATAGATCGGGGAGAGGAATCCCATGAAAAAGGCGATCGGGATGATGATGTAACCCAAGAGCTCCACCAGCGGCCCCAGCACCTCGAAGAGGAGGTAATAGGGGAGCCCGATCCACCGGAGCGAGCCCGAGCGCGGCTCCCACCCGAGCGCGCGGTGGAGCCACAACGAGTGGATGAGTCCGCGGTGCCAGCGGCCGCGCTGCCGCGCGAGCGCACCCACCTTCTGCGGCACTTCGGTCCAGCAGATCGGATCGGGGAGGAATTGGACCAGATAGGGGCGCTTCTGCTTCCGCATGTGGCGGTGCAGACGCAGGACCAGCTCCATGTCCTCGGTGATGACGTCCGAGCGATACCCGCCCACCTCGATCACGACGTCCTTCCGGAACAGGCTGAAGACGCCGGAGAGAATGAGCAGGTTGTTCAGCGAGGAGAGCCCGAGCCGGCTTGCCACGAACGCGCGGAGGTATTCCACCACCTGGAAGGCCGCGAGGATGTTCTGGGGCAGCCTGGGCTCGATGACCCGGCCGCGCTCCACCCGGCACCCGTTCGCGACCCGGACTTGTCCGCCGACGGCGATGACGCGATCCGGATCCTCGAGGAAGGGGCGCACCACGCGCAGCAGCGCGTTCTCCTGGAAGAGCGAGTCGGCGTCGATCGTGCAGACGAGCGGGTAATGCGAGAGATTGATCCCGGCGTTCAGGGCCGCGCTCTTTCCCGCGTGGACCTTGTCGATGACGATGAGATTGGGATGCGTGGGCGAGCGGTAGATTCCCCGGATCGCTCCCTCGATGGGCAGGCTCCTCCGGTAGACCGTGTCGCGCAGCGTGAGCTTGAATTCCCGCCGGAGCCGGTCGAGGGTCTCGTCCGTGGAGCCGTCGTTGATGACGATGACCTCGTGCTGCGGATAGTCGAGGGAGAGCACCGAACGGACCGCCTCGGTCACGTTCGACTCTTCGTTGTAGGCGGGCACGAGCACGCTGATCGGGAACGTGAAGTGCGACTTCGCAACCGCTTCATAGTCGGCGTAGAAGTTCTGGGCGAGGCGGCGGCGCATGTCGAAGAACGAGAGCAGCAAGAGCCCGAACAGCACGAGCTGGAGCGCGCTGAAGTAGATCAGGATCACGAAGCTGATCACGTTGATCGCGGGCATGAGCCAGTCGGGCGCCGTGAACGAGGGCATTTAGGGCCTTTCTCCGTCGCTCACCGCGGATTCCGGGAGCGGCATGCCGAGCGTCATGAGGGCTTCGACCGCGCAGTCGCGCGCGAAGCGGTCCTCCCCGTGCAGCGTTTGCAGGAGGGTGGGTTTCGCGGGCTCGCCGATTCGCACCAGCGCGTCGAGCGCGTTCTTCCGGACCCACCACGAGCGGTCTTTGAGCGCCTCGCCGAGCCGTTGGACCACGCCGGGATCGCCGATCCGGCCCAGCGCCTCGGCGGCGTGCGCACGCACGTACCAGACGGGATCGTCAAGCAAAGGCCCGACCAGATTCGCGCTCGCGCGGTCGCCGATCATCCCCAGCGCCCAGACCGCGGCGGAGCGGACATCGGGCTCCTTGTCCGCTAGGGCGTCTCCGAGCGACCGCGTCGCACGGGCATCCCGGATCTCGCCCAGGATGCGCGCGGCCCAGAATCGCGCCTTGGGGGTTCCCTCGCGGAGTGCCCGGATCAAGAGCGGGGCCGTCCGTGGTCCCATCTCGATGCAGATCGCCGCGATCCTCGCGGAGACCGCCTGGTCGTGCTTCCCCAAGAGCTCGACCAGGGCCTCCTCGGCGGCCTGGAGCTTCATCCGGCCCAGCGAACGCGCCGCGACGTTCCGGACGTCGGGATCCCGGTCCTCGAGCGCCTTCAAGAGCGCGGGCACGGAGCTCGGAACCTTGAGCTCGCCCAGCACACGGATCGCATGGGCCCGGGTCCACTTCATGGGGCTTCGCGCGCGCCGCAGATAGCGCGCCACCACGCCCCCCTCTTCGAGGGCGTGGATCACATCCAGCCGCAGCGCGAGCGTGAGCTGGCTCACTTCTTCAGCGGCCACCTCGGACCAGCGGCCCGAGAGCGCCTGGACAATCCGGCGCATCCCCTGGGCGTGATCCTCGGGGACTCCCGTCTTCAAGAGCAGGAAGCTCTTTCGCAGGCGGTCCAGGAAATTGCGTTTCGAGGACTCCTCCCGGCCCGAGTAGATCTTGTTCGCGATCGCGGCGAGGGTGGTCAAGGCCACGATCAGGAGGAGGATCCCCAGGGTGATCAGGAGCGTTTGGTAATCGATCACGCGCGTCTCCTCACCAGCGCACCGAGCCCGAGAGTGTGAGCCCCCAGGTGCGGTAGGAGTGATTGTCCACGGAGTAGTAGCCCTCGACGCCTACCGGGATCGCGTGGAGCAGCGTCCCGCTCAAATTGGCCGACCAGATGTTGGAGGCGATATCGTCGAAGTTGGCGGATTGCATGAACGAAAATTCATACCGGGCGCCATATTCGATCGAGGAACGCTCGGAGTAGCCGGTGGCCGCGAGGCCCGCTGCGTGCCGGACGCTCTCGAGCGGCGTGAAGTAGCTCGTGGAGGTCTTTGAAAAGTCGGACCACGTGAGCCCGTAGTCGGCCGTGAACCGGGGCTTCGTCCCGGCCACGCGGTACGCCACGATCCCCCCGAGGCTCGTGCGCTCGTTGGAATCGGTGTAGGAAGCCCGTGAAAAGGAGCCGGTCAGGCTGCCCCGGCCGCTCCAGTCCCAGCGGAGCCCCGCGTCTCCGACGGTCGCGCCGCCGGGAACGAGGACACGCGATCCCGTGACCGGATCGATCGTCTTGATGGCGATGAAGTCCCGGTGAATCCCGACGCTGGGCGTGAACCTGCCGACGTAGGCCCACATGCGCGTGTTGAAGCCGAAGAAGTCATCGTCGCTTCCTAGCGGGTAGAGCACCCGGGGACTGCGTTCGTCGAAGCGCTGGTAGGCGATCCCGGCCGCGATCTGAACCGGGTACCGTCTCAGAAAGGTCATGTCCCCGCGGAAGCCGCTGCTTTTCACGTCATAGTTCAGTGTCGTATCGGTGGGGAGGCCGGGGTTTTTCTCCCAGTGGTGCAGGCGCGAGGCCCGGACCTGGACCCCGATGGAGCGCGCGAGCGTCGTGCGCGCGTCGACGAATTCCCCCACGGTCTCGAGCAGGAACGCGGTCGAATCCGAGGTGATCTGCCGCTCGCGGGACCGGGTCCACCCGCTCCCCGCCGCGGGTCGAAGGGCGCGACGGACCTCGCCCCGTTCCTCCTCGAGCCCTTCCTTGTCCGCGCCGTGCGAGGCCGCTCGGTTCGTGAACGCGTCCGACGCGGTCGGCGCGTCGCGCCAGCGCGCCACGGCCGCGAGACCGAGCCAGGCGTCTCCGTTCCGGGGATCCGCCTCGAGCACGCGGAGATACTCCTCGGAGGCCCCGGCGAGATCCCCGCTCCAGGAAAGCGCCCGCGCGTAGCCGATCCGGGTTTCGAGGTTCGTGGAGTCCTGCGCGATCGCGCGGCGGAATTCGGGAAGCGCTGCGTCGCTCCGGCCCGACCACGCGAGCGCCCGGGCGTAGCCCGCCCGGTCGAAGGCGTCGTCGGGGTATCGAGCGAGAAGCGTGCGGTAGGTCGCGATCGATTCGTCGAAGCGGCGCGACCACGCGAGCACGCGCGCGAGGAGCGAGAGCATCTCCTTGTTCTCCGGATCGTTTTTCAAGGCGGTGCGGAGGATCGCCGCGGCTTGAGCGAAATCCTTACGGTTGCTCGCTTCCCGCGCGAGGCGGAGGGGTTCATCCGAATCCGCCGCCGGAGTGAGCGGAGGCTCGGGTCGCGCGGATGCGCCTGGAGGAGGCGCCGCGAAGAGGAACACGCCCGCGGCGACGATCCCCCAGAGGATGGTCGCGGGACGTCTAATCCCGTTTGGCGTCGAGATCGGTTTCTTTTCGCTGGTCACGGGCTTCCATTCCCTCGAAGGTTTCCCGCACGAATCGCGCGGACTTCTTGATTCGCTCTGAGATGATCGGCAGATCCCATCCGTTCCACACATACGACATTCTCTCGGGAGCAACAATTTTAAGCTCTTGCGATACAGTGGTTTGCGTCGTCCCTGCCGGAGCGAGAAACTGAATGTCCCGCGCCTCGATCCGCGACGGGGATCCGGCGCGCGAGGGTCCCAGCGAATCGGCCCGGAACGCCTGCAGCGTCGTCGCCCAGGCCAGGAGCCCGATTCCCGGCGTCCGGGTTACTTCGATCTCGCTCGTGCCGGGCTTGTCGTCGAGCACGGAGAGGCTCGACGGATCGCCGACGTTCAGAAGACCCCAGGGGATCGCGATCTCGAGGGTTCGCTTCGCCTCGTCGAGGGTCCACTCGGCGTGCGGATCGTAGGCGTAGCCCGCTTCCGCTCCCGGCCACACGGCGGCGCGCGCCGGCTCGCGGCCGAATTGCAGGCGCCCCCAGTCGAGGTGCTGCGCCGGATAGACCTTTCCGCTCCGCGAGACGCGCTCGCGGTTCGTCTCGATGAGGAGCGGAACGTAGCGGCCGTCCTCGTTCGCCACGGGGCGGAACGGAGCCGCGTGGGGCGTTACGCGTCCCTCGGCGATCACCCGGGACCAGCGCGAATAATTCATCGAGCGGTCGATGAAGAGCTCGGCCCGCGGAGGGCGCTTCCCACGGTCGCGCGGATCGCCCGGCTCGACGAGGAGGACGAACTCCGCTCCGCGCGACCAGGTCGCGCGGAGCGGCTTCGGGAGCTTGCGATCTCCGCGCGCCGGATCGAGCACGTCCAGCGCGATCCCGACCGTGGGAAGCGTTCCCGGCGCGAGATCGACCCGCGCGTAGAAGCGGTTCTGGTCCGACGTCACGTAGAGCGCGCGGAGGAACGCTCCGTTGGGCGCAACGGCGTAGGGGGCGATTCCGGACCAGTCCTCGACCTTCCCGTCCACGCGGATCGAGGGAGGCGGATCGAAACCGAGAAGCCCGTAGTTCTCCTCGGGGTCGAGCAGGTTGTGCCAGAGGGGATCGCGGTCGCGCGGCTGCTCCTGGCGCTGCACGAGCCAGTTCACCTTGAACCATTCGTCGAAGAGCGCGAAGAGAAGCCCGCCCGCGCACCCCGTATTCCGGAGGTCCTCGAGAAGGCGGACGTCGTGCTTCCCCTGCTCCTCCTCCGACATCCCGCCGTGATGGATCCCCTGCGGTTGCAGGTGTGCTATGCCCCGGCTCGTCGGGACGCCGAATTCCCCGACCAGAAGCGGGATCCCGCGCGTGTGCGCCTTGAGATCGGTCAGGTACCCCGCGTAGTTACACGGTCCGTGCTTGTCGCGGAATCGGGAGTACCCGGGATCGAGGTTCAGGAAATCGGGATAGTAGGGATACACGTGGTAGTTCGCGAAATACCCCAGCGTCTTGGTGAGCGGCGAAGCCGCCTTCTCGGGACGGATCCGCGTCGGATCCACCGAAAAGGCGTCCTCGTCGTGCTCCGCCTGGCGCCCGCCGGGCTCGGTCTCGGTGGGGTGGCGCATGACGTCCAGGGTGGGCCAGTTCACGAAAGAAACGGCGTGCGCCAGGCCGTAGCGCCGGGCTTCGTAGGAGGCCGCGTGGTTGAGCTCGCGCGCCAGCCAGCACTCCATCGCGGTGCCGGAATCGACCGAGAAGTAATCGCCCCGGTACGAGGTCGTGCCCGGATGTCTTTGCTGGGTGACGCGCACGGCGTAGGGCTCCCACTCGCGCCCGAGGAGCCAGCCCGCGAGGTAGGGAGAGACGTCGGCCGTGTAGCTCCCCGCGGCGTGGCCCGGCCGCGGCGCCACCACGGCGTTCCCGTGGACCGCGTCCACCGCCGTCCGTATCTCGGACTCGAAGTCCCGCGTGAAGGCAGCGTCCCAGAAGTCGTTCCCGTCGGGCAGCTCGGTCCATACCTCCTGGAAGAGCCAGAGCGGCTCGCGGGGATGGGCGTCGTTTTCTTCCTTGAGGGCCTGGTAGAACTCGGGCGGGTGAAGCGCGTAGACACGGATCGCGTTCGCGCGAAGGGTCCGCGCGAAGCGGAGCCAGCGGCGGTAGTCCGCCTTGGTGATCGCGAATTCGCCGGGGAAATGTCCGGCCGAGCCGGCGCCGAGGTTGAGGCCCCGGATGAACATCGGCCTTGCGACGCCGCCCGCTACAACCTCGAACCGATCGCCGCGCGCGCGGACGTAGCGGGATGGCTCCTTGGCCCCGATCGAGGTCGAGGCGAGGGCGCCTAGGATGAGTAGCAGCAGCGTCGGGACCGCTCGGCGAGTGGCAGAGATCGGATCAGCCTCCGTCGATGGGTGCCCCCCGGCGCATACTCGCGTAAATCCGGTAGGAGCGCTATCCGTAGATTTGCGGCCCCGTGTTGGGGGCGCTCAGGGGCAGATGGCCTGGAGGGTGCCTTCGACGTCCTCGAAGGAGTCCAGGATGATGTCGGGTTCCGCGGCCATAAGCTCTTCCCGCGAAACGAGTCCCGTGGCAACAATCACGGCGCGCGCGCCGATCGCGCGGGCGCACGCGACATCGCGGGGAGTGTCCCCGATCACGGTGGCCTCCTCGCCGCCAACGCGACGTCCGACGATGACCTCCGCCTTCTCGAGCGCGATCCTCGCCAGTTCACCCCGGTCCTCGTGTTCGTTTCCGAAGGCGCCGAAGCGGAAGTAGCCGCCGAGCTTGAAGCGGTCCAGCTTGAGCATCGCTCCGCGCTGGACGTTCCCCGTCAGAAGGCCCACCAGCACGTCGTCTCGCCCGCTCAAGCGCGCCAGCAACTCCTTCACGCCCGGGAAGAGCTTCGCGCCGTCGTGGTTCCTCATCTCGTCCTTGAGGTGAGCCACGTAGCGGTCCAGGCACGCATTCCTACGGTCGAAGATCACTTCCTCCGAGACCCCCGCCATCCGCATGATCTCGGCCACACATTGCGGATCGGTCATTCCCGCGAAGCGGAATCCGCTTATGGGCCCGGTCGTGTCGTAGGTTTCCCGGAGCGCCCGCGCGAAGGCGAGCTTGGGGGCGATGCCCTCGCGGAGGAGCGTTCCATCGATGTCGAAAAGGGCGAGACGCATGTCGGTTCCGGGCAACGGGGCGCCTGTTCTAGTTGGCGGGCGGTTCGATTTGGTACCCTCTCGGACCTCGCCTCATGATAATCGGTGAATCGACGACGTCATAGCCGCGCTTTCCGGGCTCGGCCGTGAACTTGAGGCAGGGGATCATGATCCTCCCCGAGCCTGCCGGGTAGACGCCCTCGATCGAATAGGCTCCGAGCCGGGTCTGTTGCTGCGCCCACGATTTCAGGAATTCGTCCGCGCGTTCCAGAGCATCGCGGGACTGAAGTCGCGCGGCACTCTTCATGGCTTCCTCGGAATCCCAGTGCATCACGCTCGTCTTCTTGAGCGAGGCGCAGACGAAGCCGCCGCTCCCGCCGGTGAACGTGAGCAGTTCGTCGCGGCTTTCGGCGACGCGCCCCTGCCGGTCGGCAAAGAGAACGTAGACCGAGACCCGGAAGCGTCCGCCATCCAGACGCTCCACCGAGCTGTCGTTGAAGTCGAACGCAACGAGCCTCTGCCCGGGTCCGCCGGCGAGGGTTGCGGCATCCACCTTCGCGGCTCCGGTGAGCCACCGGCGCGCGGCGGTTTCGCGGGAACGGTCGATACTCGCGCTCTGCCTCGCCGCCATGAAACGCTCGATGGCGCGGAGGGTCGCTGGATCGGGCCGGGGCGCGGGAGGAGGCGCCTTTCCGATGCGGATCTCGGCCGGTGGTTCTCCCGCGGGCGCGCTCGAAGCAGCGCACGGGAAGAAGGCGGCGAGGAGAATCATCACCGATACGTGTTTGATCACCGCGCGCATGGGAATCACCTCGTCTCGACGCGCGTCAAGGGCGTATTCCCACGGCGGCGCGCGTGCCCGCCGCGGAACCCGACGGCGCGCCCGCGCCGGCGGCCGGTCCGGACCCCGCGCCTTCGAAGAGGCGCGGATTCGTCGTGCGCTTGAGCGCCTCTTCGCGTGTGATCTTTCCGGTCGTGACCAGATCCTTGAGCGCCTGATCCAGCGTCTGCATCCCGTGCTGGGTCCCGACCTGCATGATGCTCAGGATCTGGGCCGTCTTGTCCTCCCGGATGAGGTTTCGCAGCGCGGGAATGCCCACCAGGATCTCGAGCGCGGCCACCCGCGCTTTTCCATCCGCCGTCGGAATGAGCGTCTGGGCGATCACCCCTTCAAGGGACTCGCTCAGCATCGTGCGGACCTGGGATTGGCGATCGCCCGGGAACACGTCGATCAGCCGGTCGATCGTCTTCGCCGCCGAGTTCGTGTGAAGGGTTCCGAACACGAGGTGTCCCGTCTCGGCGGCGGTGATCGCGAGCGACGTCGTCTCGAGATCCCGGAGCTCGCCGACCAGAAGGCAGTCCGGATCCTCCCGGAGCGCGCTCCTCAGCGCGGTCGCGAAGTCCTTCGTGTGGGCTCCGACTTCGCGCTGATTGATGAGGCATTTCTTGCTCTCGTGCACGAATTCGATCGGGTCCTCGATCGTGATGATGTGGCCCTGCTTCGCCGCGTTCAGGAAATCGATCATGGCCGCGAGCGTCGTGGACTTGCCGCTTCCCGTCGGCCCCGTCACGAGCACCAGCCCGCGATCCTTCATCGCCATTTCACGCAGGACGGGCGGGCATCCCAGATCCTCGAGGGTGCGGATCCTGGCCGGGATGACGCGGAAGACCGCTCCAGGACCGCGCCGTTGCATGAAGATGTTGGCGCGGAACCTCGCGACCTCGGGGATCTCGAACCCGAAATCGATCTCATGGTGGGCTTCGAAATAGGCGCGCTGATCGGCGCTCATGATCTCGTACACCATCGCGCGGGTCTCCTCCGCGCTCATGGGGGGCAGGTTGGCGCGGACGATCTCTCCCCGCTGGCGGATGATCGGCGGCATCCCCGAGGAGAGGTGGAGGTCCGACGCACCCGCGTCGCGGGTGGAGGTGAGGAGCGCCGCGATCGACTGGGGCATCAGCCGCGCTTCTCGTTGACGATCGCGTCGCGATCCTCGTCGGTCAGGATGGTCGCCGAAAGCCCCCCCGTGTGATCTTCGGACGTGTTCCACACGCGCGAGCCGTCGCATCTCGCGGCCGGGAGGCCGAGAAGCGCTATGGGGCGGTCCGCGAACACCGCGCGCCCATGCCGGGTTTTCGCGAGATGGGCGAGGAGTGACTTGCCGTCGAGCCAGTCGGTGCGCACGAACACGAGACGTCCCACCGAGGCCCCGCCGAGCGCCTCCGCGACGGAGTTTCCGAGGAGGAAATCGTCGAGAATCGCCACGTCCGCGCCCTGGCCGACCACCATCTCGGCCCAGTTCGCGAGGGCGTCCTCGCGCTTCCCGTAGGGGATGCGCGTCACCTGCTCGGGATACGGGGTCACGCCGCTCGGCTCGATGGCGAGCATGCGCCGCTGCGCGCGCGCGGCGAGGGCAGCCAGCGAGGCGAGGATGAGCGAACCGCCGAAGCGGGGCGGACCGTGCACGATCACGATTCCTTCCGGACCGTCCACCATGTCGCGGATCTCCGCTTCGGCGATCGGAGAGACCCCGAGCGCGTGCAACTCCGGCACCTGGTCCGGACGCGGCGAGAGGCGGACCACGGTCGCGATGCCGGAAACGGCACGGCAGTGCGACACATTCAGAACCATGCGGTCGGGGCCGACGTCGATCGGGATCGAGCCCTGGGATGTCAGATCGTTCGTGCCTTCCAGGTCGAAGATCCCCAGCACCCCGAGCCTCGCCCTCAAGTAGAGCGCGGCCTCCGGCCGTTCGGGCGGCTGGGGTTCCAGACCGGCATCGGTGCGGTAATGGATCGCGAGCGTTCCTTCGCTCGGAGTAAAATGAATCTCCGAGGCGTTCTTCCGCCGCGCGGAATGCAGGTGGAAGAGGAGGAAATTCGTGCCCGCCCGGTCCCACACCACGTCGCGGCGCGCGGTCTCTTGCCCGCCGTCCTCGGGAGGAGCGACCGAAGCGACCCGCTCCGCCTTGGCCGCGGGCTCCTTGCTCACGCCGTAGACCGCGTCGATCGCCCTGCGCAGCGAGCCGGGAGAGCCGATGACGAGCGAGAGCGCGCCGCCGACGATCCGCCGCAGCTCTACCACGGCGTCCTGGTCGGTGGGATCGGCCATGGCCACCGTGAGCTCGCTCCGGGAGCCGAAGAGCGGCACGGCCTGAATCCTACGCAGCACCGCTTCCGGGAAGCGGCGCACGTGCTCCGCGTCGATCGCCTCGGGGCGCACGTCCACATAGGGGATGCCGAGCTGCTTCGAAAGCGCCCAACCGATGTTTTCCTCGGACGTGAAGCCGAGCTCGACGAGCGTCTCCCCGATCAGGCTTCCGGTCTCGCGCTGGCGGGCGAGCGCCTGCTCGACCTGGGATTCGGTCACGATTCCGCCCTCGACGAGGATGGAAGTCAGGGTTCTCGTCGGGCTCTTGGGCCTGGTCACTGCTACACCTCACGATGGGGTGGTTAGAATGGTTTCGGCGGTGAGACGAATCGCAAGGCATGTGCCACTGCAATTCCGGCGTCGCCGGATCGCGGTCAAACGACGCGCTTGGAGGGAGTTTGGGGAGTGAAGCGTCACGGCCCTTTTGGGGGCCAGGTAGCAAATAGGTAGCCGCCGCCATGGGGAAGCGGGTAGATTCTCGGCGGTTTAGAACCAAACGTCCACGACCGACCACTAGGAGGGCCATGGCACAACGACAGGGTACCGCCCGGAAAGAGAGACCGGATCGGAGTGTCAAGAAGAGCGCTCCCAAACCCATCGTTCGCGCTCCCAAACCCATCGTTCGACTCACCGCCACCGACCTGGCGGCCCGCCAGCGTGAGATCTCGGTCAGCGAGTTCTTCACCAAAAACCGCCATCTCCTCGGTTTCGACAGCCCCGCGAAGGCCCTCCTCACGACCGTCAAGGAAGCCGTCGACAACGCCATGGATGCCTGTGAAGAAGCGGGCATCATGCCGGACTTGGTAATCGTGATCTCCGAGATCTCCGAGACGCGCTATCGCGTGGTGGTCCAGGACAACGGCCCCGGTATCGTGAAAGCCCAGATCCCACGGATCTTCGGGCAGCTCCTCTACGGCTCGAAGTTCCACACGCTGCGTCAGGCGCGCGGCCAGCAGGGGATCGGAATCTCGGCGGCAGGCATGTACGGCCAGCTCACGACGGGGAAGCCGATCCGCATCGTCTCTCGAATCGGGCCGAACAAGCCGGCGCACGAGTTCGAGATCCAGGTCGATACCAAGCGAAACCAGCCGGTCGTCGTATCCGACCGGGAGCTGGACTGGAAGGAACCCGGACCCGAGGGGGAGAAGCGGGCGGTCCCGAGAGCCGTCGAACACGGGACGAGGGTCGAGCTGGAGATCGAGGCGACCTACAAGAAGGGCCGTCACTCGGTGGACGGCTACGTCGAGCAGACCGCGATCGCGAACCCGCACGCCCAGATCTCGTACGTGGCGCCCGACGGCGAGCGCCACGAGTATCCGCGGGTGGCGAAGGAGCTTCCCAAGGCGCCGCTCGAGATCAAGCCGCATCCGCACGGCATCGAGCTGGGGATACTCCTCAAGATGCTGCACGAGACGAAAGCGCGGAACATCACCTCGTTTCTCCATGGCGAGTTCTCGCGCGTGAGCGGCCCCGTCGCGGAGGGGATCGTGAAGGCGGCGGGCCTGCCGCTCACGATGTCCCCTCCCAAAGCGGCGCGCGAGCAGGCGCAGGCGCTCTACACCGCGATCCAGGCGGCGAAGCTCATGGCCCCGCAATCGAACGTGCTCTCGCCGATCGGCGACGAGCTGATGCTCGAGGGGCTGAAGAAGCAGGTCACGGCGGATTTCTATGCGGCGACTTCGCGGAGCCCCGCGGTCTATCGCGGGAACCCGTTCCTGATCGAGGCCGCTCTCGCGTACGGGGGCGGCCATCTTCCCGCGGACGAGCTGATCACGATGCTGCGATTCGCGAACCGGGTGCCGCTCCTCTACCAGCAGTCCGCCTGCGCGGTCACCAAGGCGGTGGTCTCGACCACGTGGAAGAACTATGGGATTCAGCAGGCGCGGGGCGCCTTGCCCACGGCGCCGATGGTCCTGATGGTCCACATTGCCTCGGTCTGGGTGCCGTTCACGTCGGAGAGCAAGGAAGCGGTCGCCTCCTATCCCGAGATCATGAAGGAGATCCGGCTCGCGCTTCAGGATGTGGGCCGGAAGCTGGGGCTCTACATCCGCCGCGGCCTGCGCGAAGCGGACGCCGAGAAGAAGCGCTCGTACATCGAGAAATACATTCCCCATATCGGGATCGCGCTCCAGGAAATCCTCGGCATCGACGACAAGCGTAAGGAGAAAGTCTGCGCGACCCTGAAAGACACCCTGGAACGGAGCAGGAAAAATGAGTGAGAACGTCGTCCCCAAGATCAAAAAGGAGGCGAAGGGGGTAGAGGAGTCCATCTTGAAAAGGAAGAAGCCCTCGCTTCGGTTCCCGATCCGCTCCCTCGCGAACGTGCGGTACCTCGAGAAGGAAGGCTATTTCGAGATCCGCGGGCGGAAGAAGGAGCGGACCCTGACGGTGAACACCGTGAAGACGTTCGCGCAGACTCTGCGCATGATGGCGCTCTCCAAGACGCTCGTCGAGACGGAGGACATCGCGACGAAGCGGGAAGCTTATTACGTCTCGAAGAACTGGGACGAGGCTCGATTCTTGGAGCAGACGGAATCGGACACGGTGATGGACGACGTGGAGGCGCTCTTCGAGGTGAACCGCGAGCAGCTCGGATTCGTCCCCGAGGAGAAGGGGGGCGACGTCGCGGGAAATCTGATCGTGATCGACAAGGATCCCAACACCGGCAAGCCGATCCGGATCGACTGCACCAAGTTCGGCTCGGGCGCCTACTCCATCCCGATCTCGGTCGAGGTCCTGAAATTCGAGACCGAGGCCAAGTTCATTCTAGTGATCGAGACCGCGGGGATGTTCCAGCGTCTCGTCAAGCACGGCTACTGGAAGAAGGCCAACTGCATCCTGGTCTCGATGGGAGGGGTTCCGACGCGCGCGTGCCGGCGGTTCATCCGGAGGCTCGCGGACACGAAGAAGATCCCCGTCTACGTCTTCGTGGACGGCGATCCCTACGGGATCAGCAACATCTACCGGACGTTCAAGGTGGGCTCGGGAAACGCGGCGCACATCAACGAGTTCTTCTGCGTGCCGCAGGCGCGGTTTCTGGGAATCACGCCCCAGGACATCATCGACTACAAGCTACCCACGCATCCTTTGAAGGAAGTGGACGTGAAGCGGGCGAAGGACGCGTTGAAGAACGACCCCTTCTTCCTGCATCACAAGGAGTGGGCCAAAGCGATCGAGCATCTCGTCTCGATGGGGGTCCGCGCCGAGCAGCAGGCGCTGGCCGCTCACGGGCTGAATTACGTCATCGACACGTACCTCCCCGAGAAGATCAAGCACCCGGAGAAGTTCTTGCCTTAGTCGAGAGTGTCCTCTCCCAGCATGTAGATGAAATCGGTCCGGAAAGCGTTGGCACGGACGCTCCGGCAGAGAAAGACCCAATATTCGTCCTCCGACATGGTGTAGTCGCCCCCACGGAAGGCGGTGCAGTCCGACCGCGCCGGCACCGAATCCGGGAACGGTACCCCGAATCGCACCTGCGCCAAATCACGGACCATTTCCGAAACAACGGACTTGGTAGTCTGGAGGTCGGTATGCCAGGGAGGCGCCTCGTAAGGAACCATCATCTCCACCGGCGTCTCGGCAGGTCTCTGCTTAGGGGGAGACTGGCCGTAGGCGGCCCGTAGGCTGAATGTAGCGAACGAGGCGAGGCCGAGAGCGAGAATGCTCAGTACTACGGCGGGTCGCGGCATTCACACAGCTTACCAGCTAGAGCTGCCTCGCTGCTTTGCCTCTACTGCTTCACGTCGAGCCAGACGTAGATCGTCGCCTCGCCATCCTGGATCTTGAGCTTCTGCCCGCGGCCCCGCGGTCGAAAAGAGCGATCGATCGCAAATTTTTCTCTTGACGATTTCTGATGCCGCATCGCCCCACGCGTCGCTTCTCCTCGCCCGAATCGCTCTGGAACCCGAGGTGTGCCGCAGAAGCCACGATGGCGCGCATGGATCGCCGGGCATTGACATGTGCGCCGATCGCGTCTCCTCCGGCCCCGCACGAGCTCCGGAAACCCTCGTGGTACAAGGAAAGCACCCCCAACAGAGAAGTGTCGGACTCGGCGGGACCGCCCCGAGAGGAGGTGCTTCTCATGCAGAGCTATTCGCTTTCCCATGTCGGTGATGCCGTTCTCGTTCGTGACTTGGTGGAGCTGGTCGCGCAGGATCGCTCCAATACGGCGGCGCTGCTGGCCCACATCGCCGAGATGGATGCCCGGAGGCTCTATGCCCCGGCCGGGCATTCGTCGATGTTTGCCTATTGCGTGGACGAGTTGCGGCTGTCCGAGGACGCTGCGTTCCGTCGGATCCGGGCGGCCCGG
>DASXQO010000135.1:0-2080 GCA_036507115.1 Candidatus Eiseniibacteriota bacterium | reverse complement strand
TTTCAGGTACTGGTCGTCGGGGGAGTAGGAAAGGGCCTGGGTCTCCACCTCGACGGCCTTCGCCGCGTTCCCGTTACGGTAGTAGACCTCCGCGAGCGTGTCGAGTATCTCCGCGCTCTTCGGCTCGAGCGCCGCGGCCCGCTCGGCGGCTTTGAGCGCCTCCTCGAGATGGACGTTGTTCGTGGCGCAGATCCAGGCGAGGCCGTTCAGCGTGGACGCATCGACGTCCTTGCGGGCGAGTGCGTGGGCGAGCGACTCCGCGACGCGCTCGCGCTCGATACGGGCCAGCTCCTTCTTCCCCGCTTTCTCATAGAACTCGGCGTAGCGGATGTGAGCCTCCGCGAGGCGCTGTCCTTCGAGGAGCCGGTAGACGCGGATCAGCTCGTTGATCGGGTCCTTGTGGTCCTCGACGCGGAGATCCACGTACCGCGTGCGGTACTCGGGGTACTGGTCGCTCGGCCGCACGACCACGATCGCCGCCGATTCCATTCCCCTCTTGTCCCCACCCGCGGCCTGTCCCGCGACGAGCGCGGCCAGGAGCCGCTCCGCCAGTTCCCCTTTGGTATCGAGAAAGGCCCGCTCCATCCCCTTCACCACCGCTTCGCCCGCCAGGATATTTCCCTGGATCGCGTACCCGGGGCCCGTGATGCCGCCCGCCCAGGAGGAGCAGAGCTTGCCCGTGAAGTTGGCGCTTCTCCCGCGCGCGTCCACGACGCCGATCTGCCGGTGCGCGCTTCCCGAATCGGCGTCGAGGAGCGTCCGCATCGTTTCCGGCGCCGGCTTCCCCGAGCGGAGGAGCACCAGCCCGGCGGGGCCGAACGTCTCGTTGGTCGAAGCCTGCGTCGCGATCGCGCCAACGCCCGCCTCGGCCCACGGAACCGCCATCCCGACGCTGAAGGCGCGCGACTGGACCGCCACCCCCAGCTCCTGGGTCATCGAGTCGTAGGCGACGATCGAGAAGGTTGCCCCGGCGGGAAACGCGAGAACGGCGACCACCGCCGCCGCTGACGCGAACGCCGCCGCCATGAGGTTTGATCGAGAGGTTCGTATGGGCACGCGCGCTACCTCATCCCTTGCTTCCCTTGCGGAAGCGCTCGATTTGATCTTTCAAATACTGGCTCTTCGGGTCGATCGTCGCGGCGCGCGATTCGACCTCGATCGCCTTCGTCACGTTGCCCTGCCGGAAGTAGAGCTCGGCGAGCGTGTCCAGGATATCCACGTTCCGCGGCTCGAGCGAGGCAGCGCGCTCGGCTGCCTTGAGCGCGTCCCCCAGATACAGGTCATGCGTCGCGCAGGCCCACGCGAGCCCGTTCAGCATGGAGGCATCCCGCTCCCTGCGCGCCAGCGCGCGGCGAAGGATCTCCGCCACGCGTTCCCGCTCACGAGCCGCGAGATCGGTCTTTCCCGCCGCGTCGTATTGCTCCGCGTAGTAGAAGTGGTTGTCCGCGCCGTGGAATCCCTCCTGGATCTCGAGCAGCCTGCGCAGCTCCTTGATGGGCGTCTTGTGGTCTTCGACTCTGAGATCCACGTAGCGCTGGGTGAACTGCGGGCGCGAGACGCTCGGCCGGACTACGAGGAGCGACGCGGATTGCATGCCCCGTTTGTCGCCTCCCGCCGCCTGCGCGGCCTCGAGGGCCGCGAGGAGCCGCCCGGCCATCTCTCCCTGGGTCGCCCGGTAGGCCTTCGCCATCCCCGCGACGACGGCCGGGCCGGCGAGGATATTCCCCTGACACACGAAATCGACGCCGGTCTCACCCCCCGCCCAGTCGAGGCACTTCCCGCCCGTCCAGTTCGCGACTCCCCCGCGGGCGTCCACGATCCCGAGCTGGCGCGAGTCCCACGCGGAATCGTTCGCGGCAAGGGCGCGCAGCACCTCGGACGCGCGGAGGCCGGTGCGCAGGAGCCCGAGCGCCTTGAGTCCGAAGGAAGGGTCGACGCGGGCCTGGGTCGCGACGGCGCCCACGCCCGCTTCCGCCCAGGGGACGTCGGTGCCCACGCTGAAATACTTGGACTGCACGGCCACACCCAGCTCCTGGGTGACCGAGTCGTACGCCACGATCGAGAAGGTGCCGCGGTCGGA
>DASXQO010000134.1:0-6547 GCA_036507115.1 Candidatus Eiseniibacteriota bacterium | reverse complement strand
GGAGCCCGCCGAATTCGGCGTGCCCGTGTTCGCCATCGAGAGGACCCCTTTGACGTGCGGATGCGAATTGAACTCGTCCTTGACCGTGTAGCCGGGGCCGCCGGTCCCGAGGTCCGACGCGTTCGCGTTCTTGGACTTCGGGTCGCCCCCCTGGATCATGAACCCCTTGATGATCCGGTGAAACCCCGTGCCGTCGAAGTAGCCCTGGCGCGCGAGCTTCTTGAAGTTCGCGACCGTCTGCGGCGCGTCCTTCTCCCAGAACTCGACCACCATGCGTCCCTTCGAGGTCTCCATGACCGCCACCTCGTTCGCCGTCGGCTTTGCCGCGGGCTTCGCGGCCTTCGCCGCGGGCTTTTGCGCCTCCGGAGCCGCGGCCGGCGACTTCGTCGTCGCATCGTCCGCCCACGCGGTGCCGATCAGGAACATGCCCAGGGCCGCGCTCAACAACGCACTTCGCACATTCTTCGAAAACATCGAATCCTCCTCGGTGTGGGTTGCCGCCCTTGAGCGGGCGCTACTTCGATTGGAGCAGTCGCACGATGCGACGTTGCCGCTCCAGCTCCCGCTTGGCGGCATCTGCGTACGCGGGGTCTTCCAGGGCCGCCTCGAAGACCGGAATTGCGTCCTTATGGCGGCCCAGCTTGTCGAGCGCCTGCGCCCAGCAGAAGTGCAGGCAGGCGCTGGTGCTGTCCGCCGCGAGCCCTTCGAGGGCGATCCGGATCGCGCTCTCGTACCGGTTCGCGTCGTAATACACGTACGCCATGTTGCAGTAAACCCCCTTGTAATTCTCCTTGTCCAGCCGAACCACTTCGCGGAATTGCTCGACTGCGCGGTCTACCTTGTTGGACTTCGCGTATGCCTGCGCGAGGTAATACCGATCGACGGTTCCGAGCGAATCCCGGATCGCCTCGTAATGGGTGATCGCGAGCGGGAACCGCTCCAGTTTGAAGTTTACCCACGCAAGCTGCTTTTTCGCCGACAAATCGAGCGGGGCGAGTTGCAGGAGCTTCGTATAGGCCGCCGCCGCTTCGGCATAGAGCCCCGCGCGGATCGCGCAGTTCGCCAGCCCCCGGGTCACCTCCACGTCGCGCGGGTTCAGCTCCGCCGCCTTGTAATAGGCCGACATGGCCGCCGGGCTATTGCCTTGCCTCGAATAGACCTCCCCCAACCCCTGGTGCGCGCGCGACAGCCGAACCGGGTCCTCGCGGGCGATCTTTATGGCCCGCGAGCAGATGTCCTCCGCTTCGGAGTACTCGCCGATTTCCGTCAGCGATCGCGCAAGCATGAGGCGCGAGTCGAGGTCCCCCGGCGCAAGCGCCACCGCCTGCCGGTAGGCAGCGGCAGCCCGCTCCACGTCTCCTGTCGCCGCGTAAGCGTCGCCGAGCGCCTGGAACGCCGATACGATCTGGCTCGATACCCGGGTCGCCCGTTCCAGGAGCGGCACCGCCTCCGAGTACTGCCCGCGCTGGACGGCGACGCGGCCCAGGCCTGCAACCGCTTCCAGCGACGCGGGATCCGCCTCCAGCGCGAGCCGGAACATGTGCTCCGCCTCGTCGTATTGCCCACGCTTGAAAAGCTGGTTCCCCGCCTCGACATTGCGCCGCGCCTCCTGCTGGCGCGTGAGCGTTTTCTCGGGAGCGGGAGCCTCGGCGGCGCGCTCCGAGGCGGCGCGAGGCCGTCCGTGGGAGGCGCAGCCGGTCGAGAGAAGGAATGCCGTGGCCGCGAGAGCTAGAGTACAGCGTGCGGGGCGTGTCACCATGAGTCCGTGCCTCCTAGGG
Source organism: Candidatus Eiseniibacteriota bacterium (assembly GCA_036507115.1). Classification (GTDB taxonomy): domain Bacteria; phylum Eisenbacteria; class RBG-16-71-46; order SZUA-252; family SZUA-252; genus WS-7. The sequence goes on along the minus strand of DASXQO010000134.1, from coordinate 4,769 downwards.
ACATGGCCCAAGCCGGGTTCTCGGGAGCGGCGGAAGCTACTGTCTCTCGTGCTTCTCGGTTACTCCTGTCGGAGGTTGCTGGATCTCTTTGCCTTGCTGGCTGAGAAAATCCTCAAGGATCTGAATGCTGCTCTTCGCGTTCTCCGCGACGTTCGTCGTGGAATCGATCTCCACGACGCGCTTCCAGTACGAGAGCGCCTGCTTGAAGATCTGAGCGTCCGCGAACGCGACGCCGAAGTTGTAGTTCGCTTCCTGGTTCCTCGGGTCGTATCGGAGCGCCTTGCGATACAGCGAAGTCGCCTCCGTGATCTTTCCCTGCGAGTACTCCGCGTTTGCCAGATTCGTGAGCGCGCGCACGTTCGTCGAATCGATGCTGAGGGCTTTCCGGTAGCCCTGCGTCGCCTCGTCCGTCTTTCCCAGCTCCGCCTCGATGAGCGCGATGCTGACCCACCCGTCCGCGAGCGGGGGCTTCAACTCGGTCGCCTTCCGGAACTCGCTGAGCGCGTCGTCGCGGCGTCCCTTCGCGAGGTAGTAGTTCCCCATGTTGAGGTGCGCCGCGGGGTCGCCGGGATTCAATTTGAGCGCTTTCCGGAATTCGCGTTCGGCATCGTCCGTGCGTTTGAGGTCCATGTAGGCCGCGCCGAGACTCACATGTCCCGTTGAATTATTGGGATCCAGGGCCACCAATTTCTTGAACGCGTCCGCGGCATCCTGGGGGCGGCCGGCCCGGCGGTAGGCCCCGCCGAGCGCCAGATAGGCACTTGGATCTTTCGGCGATTTTTTCGTTAGCTGAAGGGCTTCTTCGACGGTGACGACGGCGAGGGGCGTGGCCGTCGACGGCCGCGCGGCCGATCCTGCCCGCTCGGGCGGATTCGCTGCTTTCTTCGGGTCGGATTGAGCCCGGATCGTCCCGGTCAGGACGAATATTGCAATGAGGCCGCAGAGGGCGATTCTCTTCCGGGGCACGTGGTTGGACGGGGTCATGGGTGATTGTAGGTTTGCAGGCGTCAACGCCGAGCTACGCTATCGATTCTGTACCCCGAAGTCAACCCGGTTCTCCCCCGATCCCGGCCAGGAAGACGATACGGAAGCCCCCGAGGCGCTTGCCCCGCCGAGGCGCCTGGCCGTATCGGGCCAGCGCACCGTCAGGCGCGCGGGCACGACGCAGCGCGCTCCAGCAGCAGCTTGCGCTCGCGAGCGTTTCGGGTGAGCGACGCCGCGCGCTCGAACTCCGCGCGGGCCTCGTCGAAGCGGCCGAGCTTTGCGAGGAGGTCGCCGCGCACGCTCGGCAAGAGGTGGTAGCCCTCGAGTGTCGGTTGGGAGGTCAGCGCATCCACGATCTCGAGGCCGGCCGCCGGACCGAACAGCATTGCGAGAGCGACCGCACGATTCAACTCCACGACCGGGGACGGCGTGAGCTCGGCAAGCGTCCCGTAGAGCCCCACGATGCGCGCCCAGTCGGTCTCCGCCGGAGTGCGCGCTCGCGCGTGACAGGCGGCGATCGCGGCCTGCAGCGTGTACGGACCGCCCGTTCCGCCGAGCTCCTCGGCGCGCGTCAGCGCGGCGAGCCCTCGGCGGATGAGAAGCGGATCCCAACGCGCGCGGTCTTGATCGAGAAGAAGGATGGGCTCTCCAGACGGCCCGATCCGCGCTCCCAGGCGCGACGCCTGGATCTCCATGAGGGCGACGAGGCCGTGGACCTCCGGCTCATGAGGCGCGAGCCCGGCCAGGATTCGGCCGAGTCGTAGCGCGTCCTCGCAGAGCGCGGGTCGCATCCAGTCGCCCCCGGCGGTCGCCGAGTAGCCCTCGTTGTACACGAGGTAGAGGACCTCGAGCACCGACGACAGACGGGCGGCGCGATCGGCCCCGCGGGGAACCTCGAAGGGGACGCGCGCCTCGGCGAGGGTCCGCTTCGCCCGAACGATCCGCTGAGCGACGGTCGGCTCCGGAACGAGGAATGCGCGCGCGATTTCCTCGGTCGTCAGACCCCCGAGCAGGCGGAGCGTCAGCGCGACGCGCCCCTCGGTGGAGAGAACCGGGTGGCAGGCCGTGAACATGAGGCGCAGGAGGTCGTCGCCGATATCATCGTCGACCGCGGCGTCGAGATCCGGCACCGTCGTATCCTGCCGCGCGTCGATCTCGCGACCCAGCTCCTCGTGCTTTCGCTCGAGCCGCTTGCTTCTACGAAGCTGGTCGATCGCTCGATGCTTCCCGGTGGCCATGAGCCAGGCGCCCGGATTGTCCGGGATGCCCGTCTCAGGCCACCGTTCGAGTGCTACGACGAGTGCGTCCTGCGCAAGCTCCTCGGCGAGGCCGACGTCGCGTACGATCCGCGCGAGACCGGCGATGAGCCTCGGTGATTCGATCCGAAAGACCGCGTCGATCGCAGGATGGGTATCGGTAGCCGTCACGGCTTCCGATCACACCATCTTCAGCCCCTCGACGCAAGCCCGCGAGCACGGCTCCGACGCGTCGAAGGGTGCTCTATACGTTTACTGCCGTATACGCCTGCTTCAAGGTCTCTATGTCCAGTTTCTTCATTTGAAGCATTGCCTTCATGACTCTTTCGGTTTTCTCGGTGTCCTTGTCCTGCATCATCTCGCCCAAAACCGTCGGAACGATCTGCCAGGACACACCATATTTGTCTCGGAGCCAGCCGCACACTTCCTTTGCTCCGCCTTCTGAGAGTTTCTCCCACAGCTCATCGATCTCTTGCTGCGTCTTGCAATTCACCATGAACGATATGGCGGGTGAGAAGGTGAATTGCGGGCCGCCGTTCAACGCCATGAACTCTTGCCCGTCGAGCTGGAAGGTGACGGTCATTACCGTCCCTTTGGGCATTCCGGAGACCTTTGCCCCTTCTTCTCCATAGCGGGAGATGGCTCCGATCTTGGAATTCTTGAAAATCGACACATAGAACTTCGCGGCCTCTTCGGCCTTCTTGTCGAACCACAAGCATGGGGCGATTTTTTGCATGGCGGCTTCCTTTCCCTGGTTCCGGCGGGCACCGCTTCGCGGCCCCGCCCGTTGTTGGCTTCCACCGGCCGTCCCGACCGGCGCCCGTCCTACTTTCTCGCCCCGACCCCCAGCTCGCGAAAGCGCTCGATCGCCTCGCTGGGACCGAAATCCTCCAGCTCGAACAGCTGGCGAACCTCGATCTCGCCTTCCTTGCCGTCGACGGCGGGATTGGGGAAGCGCCTGGCCCATTCCAGCGCCTCTTCCTTCGACTTCACCTCGATGAGCGTGTAGCCGGCGATCAGCTCCTTCGCCTCGGTAAAGGGGCCGTCAATCACGGTGCGCTTCCCTCCGGAATACTTGATGCGCCAGCCCTTCGAGCTCGCCTGAAGTCCGGAGGCGTCGAGAAGCACGCCGGCTTTCTGAAGCTCCTCGTGATACTTCGTCATTTCCGCAATGAGCGCTTCTTTCGGCATGACGCCGGCTTCCGAATCTCTGGTGGCCTTCACGATGATCATGAATCGCACGGCGGTTCTCCTTCCGGGTTTCGAATTCCGATCCAGTTTTCGCGGGAGTGTGTCTCGGAAAAGCGGCTACCGCTTGGCACCTGTCTGTGCCCGCAGCCGCTCCTCTTGTTCGCGGAGCTCGGGGGTGAGCGCGGGACCGAAGTCCTCCGTTTCGAACACCTGGCGGATCTCGACCTCACCCTCCTGGAACGGAGCGCGCTTGAGCCACTCGATCGCCTCTTCCTTCGACTTCACCTTCCACATCCAGAAACCGGCGACCAGCTCCTTCGTTTCGGCGAAGGGTCCGTCGGTCACGGTCCGCTTCGCTCCGTTGAACCGGACGCGCGCGCCCTTCGAGCTCGCCCAGAGCCCCTCGCCCGCGAGCATCACCCCAGCCTTCACAAGCTCTTCATTGAATTTTCCCATCTCGGTGAGGATCTTCTTGTCCGGAAGGACGCCCGCCTCGGAGTCCTTGTTCGCCTTAACCAGCACCATGAATCGCATTGTTCATCTCCCTCTGATTTCGAGTTGAGAGCGGGGCCCCCGGACCCTCTCGGCCGGGTGTGAACCCTCGCTCCACAAGTATGACGAACGATGCCCCGCGAGATCGACACCCCGCGCGATATTTTCAGACCGAAGCCGCTAAGTGCTTGCGGCGCTTACTCGAAGGCTGTTTCCCCGCTTGGCGTCGAGGCTCCAGGGGCCGGCGCCGGCGGCCGAGAAGTAGAGCCAGACAAAGCAGTAGAGCGCGGCGGGGATACCGCCGTTCATCGTTGGCCAGAAGCCCTGGGGGGCGTGGAACTGGAAGTAGGCGACAGCCATTTCGCCCGACAGGAGAAAGGCGACCGGGCGGGCGAACAGGCCGAGGAGTACCAGGCCCCCGCCGAACACCTCGAGGATGGCCCCGAGCCCCATCTGGGACATCAACGGGACCGTGCCGCCGTCGGGCGGGATCCCGGCCGGGAACGCGAAGAGCTTCATCGTGCCGGATGTGATGAACATGAACGCGGCGACGATGCGGAGAACGCTCCGCAACTGCGGGGCCCAGGTCGACCACTTCACGACGATGCTCGGTGCGGTCACGAGTACCTCCTCGGGTGGTGGAAGAGTGACGACTCCGGAAATACGACCGCTCTAAACGCTCTAAGCGACAGGTGCCCTAACGGCGCGCGGGTACAGGCGAGCGTCTCCAAGGCGCTCCGCATGCGCGGCAAACGCATCGGTGGGACCGCGCCACTTGAGCTCATCGACATCGCGGAACAGGGGCGCGTCGGACCGGAGCGTTGCCAGATCCTTGAACAGCAGCGC